>CAIVSK010000351.1 GCA_903908495.1 Akkermansiaceae bacterium
ACCTGTTGAAGGGGTTTGGCGAACGCGGTATTGACGTTCGCGACCATGCGATAGGTGGCCCGCAAAGGTCCGGGCGTCAGTCTGTGACGCCGCGGTCTTACGAACGGGGCCTATCAAAGTCTTATGACACGACGGCGGCAGATATTGCCGGATGGATGTGCTTCCGACCTGCACGGGCATGCCACCCCGGTCCGGTGTGGCGCATGCACCGCGCGGCCGTATTCTGGCGCAATCGCAAACTATTGCAACTTATTATTGCACGTTTGCAATAATAATGACAATTCTTTGCCGTGACCGAAAACCACCCACCCATCCGCATTCCCGCCGCCGCCATCCGTGAACTCGAACAAGTCGAGCAGATGGACTGGTCCGACGGCGTCTCGCTGACCGACCTGTTGGAGTGGATCAACTCGGTGGTCGCCCGCTTCCGCCCGGATGAGATTGGCGCGGACTCGCGGGCGAGCCAGGAGTTTTCACCGCGCACCTTCCGCCACTACCAAACTCTCGGCTGCATCGACGCGCCGGAGCGTGTTGGCAAACAAGTCGTCTATCGGTTCCGCCACTACCTCCAAGGCCTGCTCATTCGCAAGCTGCTGTGGGAGCGCGTGCCGTCCGAAAAAATTGCCACGCTGATGGCCGGGCGCACGACCGCCGACTACAAGAGCCTGCTGTTCGAGGGCATCCAGATTGTGGCGCGTCCGTCAGATTCACCAAATGCCTTGGCCGCAGCCCCACAGGCGGCGGAGGCATGGAAGCGCATCGTCGTTGTGCCGGGCGTAGAGCTGCACCTGCGCTCAGACCTGCCGAAGCCCAGGCCCGCCGAACTCAAGCAATGGCTGGCGCTGCTGGAGACGGCCTTGCGCCGCAACCTCTGACATCATACATCAAGATCAAGATGCCCGAGTCCCGTCAGGAATTCGACTCACGCATCACCGGCCTCATCGACGGAATGCTCAAACAACTGTCCGCCGGAAAGTCGCCTAGCCTTTACGCAATTCCTCGACAAACTTCCATTTACGGCGGATCGGAGCGGGGGACTCCTGGTGGTTGTTCAACCGGCTCTGCTCGACCCGCGGCCGTCACGGCGTACTGATTGGCGCGGAGCTTCAGCCACGGCATTTCTTAACCAGGTGGACCGCCGGGCGGGGCGTGGCAAAGATCGCGGAACGGTCTTTTCGCTCGGCATCATGGAGGAAAACATCGTGCCGGGAGCGGCATAGAATTACTTGTTCGGCTACGCCTATTTCAGTCAGCCATCCTGTGTGGTCACCGGGCTGCATGACACCTTGATGGGTCTCAAAAAGTCCGGCGCAGGGAGCCATTCACATATTCGGCGGTGCGGCCGTTTTTGAGATCGCCGAAAACCGAGCCGCCGCTGACCCTGACCCGCACGACGTCCGAACCATAGGAGCGGCGCAGCGAGCCATTCACGTACTCCTGAATGCGCCCCTGTTTGGTGACCGCCGCCACAATTTTCCCGTCGGTCGAGGCGTCCACGATATCCGAGCCGTAGGATCGGCGCAGCGAGCCGTTGACGTATTCCTGGACGTGCCCGTCCTTCACCCTGACCGTGGAGGCTTCAGCGGCCATGGCTGGCGGCAGGGTCAGCACGGACAAGACGGCCAGGACGAAGGCGGCAGTGAAGTTGCGGAGGAAGTCGCGCCGCTGGTTGGGAATGGGGGAGGACATGGCTGGTGTTATGGTGGAAGGGAAATCCTTGCCGACGAACCTACCAATCCCATCCGCAGAGTCGAGCCATCTTTTGAGGGGGGGCTTTAGAGTTTTTTGAGGGGGCCAGCCGCAAAATTTTCATCGCGGCTTAAGTGGTGTGCGATTATAAACCCTGCATGCACAACCCGCCAGCGGCCACCCACCACCCGCTCATCGGCTATTTGTTCTGGATTTTCGGTTTCACCGGGGCGCACCGGTTTTATTATGGCAGGCCTGTCACCGGCTTGATCTGGCTGTGCACCGCCGGGCTGCTGGGAATCGGCTGGATCATCGATGCTTTTCTCATTCCCGGCATGAATGCCGACGCCAACCGCCGCTTCGCCGAGGGGCCTTATGATTATTCGGTGGCGTGGATCCTGCAGATGTTTCTCGGGTTGCTCGGAATCCACCGGTTCTATCTCGGGAAAATCTTCACCGGCCTCCTATGGTTGTTCACCGGCGGCCTGTGCGGAATTGGCTGGCTCTACGATTTCTGCACCCTCAATGGCCAGGTCGATGAGCAGAACCGCCGGTAACATGAATACCAATAACGAACCGAAGCGCTACGCCGGAGGTCGCCTCAGGGATGTCCTGGACCCGTGGCGGGAGATGCTATTCCGCTGCGAAAATTGTGGCCTGGAGAGCCTGGGCAAGGATTTGGATCCGGGAGATCTGCATCAATCCTTCTTTACCAAGGAGTGCCCGGATTGCGCCCATAACGTCGTTTCCATATCGCTTCCCCATGTCACTGAAATGTTAGGCGATCTCGGTGATCTAACACCGGAAACCCGGGAGG
>CAIVSK010000352.1 GCA_903908495.1 Akkermansiaceae bacterium
ACCCTCTCGGCTCCGTGCGGGACCTTGGCGAGCGCCTCATGCACCGCCTGGCAGGTACCACGCCACCAATCGTCGGGATCTTGTTCAACCCAAGCAGCCCGTATATGGTGCAGCGGATACTCTGCCTGGCCCACCGCGTGAAGGCTGCCGCGCGGGTCCACCAGCGCGGCCTTGACGGCACTGGTCCCTACATCGATGCCAAGGAGCAGCGGTTCCATGGGTCCTCTCCGATCCAGCGCCTAGCGGACAGCGTAGAGAGGCGCGATTGAGACTACCACCAGACCCATCATGTAGAGCAGGAACATGAAGGTGAGGAGCCGGTTCACGCGCGCGCCGCCTCCGGCGAATTCCTTCCAAACCAGAACGCCCCAAAGGGCTCCGACCATGCACGAGCCTTGCCCGATGGCGTAGCTGATCGCCGGACCCACCTGCAACGCCTTGGGCGCGCTGGCCGCGACGAAGTTCGACAGGGAACCGGCGATCCACATCACGCCGCCGGCGATCCCGAGGAAATGCACCCACGCCTTGCCTTTCAGATAGTCTCCGAAAGTCAGCCGCGGGCCGTCGATCGGGAATCTCATGAAATAGAGATTGTAGACGAAAACCGAAACCAGCACGCCCAGACCGAAGACGAATCCCACCGCATAGGGCCCGAGCCCGCGTTCGCCCGTCTTGCCGATCTCGACCAGCGGGTAGAACATTCCCATCAGGATGCCGCCGATGATGGCGAGCTTGATCCCCTTCCAAGTGGCGGCTTTCTTGGCCGTTGCATCCGCCATGTCTCCGGCCGCGCTCTTGCTGGCTGCGAGCGCCCGGTAGGCGATAGCGTCCACCACGATGGCCGCCATCACCAAAGCCACGCCGGTAAACAACAGGAAAGGATTACCCTGGGGGTTGACGATGTAGTTCCAGATGACTCCCACCACCAGAGCCAGGCCTACGCCGATGGGAAACCCCACACCCATGCCCGCCACCGCAATGGCCCCCACCACCAGGATGTTCGAGAGGTTGAAAATGACTCCGCCGGCGAATGCGGAGAGAATGTTGAGGCTGCCGGCGTGCGAAAGATCCTTCGTGAAGCTGAGACCGTCCGCCCCCCAGGTGCCAAAGGTCAATCCGGCGAGAGCTGCCCCCAACGCCACTCCGATCGAGTAGTCATAGTAGAGAAGTTCAAAACGCCAGCCCTTGGTGAACTTGAGCACGTTGGCCCAGGAACCCCAGCAAATCATGGTCAGAATGGTTAGCATCAAAACCAATCCGTAAGTGTGCGGCAGAGTCATATGATGTCCTTTCGTTAGAATCTTCGGATTTTCAACTGTTAGCTCTTAGCCGGCTCCATGCAATAGGAGCCTGCAAAATTGATGATGAGTGTCTGGAAAACAATGAGATTTCTGCGGCATGGCTGTCACCGCACCACCAAGTTTTGGCCCCAGACCAACGCATCACCCGGTCCAAGGAAGGCGAGCCACGTCACTAACCAACCGGATGCAGCGATGAACGAGTTCTTTGCTCACACGAGGATGGTGAAGTCACGTCGCTACTCGCGTGTGAAGTCGGCCGAGATAAGTGCACTGCTCGCGCTGCCGAAGTAGTTGATGCTGTCGGCGACATCTTGGCCGATGTAGATCTTACCGTTCGGATAAGTGACCCTGTAGACTACTTTCATGGGAGACGCACGGAGTCGCCTGACGCAAAGGTCAGCGAGGGGAGCCACCCGCCGATGACGATCGACTTGTCCCTGAGCGAATCGGCTGGCTCACGTTCGCTGGACCGTCTTGTTCGCCCTTTCCTATTCCCATCGAGCAGCTGTCTACCGGCTCCTCTCTAATGCGAGGTGCCTGCCCCTTCCTCCCAACCTCCTTCCCCAGGGCGCGGCGTTGGCACGCCCACGCTCAAGCCAGGGGGAGAAATAATCCGCAACGATGGGGAAATATAAGCAGTGGGTCAGTTTGTGTAGGTTGGGCTTTATGCCCGACACCAAAACCCTCGACATCTCTCTGTCGGGGATAAACCCCGACCTACAATTACCGCTCAATTCAGGCAAACTGACCCACTACCGAAATATAATCTACATTGACCACCTTCGAGTTGAGCGGAAAGCTCGTTCGCTGACTTCAACCCCAGGCTGGGCGCGGCCGCCGGTCCGCGGCCGCGCCCTCCTCTCACAAAGTATGAGTGCCAAAGATGAAAATGACTTCCGCCGTTATAGCCGCGCTGGCGGCCACCCTCGTTGTCGTAACGCTCCACGCCCAGGTCAAGGAGTGTCCGCTGCCCCGCCTGGTGCAGAAGGACGGGCGCTTTGCCCTGTTCGTGGACGATGCTCCATTTCTGATATTGGGTGTAGAGGATCAGGACTTGGGCTTGGAGAGCACTTGGCCTTTGCATCCAAAAGATTGGGCCGCCATGGAATACCTGCATGCCAACACGATCGAAATACCGATCTACTGGGATCAGATCGAACCGCAGCCCGGGCAGTTCGACTTTTCGTCGATCGACCGGCTCCTGACCGAGGCGCGCCAGCATAACGTTCGTCTGGTGCTGCTCTGGTTCGCCACGTGGAAAAACGGCAGCCAGCACTACATGCCCGAATGGATGTTGTTGGACCCCGGCCGCTATTCACATATGATCGACCGGGATGGGCAGGCAGTGGACTCGCCTTCACCGTTCGCCACCGCGTCGCTCGAAGCGGACAAACATGCGTTCGCCGCTGTCATGGGACACCTCAAGGAAGCCGACCCGCAGCGCACCGTAATCATGGTTCAGGTGGAGAATGAACCCGGCAGTTGGCAGTGCATCCGCGATTTCTCTCCGGCAGCGCAGAAGTTCTTCGAGGCTCCGGTGCCGCCCGAAATCCTCAAGGCCATGCATGTGAAGACCGCTGCTGCATCCCCGAACTGGCAGGAAGCCTTTGGTCCCGATGCGGACGAGTACTTCAACGCCTGGTCGGTTGCGAAATATATCGGACAAGTCGCCGCCGCAGGGAAGGCCGTTTATCCCCTGCCCATGGATGTCAACGACGCTTTGCGCGACCCGTTCAATCCGGGCCCTCCCGGCCAGCCGGGTGCTCACGGCGCTTACGAGAGCGGCGGCCCCACGGACAATGTGCTCGCCATCTGGAAGGCCGCAGCGCCAGCGATCGATATTCTGGGGCCCGATGATTACCGGGCCGACCCTGCCGCCTATTTGAAAGTGCTCGAGCTTTATCACCGCGACGACAATCCCCTATTCCTGCCGGAGAGCGGTTGTCCCGGGGGTGACCCCGCTAGTGGAGACTTTACCCGCTATTTCTTCACGATACTCGGTCTTCAGGCTATCGGAGACTCGGAATCCGGGAATGAACCTGTGCCTTATTTGGCGCGGAACTTCGTGTTGGTCGGCCCAATGCAGCGGGAGATCGCGCGTCTCAATTTCGAAGGGAAGCTCAAGGCCGTGGCCGAGCCGGTGCTCTTCAAGGGCGCAGAGCAGGGCAAGCTCACGCAGACGCTGCCGTTCGGATCCTGGAACGCCGTGGTGTCGTACGGATCGGCCCGCTTTGGTCCCTCCACGGCCGGGTCGAATCCGACGCCGGAGGGGCGTGCGCTGGTTGCCCAGCTCGGGGACAACCAGTTTCTGGTGGCCGGATACTTTTGCACCGTCGACTTCTTTCCGGCCGGCACCGAGCAGCAACGGAAGTCCCAGCATATCGTGGAAGGAACCGGACAGACGCCCTCGGCCCTGATTGACGGAAAATGGCAGCACCGGCAGTTCCTGCGTGTCGAACAGGGGATTTACGAGAACGGCGTCTTCAAGCTCATTCGCACCCAGAATGGAGATGCCACGGACTGGGGCCTCGTCTTTGGCGAGGAGCCCACGGTGCTGCGCGTCTCGCTTGCCACCTATTAGCGGTCGCGGCAGTCTCAATTCCCTCGGATCCGGCGGCACGTGGGCGTTCGCGCCGCCGGGATTCCCGGATTACCGGTGAACTGCCTTCAGGTGGTGTTTTCGCCCGACACAAAGCAGGAGTGCCAAAGATGAAAACAACTTCCGTTGTTCTGGCCGCTGTTCTGGCCGCTGTTGTGACCACGAACGTCGTCGTTACGCTCCACGCCCAGGTCAAGGAGAGCCCGCTGCCCCGCCTGGTGAATAAGGACGGACGCTTCGCTCTGTTTGTGGACGATGCTCCATATCTGATATTGGGCGCGGAGGATCTGATGTTGGGTGTAGAGAGCACTTGGCCCAGGCGTCCAAAAGTGTGGCTCGCCATGGATTACCTGAATGTCAACACGGTCGAAATAGCGGTCTACTGGAATCAGTTCGAACCTCAGCCCGGACAGTACGACTATGCGGTGATCGACAGGCTCCTGACCGAGGCTCGCCAGCATAACGTTCGCCTGGTGCCGCTCTGGTTCGCCACCTATAAGAACGGCAGCCAGCACTACATGCCCGAATGGATGTTGCTGGCCCCCGACCGCTATTCACATATGGTCGATAAGGACGGGCAGGCGGTGGACTCGCCTTCACCATTCGCCACCGCATCGCTCGAAGCGGACCAGAGCGCGTTCGCCGCTCTCATGCGGCATCTTAAGGAAGTCGACCCCCAGCGCACCGTAATCATGGTTCAGGTGGAGAATGAAACCGGAACATGGAGTAGTGTCCGCGATTACTCCCCGGCTGCGCAGAAGCTCTTCGAAGCGCCAGTGCCGCCCGAGCTCCTCCGCGCCCTGCGGGTGAAGACCGCTTCTCCATCCCCGAACTGGCAGGAAGCTTTTGGTCCCGATGCGGATGAATACTTCCACGCCTGGTCGGTAGCGAGATACGTGGGGCAAGTCGCAGCCGCGGGCAAGGCCGTTTATCCCCTGCCCATGTTCGCCAACTGCGCTTTGCGCGACCCGTTCCATCCCGGCCCTCCCGGCCAGCCGGGCGTTCCCGGCAACTACGAGAGCGGCGGCCCCACCGACAATGTGCTCCCCATCTGGAAAGTCGCGGCGCCAGCGCTCGATATTCTGGCGCCCGACAATTACCAGAACGATCCCGCCGCATATTTGAAAGTGCTGGCACTGTATCACCGCGACGACAATCCCCTCTACCTGCCTGAGACCGGCTGTCCCGGCGGTGCCCGCTTTTTCTTCTCGGCACTCGGCCTTCAGGCTATAGGAGTCTCGCCGGCTTCGGATACTACCGAGCCTTATTTGCTGGGGGCAGAGGCGGGAACACAGACGGGGAAGTTGGGCGCTTGGGAGGGTTCCAGGATGGTAGAGGAGTTCCTGACTCCCTGGGCAATGAATTTCCGGTTGATCGGCCCGATGCAGCGGGAGATCGCCCGCCTCAATTTCGATGGCAAGCTCCAGGCCGTGGCCGAAGAGCAGGGCAGGGTAACAGAGACCCTGCCGTTCGGATCCTGGAACGCGGAGGTGGCGTATGGATCGCTCCGCTACAATCACCATGCCCCCGCGGGGAATCCGAAGCCGACGGGGCGCGCTCTGGTTGCTCAACTGCAGGACAACCAGTTTCTGGTGACCGGATACTTTTGCCGCGTCGACTTCCGGCCGGCCGGCGCCGGGAGCCACCGGCCTGTCGCAGAGGGAACCGGACAGACCCCCTCCGCCATGATTGACGGTAAATGGCAGCACCGGCAGTTCCTACGCGTCGAGGAGGGAACCTACGAGAACGGCGTCTTCAAGCTCATTCGCACCTGGAATGGGGGCGAGACGGACTGGGGCCTCAACTTTGGCGAGGAGCCCGTGGTGCTGCGCGTCTCGCTTGCCACCTATTAGCGGTCGATCCGCAGGCGGGGAAGACCGCATCGACAGGATGGGCGTCTTCGCCCGACACAAAGCAGGAGTGGCAAAGATGAAAATGACTTCCGCTGTTCTAGCCGCTCTTGCGGCCACACTCGTCGTCGCTAATCGGTTCGAATCTGACCACCCCGACCAGCCTTCGCCGCCGCTCACGCGGGGCTACGGCTGGCAGGCCAGCCTACAGCCCGCCGAGGTCTCGCTATGCGTGACGTGTTCCCACGCGGACTCATCGGACGTGTCACAGACCGGTAATGATCTTCAAGGGGCGATTTTTGGGAAAACCCGGAAACGGATTTCCACCTTCGAACGATGGCAACGCCGCCACTGCCTCCCGCATAGGCAGCTTCGAGGCATCGGTGTAAATCTTCATCGTCAGCCGCACGTAGCCGTGCCGCACGGCCTCGCCGTCCAGACGCGGCTTGCCCAAGTAGAACCGGCAGTCGCAGACTCCGGCCCTCGCCCGCACCCCCATGACTACGAGATCATCCGGCCTGCTCCTTGCCTTCGTCATGGCCATCCCGTCCGCGCCGGCCCAGCGGCAGATCCTGCCCGATTTCCAAGCCGACCCGACCGCGCGGGTCTTTGCCGGCCGCGTCTATGTCTATCCGTCGCACGCCATCGCCGGCAGCACGTACTGGGACATGGTGGATTGGCACGTGTTTTCCTCGGACGACCTCGTCACGTGGAAGGATCACG
>CAIVSK010000353.1 GCA_903908495.1 Akkermansiaceae bacterium
TGCGGTCAATGATGAGGCCGACCATCACCCGGCGGTTCCTGGTGGTATGCTCGCCGCTGTTGCCGGAGGTGACCTGGCCGGGTCCGGTGTTGGTGCTGGCGAGCTTGTCGAGTGGATCCTCCTCAAGGCCGCCGGCATTCACGAGGAGGAACGAGGGCGCTTGGAACGGCATCGCCCTGCCCACGACCTGCCACAGGGTTGTGACCAGCGTGGCGGCGGCCATGCAGCGGGTTGGCTCGTCCCCGGCGCTGCCGTGGATGGAGGCGGCGAACGAGCGCAGGGGTTTGGCACCGGTGGAGCAGTGGACGGCCAGCGCGGCGTTGGACAGGCTAGACATTGAGTGTGAGCGGTTGGAGCGGGTTGGAGGCGGGGGACGCGAGGCACCACTTCTGGTTGAAGCATGTCACGGCTCCCTGCGCCTGCAGATGGAAGAGCACGTCATGGCACTCGCCGGCGCTGAGTCTGCTGAACACGCGCGTCAATTCCCTCACCGTCATGGGGGCACGGCCGACGAGTTTGTGAATCATGCTGGCACCGAGGCGCTGCAACCGGGCAAGGTGTTCGGTGTGGAGCATGGCGGCCCGTGCGTTGGCCATGCGCCGGACCAGCCAGCGGGCGAAGGCCGCGATGTCTGCTTGGAACCACTCGAAGCCGGCTGCGGGTTTGGCGATCCGCATGAGTTTCCTGAATCCGAAAACCAGCGTGGCCAGCAGCGGGCGCGCCGTGCCCGTGATGCCGGGCAGTTCGGCCTCCATGCTTTTGAGGAATGAAATCCACTTCGCCTGCATCAGCTGCCAATCGCACTGCTCGTCCTTGGACGCCGTATCCTGATAATCCAACCGCCCGACCCAAGCCGTGTCCATCGCCGCGTTGTAACGCGCCTGGATTCGGTCCAGCTTGACCGTGGTCTTGGCAGCGGTGAACTCACCGGGTTCGGGACCGGCCGCGCTGTCCGTTAGCCACAGCGTGCGCGTCGGCCAACTGGCGGCCTTGCCACCACCTGTGCGGACAATCTCGTTCAGCGTCTCAAACGGATCGGTGGCAATGACGCTGCCCCGGATGGTTTCGGACAGCGGTCCCACGGCCAGGGAGCCGTCCATGACAGCAGTGCAGCATTCCTCGAACCGGGAGCAAGCCGCGGCATCGTGAATCGCGAGGTGGACATATGCCCGACCCAAGTGGCTATGCTCCAGATTCTTCGCCAACACCGCGGGCTTGCCGGCGGTGACGTACACCAACGGGCGGTTGTGGAGGTCGCGCTTGCCCTGCCCGCCGGGCGGATACATCAGGGCATCGCACAGCTTCAGATCGAGCAGACCGGACATGCGGGCGTCCTTGTGCAGATCGAGCAGCGCCGGTGATGTGCCCGCTTCCAGAATTTCAACAGGATTGAACGTCCGGACGTTGGGTGACTTTGCCATCTCGATTTCAGAACTCCGGCACCATTCGCGGAGATGGGATGCGAGATTGTTCTGCCGATCCGCCAGTCCGCTGAGCACCCTCTCGCCGACAAGGCTGGATGAGTGAGAGCCCGAGACAAGGAGGCTGGTGCCAACCGCAAGCCCGGCTCCGTCCGTGGTCATCAGGCAGGTCCCGGGGCGCTGGACGTTGGCCAAGGAGATCGCCATGGCGGCGAGCACATTGGCACCGGCGGCCAGATCGCCTTCGCCGAGGGCTGACGCGTCGAACGCCTCCAGCAGGCGGCCGACCCGCTGAAGATCGGATGGCTTCGTGACGCTGGCTTCCTTGGGAGAGGACGGCTGCGCCACGGCAAGGGCGGCGGACGGTGGTTTGGCGGTGGCTAATTGCTGGTTCTTCACGCAGGCAGTTTGAATCCTAAATCTATATTAAACATGCTAGAAGTCCTAATTTTAGAAGAATGGTCGATTCAACTCTTGATTCATAGGACCGAGTGGTTAACCTTTGCGCATTCCAAGCCCCCAACATCTTCATCCCGTCCAGCGCGTCCGTGAATCGCTGCTCACCCTGTCGGAAGAATCGGGCATGCGCCTCCATGCCAGCCCGCGCGGGTTTGCCAAATGGCTGGGTCGGTCCGAAAGCCTGATCCGCAATGTTGAAAACGGCTGTGCTCCCCTGTCGGCAAACCTGGCCAGGCGCATCGCGGAGAAAACCGGAGTGTCGGCCGAGTGGCTGCTCAACCCGGACACCGCGGCCGGTCCCGTCATGGATGGTCCCATCATCGGCAGTGACGGCCGGGAGTGGCGGGCGGCCGATCATCTCGATTCGTATGCTGGTGGCGAGTTGGATTTCCGGCCGCTGCTTCTCTCCTGCCCGCAGATGCTCCCGGCGCTGGTTGGCAAGCTGGTGGAGATTAGGCTCGGGATGGATCTGGAGGGCGGCTCCAGTGAGTCGCTCACACGCGTGCTGGCGCTACTCAGGGAGCTTGGCCCGCTCACCGCCGCCGCATTCGAGCAACGGCTGCTGGAGGCCCTCACAGGCGATCAGGCGGAGGCGCTGCTGGAGATGTGGCGCTTTGCCAAGCTGGCGGCACATGGCAGGCCGGGTGGTCGGTAGTCCGGGGTCATGCGATTCCCGCCCTGCGGCATGTCGCGGCCGAGGCAACCGTTCACTGCGGGAACGCAGGGGGGATGCCGAGCCTCGTGCGCTTTCCTTGCACTGCCTGCGGGGACACTCCGAGTTCTTTCGCCAAGCTCCCGTCGCTCCTGTTTCCCAACATAGCGAGCACCTCGGTCGTCCATTTCGAACCCGATCCCGTTGATAGACCCAGCGCATGCCGCGCCGCGAACACTGCCTTATTACTAACACCAA
>CAIVSK010000354.1 GCA_903908495.1 Akkermansiaceae bacterium
ACGTGTTACCGGTGCCGCCTTCGGTGGATGTCACCTGGGCGCTGTTATTTTTCACGCCTGCGGTGGTGCCGGTGACGTTCACAGCGAAACTGATGCTGCTGTTGGCGGGCACGCTGGCCGCGGCGAGGCTAACCGATCCGGCGCCTGCCAGCGCGGTCACGGTGCCGCCGCCGACGGTGCCGGTTTGGCCGTTAGGCGTGGCCACCACCAGGCCGGCCGGGAGGGTGTCGGTGAAGGCGACGCCAGTCAGCGCGAGCGTGTTGCTGCTGGGATTGGTGATCGTGTAGGTGAGGGTGGTGCTGCCATTGAGGGGCACCGAGGAGGCGCCAAAGGCGGCGACCAAGCTCGGCGGAGTGACCACCGTGAGGGTGGCGGCGTTACTGGTATCCGTGCCACCGCTGTTGGTGAAAACCGCGCGGAACGTGTGACCATTTTGCAGCAGAGTCGGGGTGAACGCGAAGGTTCCCGAGACCGCTCCGGCGACGTTGCTGAAGGTGCTGCCATTCGAACTCTCCTGCCATTGCACGGCCGGTATGGGAGCACCACTGGCAGTGGCGGTGAAGCTCGCCGACTGCCCGGCAATGACCATGGTGCTGACAGGTTGCGTGTTGACGACGGGCGGGATGGCCAGCAGGGTGACGGTGGCGTCACTGGCAGCTGCGGTTTCCGGATCATCGGTGAGCACGGTGATGAAATTGCTGCCGCTCACGGTGCCTTGACTGGTGATCTGGGTGGTCCCCGACGTCACAGGATCGTTGATTTGGACCTGATAGGTCAGGTGCACCGACTTACCGGCAGGCAGCGTGCCGATGACAACCGGCGCGGCAAGAAAGTGCGACTGCGCACTTCCAAACGGTAGCGCTCCTGCCGCTTGCCCAGGTAGCGGGAGGCGGCGCTCGCCCAAGGTCAATTCGCCATACATCAGGCTGCCGCGCTCGCCCATCGCATAGGTGTCGTCCAACCCGAGCGCGTGGCCCATTTCATGCAGGATGGCGGTGAGCAAATCCATGTGGCCGGCCGCCGCTGCCGCCGGATCGGTGTAGCGCAAGGTGGCGGATTTCACCGTGCCGAACATGACATCGCTGGTCGCACCGGAATCGACGAACCACTCGTTGCCACCGGCATTGCGACTGACGCGGATGAGGTTGCCAGCGGCCTCTCCGAGGCGGAAATCCGGCAGATCCGCAGCTTCAAACCGCAGTTGGCGGAGCACGGCGACTTGCCCGGCGTTCAATCCGCTCGCTTGCCAACGCTCGATGGCGGCGGCCACGGCCAAGTCCAAAACGGCTTGGCCCAGCGGTGCGAACGTGGCCGCGGGCGGCGGCGGCGCGGCGGCCAGCGTGGCCGGAGCGGTGCGGGTGATTGGCGCGATGCTCGCGACGCTGGCGGGCATGGCCGGCGCTGCGGTGGTCACTATGGTGCGTTGGATTCCACCGCTCGCGGCGAGCAGCGGCGGGGCTGTGGGCAAGCCGGTTTGCAGCGTGATGGTGCCCACCGTGTTGCCGAAGAGATCCAGCGGACCGACGTTGTCATCGACCAGGACGGCGTGGTCCGAGGTGGAGACCGAGCCGTTCTTGAAAAGATTGAGGATGGCCGTTGCCACTTCCGTGTTGCCCAGAAAGACATCGGTCGAATTGCTAGGATCGGAATCCACCAGCGTGTTCTTGCCGGTGCTGCCGCCGATGGCGATGTTGAGCGTGTTGGTGTCGCCCGGGTTATTGCCGGAGTATGCCCAAATCCCGGCAAAGGCGCCCTGGGCGATGTTCCCGGGTTGCCGGATGATATTGCCTAACACCGTCGCGTCCGCCGTGGCACTGCCGTCCACGGCGGCAATCTGAATGCCGCTCTGGCCGTAATTTTGCACGATGTTGTTTTGAACGAGGAAGCGCGATCCGCCGTGGGAGCCATTGTTGCCAGCAGCGAACAAGCCGATGGCGTCCGCGCCACTCCCGCCGGCCGAGTTGGCGAGGCCGCTGACGCCGAAGGTATTGCCGGTGATTTTCCCGAAGAACGTGCCGCTGCCGTTGACCATTCCGGCGGTGAGGATGCGTCCGGCATTCACTGGCGCAGCCGCCACTCCATTGCCCTGGGTGAAGGAGTTGTTGCTGAGGTTGAAGGTGACCCAGGTGTTGGTGCCGGTGCCGTTGAAGACCAGCAAGTTGCTGGCGCTCACGACACTGGCATTGGTGTTCTTGAACGAACTGCCGTCGATGGCGATGTTCATCGTCGAGCCGGTCTTCGCATTCGTCTGAATCGCGCACTGACGGGCCGCGCTGAACTGGGTGCCGGCGGTGACCGTTAGATTCGCGATCGTCGCGGCACCTTGGGACTGCAGATACATCGCGTCGGACGCGGTGCTTGCGGTCAGGCTGTTTCTAACCACCGAATTGCTCAGGGTCAGGTTGGTGAGGGTGCCGCCGTCGTTGCTCACCGCCAGGGTGCGGGAGAAGCCGTTGTCGAGAGTCGAGTTGCTGATGGTGGCGGTTCCGAGCAAATTGTAGAATCGCACGCCGCCCTCGCCTTGGAAGCCGGTGGCGTCGATGTCGGCGGTGTTGCTGGTGCCGTTGGTGGTGAGCGTGCCGACCAGCGAATGGTCGAGAGCGAAGCCGGTGACGTTGTTGCCACGGATGCCGTAATTCTGGTTGCCCTGCAGGCTCATGTAGGCCAGCGCGACATTCGAGGTGTTATTGAGGTAAATGCCGCTGCCGGCGGTGGTGCTGCCGTCGCTGCCGGTCTTGCCGCTGATGACGCCGCCGGAATTGGCGCTGCCGCTGCCGGTGACGCTCAAGCCGCCGCTAGCCCCGGTGGTGTCCAGCACGATGCCGTTATTCGGTCCGGCCCCGGCGGTGATGCTGGTGAAAACCAGCCCGCCGGCCCCGATGGTGGTGTTGGCGACATTGAGGGCCGTCGCGGTGGTGGTGGTGAGTGTGCTAGTGGGATCGCTCGCCGAGACGGTGCCGCCGCCGGTGGCGCTGAATGCGGTGCTGGTGCCGGTGCTCGCTGTGAGCGTGCCGGTGAAATTGATCACCGCGCCCGTGTTGCTGCCAAGGTTGATGCCGGTGCCGGTGCTGGAGACATTTCCTGACAGAGTGACGGTGCCGCCGGTCTTGCCGGTGATCAAAACGGCCTTGGCGGTGGCGTTGCTGATGGTGCCGGCATAGGTGATCGAGCCCGCGCCGCCATTCACCACAAAGGCGTCGGAACTGGCACCGCCGAGCGCGCCGCCACCGAGCCCGAATGTTCCCGCGATGTTGGTTAGGGAAACATTGTTGGCTCCGGCAGCCGAACTGACCGCGGAAAAACCGCTGCCGCCCAGGGTGCCGTTGCTCAGGACCAACGCCGGACCGCTGCCATTGTTGATCGTCACATGGGTCACAGCCAGCGTGCCGAATCCCGTGCCGCCAATCGACGTGCCGGCGAAGCTGCC
>CAIVSK010000355.1 GCA_903908495.1 Akkermansiaceae bacterium
ATCCCTCCGATTTTGGAGAACCTGATCATCCTCGCCTGCGCGGCGCAGTTGAATTGCTCGTTTTCGCTCCATGGCAGTCCCTATCAAGCTTCGCTCAAGGATCTGCCCGGAGACTGCAAACTCAAGACCCAGGAATTGCCCGCTCAGGAGGAATGGGACAAGGCGCGTACCATTCAGGATGCGCTGCTCGGACTCGCCGGGCTGCCCAAGCTGATGACGGCCCAGACGCTGGACCACTTCAGCGCTAAAGTGCGGGAAGAAGCCGCCGGCTACGAGAGGCCGGTGAACCAGTTGGTCAGTCTGCTCGCCAGCGAGGCCGGCAGGCAGGGCATTGATGAGGATTTTGACCGGCTGAACGCGGCCCGGGAGGCGCAGCGCTTCCTAGCCTTGGTGAAGTCCCAACAAGGGTGCGCCCTGGTCAAGGCGCTGGCGGCCTTCGCTAGCGATTCGCCGGATGAAGCGATCTCGACCAGCATCAAAGGCACGGAGTCCGTGCTGCACGTCCTGCCGATCGATCGGAAGACACTGGACCTGACACTCGGTTTGGAATCACCGTTGAAAGACGAGGCGCAGACACTCGAAGCCGAACTGCTGGCCGCACTGAAGTGGAATGAATATGTCGCCGCGCTGGCTCCGGTAGTCGAAAGAATCAACAGCAGGGCGCTGGCGATTCTGCAGCGGCAGATCCAGGGCAGCAAGGTGGCAGCCACGCCCGGCCCGGAACCTGTGACTTCCGGTCAAGCTGCGGGTGGTGGCATCATACCCCCAGCCCAAGGCGGGGGAATGGCGGTCGCTGCAAAAGCCAGTTGGGCGGGTTCGGACGAAGCCGAGGTGCTGCGGAAGTATGGCAATGATCGCGCCGCTCTCGAACGCAACCGGAAAATCGTCCGTGAGCTGAAGTCGATCTATCGGACGAGCCAGGTGGCGGGCGATAATTTGCCGACCTGGGTGCCAGAGTCGCTCGTGGAGCGCATCCTGGAAGTGCATCACATCGAGTCGCTCGGCCAAGGCGGCGTGGATGAACGCTCTAACATGATCGTGCTCACTCCCACCCTGCACGCACTGATGCATGTCTGTGAAGATGCCAGGATCGACTTGAAGACGGGATTGCTATCAATTCCGAGCCAGGGCATCGAACGGAAGATAGCGGTTCACGCTGACCACAACGAATAGATGACCCCATGCCCAGTTTGATACCAGAACAGTTGAAGGCGCAGATCGACCGGTGGCGTGGCCGCAGGGGCTGGGAGCTGGAGCGTGTGTTTGCGATCCGCACGGACTTCCCCTATGTCGGCGCTCCAGAGATCACCTGCGATGGCTTGGCAGTGACGGTGGCTGATTGCCGGTCGGACTTGGAGGCCAGAGACCTGCTGCTCCGCCTGAACGCCGGGGATGGTCGCGGGCTCCTGCTGCTGGTGCGGACGGATGAGGACCGGATCGGCGAGGACGTGCGGGCACGCTTCGCCGGCAAGACGGTTCACACTCTCGATCAGCGGGAGGTGCTGAAGGAGATCTATCAAGCGACTTCCATTGACCCGAGGATTTCCAACGACGATGCGCTGCTGGAAGCATTGGTGATGTCGGGAGCGGCGGGTCGCAAGGCACCGGGCGGCACCTTGGATCTGGACTTCGCCTGGAGCGTGATTTTGCGTCAGCCGGACCTTATGCACCAGCGGCCGGATTTGGTGGAAATCCTGCGCTGGAGCCTGGATGAAGAACGCTGGATGGGAGTGCTTGCACTGGCCGACGATTTGGTGCCGTCGTTCTTCGACTGGGTCGGTGAACGCGCCGGTGAGGTAGCCCATTGTTTGGAGAGTCTGTTCACCACGGACCAGTCGAATCTATTTCTGCCGCTGGGACTCGTCGCCGGAGATTTGTTTCACGAGCGTTTGGACAAAGCAGACGGGGCCGCGGATGCACGGGTGCGAATCGAAAACTATCTGAATGGCAAATCCCTCAAATCCACCGAGGCCGCGATGTGGAGCCATGCGGCCCGGGAGGTGCTGGACAAACGTCCGCCCGAAGAGCGCGATCGCGTCGCCGGACAAGTGGATGCCGTGCTGGAAGGCATCCGGGCGATGCCGCTCGCATCTGCCTTCAGCTACTCGAAGCAAGGGTTCAAAGACCGCTGGCTGTGCTTCGCCGAAGACATCGACCGACTGGGCAAGCGCAAGTGGGAATCCGGGAGCCGCGCCGTTTTCAACAGCCTGAGTCAATTGCACGAGCACGCGCTGGCTCCGCGCCACGCACCACGGCTCGCAAGGGCAGAGATGGCGGTCCGCCTAGCCGGCTATGAAACAAACTTTGCTCCCCAGCGGAAGCGGGCAACCGGCCTGAGCGACTCGGCCCGGGAGTTTGCCACGAACGATTCGTTCATTGACTGGGCGAGGTTCTCCTTGTCCTGGGGGGATCCACTGCCCGAGGTCGCGGATGTGTATGGGCGCTTGGTCCGGCGGTTAGCCAAGGCCCGTATCGAAGCGCAAGTCGATTTCGGCGACCGGGTGTGCCACTGGCATGCCGACAACGAGGACGGCAGCAAGGGGCTGATCCCCATTGAGGATGTTGTCGCCAAATGCGTCGAGCCATTGGCCTCACTGCGCCCGGTGCTGCTGCTGGTGATGGACGGCATGAACTTCCCTGCCTTTCACCAGCTGAGCCGCAGCCTCGAACGGTCCGGATGGGCGGCGCAGCGGCGGGTGAGTGAAGATTTTCCAACGCGGGTCATGAGTGTCCTGCCCAGCGTGACGGAACATTCGCGCTGGTCGCTTTTCTCCGGGAAGGTACAGGCGGGGCAACGCAGTACCGAGGTGGTCGCATTTCGCGAGCACGCCGCATTGGCCGATGTCCGCAGCAAGGGCAAGCCGCTCCTCTTTACGAAAAGTGACCTGGGCTCGGAGAATAGCGCGGCGCTGTCAATCAAGGTGCGCGACGCTCTCGCCGGCAGCGAGCACCGGGTGGTCGCGGTGGTGATCAATGCCATCGACGACCAACTTAAAACCGGCGGGCAGCTGTCACTCGACTGGAAAGTGCAGGACATCGGTATCCTGCCAGCCATCCTGGAAGCCGCGGACCAAGGGAAACGCGTGATCGTGATCACGAGCGATCATGGCCACATTCCGGAATTGGAGAATACCAAAGCGATCGAACGCCAATCCCAAGGGGAGGCCCGCTTCCGTCACGGCGAGGTCAGCGACGAATATGAGCGGAAGTTTGCCGGTCAAAGGATCGAGGCCGCCACCGGCTCCACTTCGATCATCATGCCGATCACCGAAACCCTCCGCTATGGTCAAAAGGCGGCCGGTTATCACGGTGGTGCCTGCGATCTGGAGGTGATGATCCCGCTGGCGGTATTCGCTGCGCCCGACGACGAGCTTGTGGGATACGAAGCGGTGGATGCTCCACAGCCGGAGTGGTGGAACTGGCGCAGGGTTTTCCTGGGTGATGGCGTCGCTACGCCGGTAGCAGCCCCGCTCGTCAAACCCAAGTCGAAAAAGAAGCCGATTACCAGCGTCGATGAACTGCCACTGTTCGGGGAGGCTCTAGCGGAGAGCGGCAGCCCGCCCGGGGAACCGGTTTGGTTGGCGGAGTTCTTCAAGTCCGATGTCTATGCCGAGCAGGAACGTCTGCTGGGCCGCGCCGGGCCAAACAAGGATCACATGCGCAAGGTCCTTTCGGCACTCGATGCGAATGGGGGCACCCTCCTGATGGAAGCCCTCGCACAGGCGATCAGCGAGCAGTCGCTCAGGATGCAGGGCGTCCTTTCGCGGGTGGCTCGATTCACCAATGTGGACAGCTATGAAATTCTGGCAATCGACCGGGACTCCGACACGGTCCGCTTGAACCGCAAATTGCTGGCCAGCCAATTTCAAATAAAACTCTGATGGATGCACCGGTAATTAGCGCGCAGAAGCGAAGTGAAATCCTCGAAGCGCTTCGTCGGGGCACGGTGCCACGCCGTGGCCTGGATGAGCTGGCCGTCGGGCTGAATGGCTTCGCAACGACGGTCGATGAGATGCTGGATCATGTGGAGGCGGGCAACGCTGCCTTCAAAGCCATCCGCGGCGACTACGGCTGCGGCAAGACCTTCTTCTCGCGCTGGATTCAGGAGCGTGCGAAGCAGCGGAACTTTGCGGCCGCGGAGGTGCAGATTTCTGAGACGGAAACGCCGCTGCATCGGCTGGAGACCGTCTATCGGAGACTCATCGAACGCTTGAATCTGGCGGGGACCCGTGAGGGGGCCTTTCGCGACATCATCGACAGTTGGTTCTACTCGCTGGAGGAGGACGTGATTGCCGCCGGCGCATCGTCCGAGATCGGCCTGCTTGAAGAGACCGAGAAGTTGATGGAGAAACGGCTGGGCGAAGTGGCACGAACGGCCCCGGCATTTTCAGCCGTTCTGCGTGCCTACCGCCGTGCTCTGGCGGCGGGTGATACCGAGACGGCCGAAGGACTGATCGCGTGGCTTGGCGGCCATCCTAACGTGTCTGCCAAGGTGAAGCGCGTTGCCGGCATCAAGGGCGAGATCGACCACAAGAGCGCCCTGACGTTTCTCCAGGGCCTGCTGATGGTTCTGCGCGACAGCGGCAACCGCGGGCTAGTCCTTGTGCTCGACGAGGTGGAGACCTTGCAGCGGGCTCGCTCGGACGTGAGGGATAAAAGTCTCAACGCCTTGCGACAGTTGCTCGACGAACTGGACTCGGGACGCTTCCCGGGCTTGGTGCTGGTCATCACAGGCACCCCGATCTTCTTCGACGGTCCGCAGGGTGTTAAAAAATCGCAGCCGCTGGCGCAGCGCTTGGCGACGGAGTTTCAGCAGGACAACCGGTTCGACAACCCGAGAGCGCCGCAGATCCGATTGATGCCCTTCAAGCACGAGTCGCTTGTGGAGATCGGGCAGAAGGTCAGAAGAATCTTTGTGTCGGGACTGGCCGACGGTGGCCGGGTACTCGCGAAAGTAGACGATCAGGTTATTTCAGCGCTGGCCACTGGCATTGCCGGACGATTGGGCGGTGAGGTCGGCCTCGCTCCCAGGATATTCCTCAAGAAGCTCGTCAGCGAACTGCTCGATGTGGTGGAGTTGCACCAAGACTTCAACCCACGGGAACACTACAAAACCGTGATTTCCGGCGAAGAACTCAACGATGCGGAGCGCACGGCGATCGGCGCGGTCTCGCCGGATGAAATCCAACTCAAGCTGTGAGAGAGCGGGCGTCAGATTCTTTTCATCCGCTGCTCCGCCACCATCTGGTCAATACACTGGGGTGGCCGGGACTGAGGCCGTTGCAGGAGTTGGCGGCCACGCCGATTCTCGCGGGCGAGCACACTCTCATCATCGCACCAACTGCCGGTGGGAAAACGGAAGCTGCCATTTTGCCTGCCATGTCCCGGCTGCTCACGGAGAATTGGGAAGGCACCTCGATCCTCTATCTGTGCCCGCTCAAGGCGCTGCTCAACAACCTGCATGGACGGCTGGAGACCTACTTCGGGATGGTCGGCCACGAGGTGGGCCTGTGGCACGGCGACATTTCTCCTGCGGACCGGAAGAAGATCGAAACCAACAAACCGGCATGCCTGCTGACCACGCCGGAGTCGCTGGAGGTGATGCTGATCTCCAGCCGCCGGGAGCTGCGGGAGCTGCTGGTCAATGTGCGGATGGTGGTCATCGATGAGATCCACGCCTTCGCCGGGGATGACCGAGGTCTGCATTTGCTCGCGGTTGTCGAGCGGATCCAAAGGCTGGCGGGCAGGCAGTTTCAACGCACCGGTCTATCGGCTACCGTGGGCAATCCTGAGGTGTTGATCGATTGGCTGGCAGGGCATTGCGAGGGCGAGCGGCGGGTCGTGACGGTCGAAGCCGCCAGCGTCGAGGCGGATGTCTGCGTGGACTATGTCGGAAACCTGGAGAACGCAGCCTATGTGATCAGTCAGCTGCACGGGGGCGAGAAGCGCCTGGTCTTTTGCGACAGCCGGCGGCGCGTCGAGGAGCTGGCGGTCATGCTGCGGGACCACGGCATCAGTACTTTCGTTTCTCACAGCTCGCTCAGCGCCGAACAGCGCCGTGAAGCGGAGGCCGCTTTCAGCTCAGACACCAACTGCGTCATCGTCGCGACCAGCACCCTGGAACTTGGCATCGACGTGGGGGACCTCGATCGCGTCATTCAAATCGACGCACCTAACACGGTGGCGTCCTTCTTGCAGCGGATCGGCCGCACCGGCCGGCGGCCCGGCTCGTCGCGGAACTGCCTTTTCCTGGCCACATCGGATAACGCGCTGCTGCATGCGACCGCGCTGGTGGCGCTGTGGGAGAAAGGCTTCGTCGAGCCCATCGTGGCGCCGAGAGATCCCTATCACCTCTTCGTCCAACAACTTCTCGCGATGACGCTACAGACCGGCGGCATGCGCGTCGATGGCTGGAGGGATTGGCTGGGACAATTCCCTGCCTTTGCGAACCTGCCCGCCGCGGACATCGCGAGCCTGATCCAGCACCTGATCGATTCGAAGATTTTGTTTTCGGACGGCGTCCTGCTCTCGATTGGCGACGAGGGGGAGAGGCGCTTCGGACGGAAGCATTTCCTAGAACTCGTGTCGGTGTTCACCTCGCCTCCGTTGTTCGAAGTGGTACATGGCAGCAACAGCATCGGCATGGTCGACTGGTTGACCGTGGCCGTGGAGGAAGGAAAGGAACGCCGACCGCTGATCCTGAGCGGCCGGGCGTGGGACATCCAGAATATCGACTTCTCAGGCCGCAAGGTGTTTGTCACTCCGAGCACCGCGAAGGGCCGCGCCCGCTGGTATGGACAGGGGCAAGGGCTCTCCTTTGAGATGGCCCGCGGAGTGAGGGACGTGCTGCTGTCGGCGGAAAGTTCAACCCGCTGGTCGAACCGATGCAGGGCGAAGATGGAGACCCTTCGCGAGGAATACCGCGCCCGCGGTGTCGAGAGCACCAGCTGCGTCAGCGATCAGGCAGAGAATCATGTGATTTGGTGGAACTTCGCAGGACGATTTCTCAACGAGGCTTTCGCTTCCATCCTCGAAACCGGCGCAAGCATCGAGGCGAAGTTCGACGACTTCAGTCTCAAGGTGCCCTACGAAACCGCTGTCTCAGCGGTTAGGGACACGATTCGCAGAGCGATTGCAGAACCCGACGCCTTGCAGAACCTTCCAGTTTCGAAGCAATGGTTGGATGGCCTGAAATTCTCGGATTGCCTGCCAGAACGGTTCGCCTCAAGGGCGGCGCGTGGGCGCGTCAGGGTTAGAGAAGACGTGCTTGACCAGATCCGTATTTGATTTCGGACAAATCACGACATTGGCCAAGGAAATGAGAACCCCTTTTGCACACATCCGGCTGAATTCCAATTGTCGCTGGACATCCGCCACAATGTGCTTTGTGTCCTCCGGACGGTCAAGGTGGACGTCACCTTCAAGCGCAACATGGTGCTGGCTCCTTCGACACGCGGTGTGCCGAGCGGGCGGTGATACCAGCCGGTAACCCGCCACAGAGCGGCTGGCTACCAGTTCCGCAGAATCGGGCTCACGCCTGGCGCGATTTCAAATCCTCAATGCCCCTATTATCGTGTAACATATTATATACCAATGTATTGCTACTATATCAAGCAGTCAAATCCGTGTGATTACTCAAGCCAGCCTCTTGTTACCCGTAGGCTCCGAATCACTGACTAAACCACAGTGGTAAGTCATTCTCGGAAAAGTGTCCAAGGAATGTCCAAGGGTGTTTTTGGCACGCTCACTCGATTTTCTGTAACTCGTTGAAAATGAGTGGTACACCCGGAGGAACTCGAATCCCCAACCTTCTGATTCGTAGTCAGACGCTCTATCCAATTGAGCTACGGGTGCATTGCTGCGGGCGCAAAGAAAAGCCGGTGCGCCACAGGGTGTCAAGGATATTGATGCGGATTTTTTTCAGGCGGCAACGAGGGCCCGAGCGGGCACCCGGCCCGGGCCAGGTATCGGGCGTGAATTCGCCGCGCATCCGGCTTGCCTTGGGCCGCGAAACCCTTTAGCTAATGCCCGAGTGGACACCGAAATTCCAACCATCCGCCGCGGTTCATCCTGGTTGCGCACCGTGGTGCGCGGCGCGCTGATCTGCGCCGGATCGCTCGCCATCCTGCTGCCAGCCTGGCTGCCGAACCGACCATCGGTGCCCTTGGGACACGGCACGGTGGCGCTGCTGCAGGCGCTGCTGCTGGCGGCAGCGTCGGCGGTGTTTTTCGGGGCGACGGCGCATGCCGGGCGCAACCGGCCGGTATGCCGCATTCTCGCGCTGGGGCTGGCGGCGGCAGTCATCGGCAAGGTGGAGGATTTCGCGTCGCTGATCATGGGGCGGCATTTTCCCGAAAACTGGGTGGTGGGGGCGATGCTGTTGGTAGCGCTGGCCACCGCCATCCGGCATCGGCGGGTGGTGTTGCAATTTGTCGGCACGGTGGGCACCCATGCGGGCAGCGGCCTGATCGCGGCGGCGTTGCTGCTTCTGTATGTGTTTAACCGGATCATCGGCAGGGCGCGGTTTTGGCAGGCCGCGCTGGGTGACGCCTACGCGCCGGAGGTCCCCCGGATTTGCAAGGGCTACCTGGATTTGCTTGCCTGCTACCTGCTGTTCATCGGGGCCATCGGCTTGGCCCTGACACTGGCCCGCCGCGAAGACCCCGAATGAAAATCATCCAAATCCTGCCCGAACTGCATGCCGGCGGCGTGGAACGCGGCACCCTCGAGCTGGCCGCCTTCCTGGTAGCTGGCGGGCATGAGGCCGTCGTCATTTCCAATGGCGGGCGCCTGGTGCCCGACCTGAAGCGCTGCGGCGCGCGGCACATCACGCTGCCGGTGCATCGCAAGCGGCTCGCCTCACTGTGGCAGGTGCGCCACTTGCGGCGGATCTTAACAGAAGAACAAGCAGACATCCTGCACTTTCGCTCGCGGGTGCCCGGCTGGATTGCCTGGCTGGCCTGGCGCAGCATGGATCCACGCCGACGGCCGCGGCTGGTGAGCACGGTGCACGGGTTGTACTCGGTGAACCGCTACTCGGCCGTGATGACGCGGGGGGAGCGCGTGATAGCGGTGTCGGAAAGCACCCGGAGCTATGTGTTGGAAAACTACCCGCGGGTTCCAGCCGACATCATCCGGGTCATTCCGCGGGGGGTTGAGCCGGACCAATACAAGGTGGATTACCGGCCGCCGGCGGACTGGCAGGCGCGTTGGCAGGCCGCGCGGCCGGGCCTGGCAGGCAAGTGCGTGTTGCTGTTGCCGGGGCGCATCACGCGGCTCAAGGGGCATGAGGATTTTTTCGAGCTCGTCGCCGAGCTCAAGGCGGAGGGTCTGCCGGTGCACGGACTGGTGGCCGGCGACACCCATCCGAAGAAACAAGCCTACCTTGAGGAGCTCCAGACCATGGTGCAGCGTCTCGGCATCAGTGGTGAGGTGGAGTTCCTCGGTCATCGCCAGGACCTGCGGGAGGTCATGACCATGTGTGACGTGGTCTGCGGACTGTCGCGCCAGCCCGAATCGTTCGGACGCACCGTGCTGGAGGCGCTGGCGCTCGGCAAACCCGTGCTCGGGTATGATTGCGGCGGCGTGGGAGAATTGCTCGCCGGGTTATTTCCCATGGGGCGGGTGGCGCTTGGCGACCGCGTTGGGTTGTTAGAAGCCGCCCGGGCCATCCTGGCGCAGCGCCCCCGCCCGCTGCCGGTGGGCGAACCCTTCACGCTCAAGGCGATGTGCCGCGCCACACTCAGTGTCTATCAGGAATTGCAGTGACGGGGGCCCCGCTTGGCAGGCTCGTCGGTTTGGCAGGATGCCCGGCAGGCGATTGCCCCCGGCGGCCGGCGGCCACGCGACTGACTTGCTGCGAGACGCAGCAAGCACGGCTTGCCGCGAGCCGCGGCAGCCACGCAGAGACGTGCTGCTCCTGGCTTGACGCGCACGCCCGGCGGCGGCGGAAGACAACGTCCGTGAAAGAGACGCCGCACGACTGCGGTACCAAGGACAGCTCTAGCAAGCCCATTCCCCCATAGCATGAAACTCCTGATTGTCCTTTGGCTAACCATCCTTGCCGCGCCCGCCGCGGATCTGCCCGGATGGAAACTGGTGTGGTCCGATGAATTCGACCATCCGGGGGCCCCCGACCCCACGAAATGGGGCTACGAAAAGGGCCTGATCCGCAACAACGAGAAACAATTCTACACCGAAAAACGGCCCGAGAATGCGCGGGTGGCTGACGGCAAATTGATCATCGAGGCCAGGAAGGAACCCATGGGCGGCGGGGAATTCACCTCCGCCAGCCTGATCTCCCGCGGCCACGGCGAGTGGGCGAGCGGGCGGATCGAGGTGAAGGCGAAGCTGCCGGCGGCGCGCGGCACCTGGCCTGCAATCTGGATGCTACCGACCGATCACGCCAAGGTGCCGTGGCCGAAATGCGGTGAAATCGATATCATGGAGCACGTCGGGCATGACCCGGGCGTCATTCACGGCACGCTGCACTGCGAGGCGTTCAATCACATCAAACACACGCAGCGCTCCGCAACCCTGTCGGTGCCTAGCGCCAGCAGCGAGTTCCACACCTATTCGATGGAGTGGTCGGCCGAGCGCATCGTGATGCACATCGATGGCAAGACCTACGCGACGTTTGACCACAAACCGGGCGACACCATCGCCGAGTGGCCATTCGACAAGCCGTTCTACCTCATTCTCAACCTCGCCATCGGCGGCGCTTGGGGCGGGCAAAATGGTGTCGACGAGGGGGCTTTTCCCCAGCGCATGGAGGTGGATTACGTGCGGGTCTATCAAAAAAACCCGTGACGGCGCATTCCCCCGGGTTGGGGGCCGATCGATTTGCGGGTTGGCATTTGGGGCCGGATGGTGCTGTTTCTCCGGCGTGCCGGAGATCACCAACATATCCACTTATCGCTTCGCCGAGCTTGGCGGGCTCAAGGCCTTGCGCGCCGAACTCATCGCCGAGTGCAAGACCTGGCAGCTCAAAGGCACCATCCTGCTGAGCCCCGAGGGCATCAATCTGTTTGTCGCCGGAGCCGCGGAGTCCATCGGCTTGCTGCTCGCCCGCCTGCGCGGCATTCCGGGCCTTGAGACGTTGGAGCCCAAGGTCAGCCTCAGCGCCGCCCAGCCGTTCAACCGCATGCTGGTGCGCTTGAAAAAGGAAATCATCGCCTTCGGAGTGACGGCGGTGCGCCCGGCCCACCACACCTCGCCCAAGCTGGCGGCTCACGAGTTGAAACGCTGGCTCGACGAGGGACGGCCGGTGACATTGCTCGACACACGCAACGACTATGAGGTGAAACTCGGCAGCTTCAAGGGCGCGCTCATTCCTAACATCAACACCTTCCGCGAATTCCCCGCCGCCGTGCGCAGGTTGCCGGATGCGCTCAAGGACCAGCCGGTGGTGATGTTCTGCACCGGCGGCATCCGCTGTGAGAAGGCCGGTCCGTTCATGGAGATGGAGGGCTTCAAGCACATCTATCAATTAGACGGCGGTATTCTCAAGTACTTTGAGGAATGCGGGGGTGCCCATTATGAAGGTGAGTGCTTCGTGTTCGACCAGCGGGTGGGACTGGATCCGGCATTGCGGGAAACCTCGTCGGCCGTGTGCTTTGTCTGCCAGGCGGCGTTGGATGAGGCGGATCAGGCCGACTCGAGATATGTGCCGGGGACGAGTTGTGCGCATTGTTTCAAGAGCCCGCCGGAGCTCATGGCGGAGCGGCTTGAGGCCCGCCAACAACGCATCGTCGCGGCCTCCGATCCGTTGCCAGGTGCCGCCGCCTATGCCAACCGGCGGCCGGTGAACATTCCCGCCGCCCACGACGGCAGGGAGTTGTTGGATGTGTTGGCCGCGCTGTTCCCGCAAATCGACCGCGCGGAGTGGGAACTGAGGCTCGAGGCGGGCCGCTTCACGAGTGATGCCGGCGAACCGCGGGGCAAACACCACCGCGTGCGTGGCGGCGAGCGGGTGGTGCAGGAGTTTGCAAGCGCGGCGGAGCCTCCGGTGGCCACCGACATCCGCTTGCTGTATGAGGACGACTCGCTCATTATCGTTAGAAAACCCGCGCCGCTGCCGATGCACCCGAGCGGCCGCTTCAACCGCAACACGCTCCAACACATCCTCAAGCTCGCGTATGCCCCGGAGGTCCCACGCCCGGTCCACCGCCTCGACGCCAACACCACCGGGCTGCTGTTGTTTGCCCGCACCCGGCATTGCTGCCGCCTGCTGCAATTGCAGTTCATCGAAGGCGGCATCGGGAAACACTATCTCGTGCAGGTCGCCGGCCATCCCGCCGCAGAGCGCTTTGCCGCCACTGCGGCGATTGCCTCCGCGCCCGGCGCGCTGGGCACCCATGGCATCGATGAGGACGGCGGCCGCGTCGCGCGCACCGAGTTTGTGGTGTTGCAACGCCTGGCCGACGGCACTTCATTGTTAGAAGCAAGACTGGTCACCGGCCGCACCAATCAGATCCGCGTGCACCTATGGCATTTGGGGTTCCCGGTGTTGGGGGATCCGGCATATCTGGCCGGCGGCTTGCTTGGCGACACCCAGACGCTCGATCCGGCGGCCCCGCCGCTGCGACTCCACGCCTGGCGCCTGGCATTCAAGCACCCACTCAGCGGCGAGCCGATGCAATTTGAAGCGGAGTGCGATTGGGCGATCCAGGCCTGAGTGATGTCTAACCGCACGACGGCTTGCGCCCGCCGGAGACCCCGGAGCACCGCCGGTCCAGCCACAGCGGCGTGGCGGGCTTTCGCCCTTCCCGCCGCACTCCATGCATTGGCTCGCGACCGGGCCGCGCAGGCATGGACTGCGGTGGCAAGCGCAGCGCGACACCGCTTTGGCTTGATGCCGGCCTCACCCCGCCACCAACCGCCACAACTGCGCCACGATGAGGGTGACCGCGAAACCTAACACCAGCGGCAGGAGCGTGGCGAGCGCCGTCCACTTGGCGCTCTTGGTTTCCTTGTAGATGGTGTAAATGGTGGTGCTGCACGGGTTGTGCAACAGGCTGAAGAGCATCAGGTTCACCGCGGTGAGCAAGGTCCAGCCACCCGCATGCAGCAACGCGAGCAACTCCGGCCGCGAGTCGATCTCAAACATCACTCCAGCACCATGGCCCACCCCGGTGGTCCGGGTCACCAGCACGGTGAGCATCAGCACCGTCGGGATCACGATCTCATTGGCGGGAATGGCCACGACATATGCTAACAGAATCACCCCGTTCAGTCCGATGCACCAACCGAGCGGATGGAGGAAACCGATCGCGTGCTCGGCGAGACTCACCCCGCCGACCTGCAGGTTGGCACTCAGCCAGATGAGCGCACCGGCGGGCAGGGCAAACACCACCGCGCGCCACAGCACAATCAGGGTGCGCTCGATGAGTGAGGTGTAGATGGTGCGCAAGACCCGCGGCGGGCGGTACGGCGGCAACTCCAGACTGAAAATCGACGGCTCGCCCTGGAGGATCGTGCGCGACAAGCCCCAGGTGGAGACAAACGTCAGCGCGATGCCCAACCCGGTGATACCCATCACCGCCAGCGCCGACACCAAGCCCGCCAGCGCCGAATTGCCGCCGCCAGCGCTGGCCGGCACCAGTGCCCCGACAAACAAGGTGGCGATGAGGATCTGGGTGGGCCAGCGGCCATTGCACAGGGAGAAATTATTAGTAACAATGGCGAGCAAGCGTTCGCGCGGGCTATCGATGATGCGGGCGGCCACCACCCCCGCCGCGTTGCAGCCGAAGCCCATCATCATGGTCATGGCTTGTTTGCCGTGGGCATCGGCTTTTTTAAACAAGCCGTCGAGGTTGAATGCCACCCGCGGCAGGTAGCCAAGATCTTCCAGCAAGGTGAACAGGGGGAAAAATATCGCCATCGGCGGCAGCATCACCGTGACCACCCACGCGGTGGATAGATACATGCCGTCAACCACCACTCCCCGCAACCACCAGGGCCAGCCCAGTGATGCGGTTAGACCGCGCAGCGCCGGATAGACGGTATCGATGAGCAGCGCGCCGAGCCACTGGGAAGGAATGTTGGCACCGCTGATGGTGAGCCAGAACACCAGCATGAACATCAGTATCATGATCGGAAAACCCCACCTCCGGCTCGTCACGATCCGGTCAATGGAGCGGTCCAAATCAAAGTGCCGCTTGCCGCCCGGTTGGGTCACCGCCCGCTCGGCCAGGCGGGCGGCTTCCGCATAGATGGTCTCCACGATCCTCTCATGGAACCGGCTGCCCACCTGCCGCCGCAACTGCCCGGCCAAGTCCAGAAGGCTGAGCAGCGCCAAGGTGGGCGGGGCGGAGGACTCCGCCGGATCGACGTGACCAAGCTCGCCGTGGCGCAAGGCTGCGGCGATGGATTCATCGCCATCCAACAGCCGCAGCGCCACCCACCGCGCGTTGGGCAGCCCGGCACAGGCTGTGGGGATAGCCTCTGTTAGTTTTAGCAGGGCGGCTTTCAGGTCGGGCGGATGCGACTGCAGCCGGTAGGGCCGGCACACGAAGCGGCCGCTGGCGACTTCCTCGATGGCTTGCAACAACTCGGGCAGGCCTTTGCCGAAGCGGGCGGAGGTGGCGATGACCGGCACCCCGAGGTCGCGCGCCAGGCGGCGGGCATCCACCTGCAGGCCGTGGCGCCGCGCCTCATCCATCAGGTTGAGGCAAATGACCACCCGCTCGGTGATTTCCAACACTTGCAGCGCCAGGTTGAGGTTGCGCTCAAGGCGGCCCGCATCCACCACCACCACGGTGACGTCCGGTTCGCCAAACAGCAGGAAATCGCGCGCCACCACCTCGTCCGGGCTGCCGGCCATCAGCGAGTAGGTGCCGGGCAAGTCGATGAGTTTGAAGCGCTTGCCGCTGAATTCAAAGCCGCCTTCGGCGCGCACCACCGTCTTGCCGGGCCAGTTGCCGGTGTGCTGCCGCAATCCAGTTAGAGAATTGAACACGGTGCTCTTGCCGGTGTTGGGATTGCCCGCCAGTGCCACCGCAAAATCCCAGGACTGCATCTCGAGGCCGAGTTTCTTGAGCCGCGCCGCACGGAAGCTCGGGCAGGTGGCACAGGCGGCAACTGACGCAGGGGCCGGCTCCACGTCAGTTAGATCAGGCATGATTCCTCTCCGGTTATAGGTTTGACCAAGACGAGCCTGGCCTGCTCGCGGTGGAGGGCGATGAGGGTGCTGCGAACCCGATAGGCGGTGGGCTCACCACTGGGGCTGATCATTTCCACGGCGACGAGGGTGCCGGCGACGAAACCGAGGTCGAGCAGGCGGCGGCGTTCCGGGCCGCGGCAACTGCGCGCCAGCCCGAGCACGGTCACCCGTTGGCCGGGAGCAAAGTCAGCGAGGGTTGCGGCCAAGGCCTGCGGGTCGGAGTCCGCCAGCGGCAGCACTTCCAACTGATGGGCCAGAATCGGCGCGAGCACGTGTTCCTCACCGTTGGCGATGAAGCGCACCCATCGGGGGTCTTTTTCTAACACGCGAAGCGTCATCCCCGCGCGCAGTCCCGCCGCCACCAATTGCGAGTACAAATTCTCCGGTTCGTCCTCGATGTGCACCAGGATCGCGGGCTGGCCGATGTCTAACGTGGCCAATGCCTGCCCGGCATCCGGTTCGAGCAGCCCGCCGGAGGTCGGGATCGGGTCGCCATGCGGGTCGTGGGTGGGATTGCCGAGGCGGGCCGCGAGCGCATCTGCCTCCAGCGGGGTCATGAGGTGTTCGCGCTGCTCGGCGCGGGCATGCCACTCGCCCTCCTTGAGGCCGGTCTGATCCGCCAGATAACATTCCCACAGGCGGTGGGCGCGGATGACGTGGATGCCGGCGGCCCGCCCGCTTGCAGTGAGACGGAGATCGCCGGAGGAATAACTCACCAAGCCCTGTTGCTCCATCTCGCGGAGCAGGGCGGCGGCCCGCTCGGGGTTGGTTTGGAGCGAACCGGTCACGCTCAGCAGCGTCGGGCGGCGGCCGCCGGCCTCGACCTTACACAGGTGTTTGAGCGCATCCTCGCGCAAGACCCGTGCGGCGATGGCCCGCCGTCGCTGGTTGCGGGCCAGCCAACCGCGCTGCGGCCACAGCAAGCCCGCCAGCAACAGGCAGCAGGCGAAGCAACCGAGAGTGAGGAAGATGGGGGCGATTTGAGTCACAGCGAGCGGATGACAACAGTCCGCAGGCTATGGCCCGGCGCTTCTTGTGTCAAGCCGGGCCGCCCGATACGGTTCGTTTGGCGCTACATGCCAGATGCGAAGTGGTATGCTCCCGACTCGACGGCATACACTGCCGCACCGTTCTCCATGCGCAGGAACTTCACGCCTGCGGATTTGCCCGCGGGCTTGCCGGACTCGGTCACACCGGCCTCAGCCGTGGCCGGCACATGGATCGTGGCGCTGGTGTTGGGCGGGATGGTCACGTCCATCGTCAGCCCACCAGCGGCCCGCTTCCAGTTGCAGCCGATCAGCCCGTAAACGCACTCGAACGATGTCTTGGCCCAGGTCAAGCCCTCGGCGATGGCGGGCTTGATGATGATGGTCTTGTAGCCCGCGCTGGCGGCCTTGATGCCCCCCACCCCGCCATAGAGATATTCGCCGACCGCGCCGAAGGCGTAGTGGTTGAATGAATTCATGCTGATATCTCCGAAGCCTTTGTCGGGGGTCCAACCGTTCCAGCGCTCCCACATGGTGGTGGCACCGTTTTTCACCGGAAACAACCAAGACGGATAGGTATCAGTGAGCAGCAACCGGTAAGCGACGTCATCGCGGCCGGCCGCAGCCAGCGCCGGCAACAGGCGCGGCGTGCCGATGAAGCCGGTGGCCAGATGCCAGTCGAAGCGCTTGATCTCGTCGACGAATTTGGCGGCGGCCTTGCCGCGCATATCGGCGGGGAGCAGGTCCATGGTGAAGGCCAGCGCATAGCCGGTCTGACTGCAATCCCTGAGCGAACCGTCCGCCTGGAGGAATCCCTTCACAAAGGCGGCCTTGGCCTCCTCGTGCAGCTTGATGTAACGCTTGGCATCATCATCACGACCGATGGCCTGGGCCATTTCCGCCATGATCCGCGCCAGATAGGCATGAAACGCGGTGTCCACGGCATCCTGGTTGGCACCACCCCCGGCACCGAGCCAGTCGCCGAAACCACCCACCTTGGAGATGCCATCCTTGGTCTTGCCATCCAGCCACTTCATGTAGCGTTCCATGGCGGCATAGCGTTCCGCCACAATGCGGGTATCGCCGTAGGTCCGATAGATTTGATAGGTGCACAACAGCGCGGCATCGCCCCACGCGGTGGATCCGCCGCCGCCCATGATATCAGGCACCACATGCGGGAAGCTGCCATCGGCGGACTGGTCGTCCTCGCAGGTTTGCAACCAGCGGCTGAAGAACGCCGCAATATCGAAGTTATAGGCCGCGGTGGGAACAAAAAACTGGGTATCGCCGGTCCAGCCCATCCGCTCGTCGCGCTGCGGGCAATCCGTCGGCACTTCCAGATAGTTGCCTTTTTGGCCCCAGATGACATTGCTGTAGAGCTTGTTCAAAAGTGGATAGGAGCACTCGAAATTGCCGGTGCGGCGCATCGGCGTGTGCACCACCCTGCCGGTGACCATGCCCAGATCGGGCTTCGACTTGAGTCCGCGCACCTCGACATATTGGAAACCATGATAGGTGAAGTAGGGCTCGAGGATTTCCTCGCCCTTGCCCGACAAGATATAATAGTCGGTGGCCGGACAACTGCGCAGCGCCGCGGTGTAAATGGAACCATCCGGGTTGAGCTTCTCGCCATGCCGCACCGTGATTCTCTGCCCGGCCGCGCCCCGCACCTTGAGCCGCACCCAGCCGACCATGTTCTGCCCCAGGTCAAACGTCCAGCAACCCGGCTTCGGCTCGCTGACCTTGATGGCGGCCAGCTCCTCGATGACCCGCGACGGCTCGGCCACCGAGGCCTGCACCCGGAATGCCTGCGCGTTGGCCGGGCGCTTGCCATAACTCGCCCGCACGATCTTGAGGTCCCCGCCGGTCAGATCTAACAATCCATGTTCATCCACCGTTTGGGTCTGGCGCTTGCCACCTATCTGATACTCAAGTACCAGGACCTTCACTTGGAGGGGTGCCGGATCGCCGCCAAACAGGTCGTTTTCCACCTTCAGCGAGATGCGGCCATTATTGACCGCGCGAGCCACGATGCCGGTGACGTCGGCCTGACCTTCGGCGGTGGTGCCGGAGTCCACCGGCTTCCAGTTAGTATCATTGAAGCCGGCCTGATCCCAACCCGCCATCTCCAGGCGCGCGTCGTATTCGCAGCCGATGATGAGGTCGGCATGGCGGATCGGACCGTAGGATGCTTTCCAACTTGAATCACTGACCAGCACCTGGGTGCTGCCATCCGCCAGTTCCATCACCAATTGCGCCAGCAATCGCGGGCGGCCGCCATACACATTGCGGCGGGCGAGATGAGCAAGGTCGCTGGCATACCAGCCGTCGCCAACAATCGCGCCGATGGCATTGGCACCCTTTGCCACCTGCGCGGTCACGTCGTAGGTCTGGTAATGCACCCGCTTGCGGAACTCGGTCCAACCGGGAGCCAACACATCCTTGCCGACACGCTTGCCATTCAAGTGCAGTTCATAGCTGCCCAAGGCGGTGACATAAACGGTGGCGCGCGTCACCGCCTGGGGGACGCTGAAATCCTTGCGCAGATAGGGTGCCGGCACGCGGGCAATATCGCCCAGATTGCCAAATGTATATCCGCCCGCCTCGGCATTCGGCCAGCCCGCGTCATTGAAATCGGGCCGTTGCCAACCGGGTGCCGGCGCGGAAGTAACTTTCCAGCTTTTGTCGATCGGCACCACCATGTCTGCACCGGAGGTGAATTGCACCACCAGCCGCCCGATCACTGCTGGCGGATAGGGATCGGTGTGGCTCGCCACCAGAGTCAGCACGTTGGCTCCGGCACGCAGGGCCTTGGTCGCATCGAGGCGAGCGGTGCGTTCCCAATGCGCGCCGGCGCCGATGGCCGTGCCATTGATGGCGGCCTCACAATAATGATAGGCATAGAGAGCCAGCACCGCGCGGCGGATTTCGCGCGCGGCGGGGATGTCCACGCGTTTGCGGAAGCAGGCGGGGACCTTGATTTTATCCCCGGGCAGTTTGAACCATTGCAAGCCCTGCACATTGAACAGGCGTTCGTCCGCCGCCACCTCAGGTGAAGGCTGATAGGCCGCGTCGTAACCGATCCACCCGGCCGTCCAGTCGGCGGGTTGCAGCAAGCCCATGCCCCACATGGCAGGCGTGCTCCAAGCCGAGGCTTTGCCATCCTGATCCCACACCCGCACTTTCCAATCACAGTGCAGACGCGATTGCAGCGCCTTGCCCTGGTACTCGAGCTGGCTGCTCTGCGCGGCGGCCACCTTCCCGCTGTCCCACAAATCGCCCTGGTCCTGCGCGAGCAGCTGCTGGCTCGAGGCCACCAGCACCTGATAGGCCGTCTGCCGGACACCGCGCGGAATTTCACCCGGGGGATTGCCTGCCGGGGAAGCTGGATCGGCTTTCGGGCTTCCGGGCGCGGATTGCTGACCGCCCTCGGCCAGCTGCCAGCTCAAGCGTGGCTTGAGCACGTCGATGCCCAGCGGATTGTCGAGGTACTCACACCTCAGGTTCGCCGGGACGGGTGCCGACCACGCGGTCCCAGCCAGACCACCCCACATCACCCCTGCCATGGCAATCGCCGCTAGTTTCTTCATGTACACTCGGTTTCTACAATTCGATTTTTGCTTGTGAGAATGCGCTTCACGAAGAAGCGCTAGGCGGGTACGCGGCATGATGAGGCGTCCTTTCAGCGGCATCGTCACAGCCGGGAGTTGCCGTCACGCCGCCAGGCTGCTGGATGGCGTGAGTTGTTGCGCGGGCCTCATGCCTGGGGTGGTGGGAAGGCCCCCCGTCCCAGGCCGCCATCAACCAGCAGCGCGGCGGCCAACGCCCGTTCATATTGTTTACGCGGCAACTCATAGCCGCCAAACTGCCGCAAATGGACGGTCATCCATTGCGTATCCAACAAGACAACCCCGGCCTGGCGCAAGCCCGCCACCAACTCGACCAAGGCGATTTTTGACGCGTCGGTTTTGCGGGAGAACATGCTCTCGCCGAAAAACGCACCGCGCAGTGCCACGCCGTACAGCCCGCCCTGCAAGCCCTCCTCATCCCAACATTCGACCGAATGAGCGAAGCCGAGTCGGTGCAACAGCCCATAACTCTCCACGATGACCTCATTGATCCAGGTTTGCTCCCGCTGCGCGCAAGCCAGCATCACGTCGCGGAAGGCCGTATTCCAGCGCAACTCGAAAGGCCGGCGCTTGAGCGCCCGCTGCAAGCCGTGCGGGATGTGAAACCGCTCATCCAGCGGGATCAAGCCGCGCATTTGGGGTCGGTACCAGGAGATTTTGCCGGCCTCGGCCATCGGGAAAACCCCTTGTGCGTAGGCGTTGAGCAAAACCTCGGGTGGGATGATATCGTCCATCGCCGGAGAGTCTGCCAGATCCAAGGGGTTTGCCAAGGCCGGAGCCGCCAATTTGCAGTGGACCAGAGGTGGCGCTTCACCTCATGCTGCGGGCATGCCGACGCGTAAAGCATTGATTCGATTGGCCGGTGCCCTCAGCAGCGGGTTGCTGGTGGCCGGGCTGTTCCCGCCATTCCATGCCCCGGGCTTGGCGTGGGTGGCCCTGCTGCCGCTGCTGCCGGCGCTGTGGTCGTTGGATGGGAAACGGGCCAGCTGGCAAGGCTTCGGGCTGGGGTGGCTGGCTGGCAGCGTGAGTAGTGGCGTGCAATTTTCCTGGCTAGGCGAGGTTTCGTGGGTGGCAGCGGTGTTATTACCGCTCTATCTGGGCTGTTTCTGGGGCTTGTTCGGTGCCTTCGCCGCCACCTTGGGCAACCCTTGGCACAAACACCGCGCCGCCCCGCCCGGCGGCCCCCATCACTCGCGCCGCAAACGCCTGCTCGCCGCCGTGCTACCCACCGCTCCGGGATCGCCGCGCTTGTGCCTGCGCAGCGCATTTTGTCATGGAGCGATCTGGGCCGGGCTCGAGTGGCTGCGCAGTTGGCTGTTCAGCGGCTTCGGCTGGAACCCGCTCGGCGTGGCGTTTCATGACACTCTGGTGATGGCGCAGGCGGCCGATTTGCTAGGAGCACTCGGGCTCTCGCTGCTACTGGTGTTTACCCAGGCCGTGATGGTGCAAGCCGTCTGGCGCCTGCGCTCCCCTTCCCCGGCCGGAACCCGCCGCCCGCTGTGGGATGTGGCCGTCGCCGCCCTGCTGGTAGCTCTGGTGTTGGGTTACGGGAAGGCCCGCCTCGCCAGTGAGGGCCGCCGCGAGTCCGTCAGACTGCACAGCCTGCTGGTGCAACTCAACATCCCGCAGGATGCCGCCGAAATGCAGTGGGACGACCTGGAAATCCACCGCGCCTACGAGGACGACACCCTGGCAGCGCTCGAGGCGGTCAAACAGGCCGATGCACTGGCCGGAAAGCCCGCTGCCCGGCAGTGGCCGGAGTGGGTGTTGTGGCCGGAAAGCGCGTTGCGCGGGCGGATCCTGCGCACTGCGGACGGCGGCTGGGGGGCTGGGCAGGACAATCTCAACACCATTGCCCAGGTCCGCGCGGCCGGCCCCTTCACGCTCATTTATGGGGCCACCGAATTGGAGGCGGAGGCCAAAGGAGACCAATTGGTAGCAACGGATGGCGGCCACATGTATAACTCGCTCGCGGTGATGGATCCGAGCGATGAATTGCAGACATTCCGCAAACACCACCTGGTGATTTTCGGCGAAACCATCCCGTTCGTCGAGTCCATGCCGTTTCTCAAGAAAATCTACGAGCAACAATCCGGCACCGACTACAACGGCTCGTTCTCCTCCGGCGATTCATTCGAGCCACTGTCCCTCAATGCCGCCGGCCAGGCCATCGGCGTGATTCCCAGCGTGTGTTTTGAAGACACCGTGCCGCGACTCACCCGCCTGTTTGCCCGGCCCGGCCCGCAAGTGATCGTCAACGTCACCAATGATGGCTGGTTCCGCCTGTCGGCAGCCGCAGCCCAACACTTCGCCAACGCCCGCTTTCGCGTCATCGAACTGCGCCGCCCGATGCTGCGCTGCGCCAATACCGGCGTCAGCGCCGCCGTTAACACCTGCGGCTCCACCGCCCACCCCGACACTGGCGCCCCCCAGGTCATCACCGATGCCAGCGGCAGCCCTTTCACCCGCCGCACTCTGCTGGCCGAACTCAACGTACCCCTCAAACCCACAGTCACCCTCTACGCGCTTATCGGCGATGGCGGCATCATGCTGCTCGCCTCGCTCGCACTGGCCATGTCCCTGCTCACCCGCCCCCGCCCGCATCCCGACACACCGCCAGCCCACCCTCCACATTGAGCCGCAGGGCCGCGCAACCGCCATCCCCATGTATTGCTTGCGGCGCGCGGACGAACTGCCGGCCAAGAATCAAGGACCACCCTATTCGCTGAAAAATGCCCCCAGTTTCCAACAACATCACCTATCGCCCTGACATCGACGGACTCCGCGCCATTGCCGTTCTGGGTGTGGTGTTTTTTCACGCGGGGCTGAGGTTTCCGGGCGGCTTGCGAATTCAAGGCGGCTACGTCGGGGTGGATGTCTTCTTTGTCATCTCCGGCTTCCTGATCACCAGCCTGTTGCTCAAGGAATTGCAGCAGGGCACCTTCTCGCTGTTGAATTTCTGGGAACGCCGGGCACGCCGCATCCTGCCCGCCCTCGCCGTCGTCGTCACCGCAACTCTTGCCGCCGCTTGGTTTTTCCTGATGCCTGCCGACTACGCTGTCCTCGGAAAACAGGTGCTCGCACTTATCGGCTTTTCTTCCAATATCAAGTTCTGGCTCGAATGCGGCTATTTCGCCGACGCCGCCGAGACCAAGCCGCTGCTGCACACCTGGTCGCTTTCACTCGAAGAGCAATTCTATCTCTTCATCCCGCTGCTGCTGGCCGGCCTCTTCCTGATCCGCAAAGCCAACTGGATCGTGCCTACCCTCGCCCTCGGCGCGCTCGTTAGTTTCGGCCTCGCCGTCTATGGTAGCTACCACGCGGCCGACGCCACCTTCTTTCTATTACCGACCCGGGCCTGGGAGCTTGCGACCGGGTCACTGCTGGCCTGCGCGCCCCCCATTGCGCAAACTCGGCTGCGCACCCTCCTCGCGTGGTTCGGCCTGGCAGCCATTCTGGTGCCATTTTTCTGTTATGCCCCGGGCATCCGGTTTCCGGGATTGACCGCGCTGCCGCCCGTAGCCGGGGCGGCACTTCTCATCTGGAGTGGGTTTCAGCCGCCAACCGCCAGCCGCCACCTGCCAGTTCCCAACCGTCTTCTGGCCTCCCCCCCGCTGGTCTGGATCGGTCTTCTGTCCTATTCCCTATATCTCTGGCACTGGCCGCTGTTTGCGTTCCAACGATACATCGCCTATACCTCCGCATCGCGCTCCGTCCGACTGTCCCTCATTGGTGCTGCTCTCATACTGGCGTGGCTCTCGCTACGCTTCGTCGAGCGCCCGTTTCGTTCCCGCGCGCTCATCCGCTCCCGCAACCAGGTCTTTGCACTCAGCTCGGTTGTGGTGACAATGCTGACGTTCGCGGCAGTGATGCTGTGGAAAACCAACGGCGCAACGCAGCGCTTGTCTCCCGCAGTCCAGCAAATAGCTGCGGGTGCCACCGATTACGCCTTTCGCAATGGTCTCACGGCGCAAGACATCCCCAATCACCTCGTGCAACTCGGCGCGCCAACGCCCCCCCCAAAGGTGCTGGTCTGGGGCGATAGTCACGCCATGTCGATCCTGCCCGCAATCGATCTCGCCTGCACGGATGCCGGCATCGCCGCCCGGGCCGCGACGGCGCACGCCACCGCACCGGTTCTGGGGTGGTTCAAGGACAGCAAACACGGACTCAGCGATAACGCTCCGGCGTTTAATGCCGCCGTCCTTGATTACATCAAATGCGCTGCCGCCAAGGGACTCTCTCAAGTCGTCCTTGCCGCACATTGGGAATGGTATCTGGAAGACGGCGCGGAAAACGCGCATTTTCAAGCCGCACTGTGCCAAACCGTCCGCGCCATCCAAGCGGCTGGCTGCCATGTTTTTATTCTGATAGACGTGCCTGGATTTCCGTTCAACCCTCCACGGGCGTATGTGATGAACGCCCTTCTGGGGAAGCCGACCCAACCCCTGGTGATCGACTCGGCGCAATACATGGCCGATACCGCCTTGCAACGACCCATTTTTGCAGCCTTGATCAAGAATGGCGTAACGGTCATTGATCCGGCCGAATTCTTCACTGATGCGAGAGGGATTATCAGTCCGGTCGATCACATGGGAGCTCTCTACTTCGACAAGGATCATCTCACCACCCATGGCAGCCAGCGGCTCAAGTCCACCTTCAACTCGATCGTGCGCTCCGGTGGTTAGAGCATGGCAACTTGAGGCGCAGGGCGGAGCCAATGGCGAGGGCACCAGCGAAATTCGCCGGGCCGAACGCGATGACCGGTGGCTGGCCCGTGGTGGTGAAAGGGACGTCGGTGCGCGCGACGCCTGTGTCGGAGTCCCGGAGCGGCAGTGTGAGGTGGCCGGGCTTGTCCCAGGCCCGCCGCATGGCCTCTGTGAAGTTCACCTGCGGCGAGGCGGCCGGCCCCTTCCCCGCCTGCCAGCACAACGGCCTGGCGTTCTTTGGCGGCACACCCGGCGTGATCTCAAATCCGACAAAAGGAGTCTGCTCCAGCAGGCTAACGCAAGTGCGTGCCAAGCGTTTGGGATTGTGCGCGTTTGGGATTGAGTTACCGTGGGTGGGACGTAAACTCCCGCCGTTCGTCCCGCTCGTCCAACGATTCCATGACCCGCTCTATGATTGCCCGCCTCATCGCGCTTTTCAGCGCCATTTCTCCCATGCTGGTTCACGCCCAGGCGCCGGAAAGCGTCATGGTGATGGAAGCCTATTCAGGAAAGATCCTCATTGCCGCCAACTCGTCCGTCAGGCGACCGGTGGCCAGCCTGGCCATACTGGCGACGGCGGTTGTGGCGGTGGACTGGGCCAGTGCCACCGACTCCGACATCAGTAAATTGGTCATTACCGCGCCCCAGACGGTGGCTTTGGTGGGCGGGCTCAATCCGATGAACCTGCAACCCGGCGACACCCTGACGCTGCGCGATGCGCTGTATTCCGCGTTGCTTGGCTCGGACAGTCTTGCGGCGCTCACGATTGCCGACCACATCGGCCGCCAGATTCTCGCCAAACGCGGCAAAGCGGGCGACCCGGTGGCGGCCTTCGTCGACGAGATGAACAAACTTGCGAGTCTCGTTGGCATGACTGAGACCAAATTCACCAATCCGCACGGTTTGGAGCGGCCGAAGGCGAAAGGGTACTCGACCGCAGCGGACATGGCCCGGCTCTCGGTGTTTGCGATGCGCCGCAATGCGATTAATTTCATTGTCCGCCAGAAGGTGCGGCATATCGAGATCACAGGCACCAAGGGCAAGCAGGGGTTTCTCATCCATAATCCGAACGAATTGCTCGGCGAGGAAGGCATCCTCGGCATCAAGACCGGCGCCACGGCCGCGGCCGGCCCGTGCTTGGCCACCTGCATGGACCGCGCGCCGCTGGTACGCGCCAGACCCGATGGATCAAAGGGTGCCACCCCCCGGCGCTTGATAGTGGTCGTGCTCAACAGCCCGGATCGCTTCGGCCGCACCCGCAGCCTGCTGCAACAGGGCTGGTCGATCTACGACGCCTGGCTGGCGGACAATGCACCCGTCAAAGACGCCGGCCGCGAGATTCTCAGCGTCCCCGCCGCCAACCCATGATCTGAGATTGGCAGCGCAGCCCGCGGTTTCTCTCGTTTCAGCATTTCAGCATTTCTCCCCACCCCCCCCCCGCCATGCCCCTCGATCCGCTCCTCCACTTGTTGTGCCGCAAGGCGCGCCTATCCCACCAGGAACTCGGCGAATTGCTCGCACTGCCGTCGCAGACGATTGCCGAGAGGCTCGCCGCTTGGGAGAAGGACGGCACCATCCGCGGCTATCACGCGGTGATCGATCCGGAAGTCACCGGCGACACCGCGGTGTCCGCCTTCATCGAAGTGAAGATCACGCCCGAGCGCGGCGGCGGCTTTGACCGACTGGCGATGCGGGTGTCGCGCTTTGAGCAAGTGGTGAGCTGCTATTTGGCCAGCGGCGGTTATGACCTGATGGTCGTGGTGGAGGGCGGAGACCTGCGTGAGGTGGCCCGCTTCGTGTCGGAAAAGCTCAGCACGCTGGAAGGCGTCATTTCCACGGCCACCCACTTCCGCCTCAAGACCTACAAGGAAAACGGCTTCGCCTTCGAGCACGAGCCGACGACCGAGCGGCTGGCCGTGTCGCCGTGAGGCGATGTCACCACTGGTACACCCAGACGTAGGTTGTGTAGTTTGCAGGCGGGCAGTCATGCAGCATCTTGCCATCAAGCTCCTCGCCGCAGCGGCAGGTGAGCCGCAGGCCGTCCTTGAAAAACACTGGATCGTCGTCGTGGAAACGGTAAGCGGAAAACTCATTCCTGGACGGATCGAAATGCGTGAGACCCGCCACCGGAGTCGCGTAACGCCCGCGATTGAAGTAATAGGTTCCGAGAAAGTAGTCCTCCAATCCCGATGACAACATCAGCGGATTTTTCTGGCCACCGATGTATGCCCGCATGCATCCCTCCATGAAACTCAGGTCTTGCCAGCGATCCTTCTCGTCGGGCAGCGTGCGCAGGCCTTTCGCCGCCATCGTTACCTGATAGAGCGCGCCGTTGCCCCGCACGTCGCAAAGGGAGAACTCTTCTAGCGGCTTGGCGGTGTGATTCACCAGCTTGTGCAAACGCAATCGCGCGGCGTCGGGCAATTTCACTCCGCCGATTTCCACGGGCAGATTCTCGGTGCCGCGGATGATCCACCAGAATTGCGGATGCCCGTCGACGCCGGGCGCGAGTTGTGCCGTCACCCGCACGCTCTTGCCGAACGGAATCCGATAGGTGTCGTAAACACTGGTGCCTGTGCCAATCTTGCCGATGCGGGCAATTCCCCACGGTGAAAAATCATCGCCAAAGCCGATGCCGTGGCCGAGATAGAGCTCCATGTCAATCGAGGCGTTTGTCTCGCCGTCCACATAAATGCGAAGGCGCGTTTGCTCGCAACCTTTCCAACCGCCGCCAAACCACATGTGCGTCAAGCAGCCCTTGCCGGAAAAATTATATAGATCGGCTTCCTTCTCCACGCTCAACGGCGTCACCTGCTTGCCCGTCGTGCCGAAGGTCCTGAATTTTGACAAGTCAAGATCGGCAGCCTGCGAGGCTGAAGCAAATGTGAAAGCGAATGCTGCGATGAGCAGCGGGAACTGTCGTGTCATGGTGGATTGTTTGGGTTATGGTTGGATGGATCAATACCGCTGCAACAATTCGAGGTACTTGCGGTCGAGTTGGTGGCCTTCAAACGCCTCGTAGGTGACGTCCTTGCGGCCACTATCGAGGATGCCGAAGCTGCCGCGGAAGTTCCACAATGCCCAGCCCCAGCCGACGTCCTGCCAATTGTGCAGGCAGTCCTCCGCCCAGCGCAAGACCACCGGGTGCGGGGTGAATTGATAGGCACCCCATTCGCCGACCATCACGCCGCCGCCTGCCGCAGCAAACGCCTGCCACGGTGGGAGCGTTTGGGCGCGCAGCCAGTCCCGTCCGTGGGGCACGCCAAGCAAGGGGTTGGCGGGATCGGCGGCATTGTAGCTCAGCGTCTCGGGCACCTGGTCCCAGGATGGCGTGAGCCGCGCAACCGCCTCGGCAGCACCTCCGGCCGCGCGGATTCCTAACAAATTAAGCGTGAGCCAATCGCCATCGACCACGCGCAAGGTGAGCCCCTTGACGGGATGGGCCAGGGTGATGCTGAATTCCACCTCCCCCTCGGCCTGCCAGCAATTCCAGCGGGGATCGAGCGCATTTTTCCGCCACGGCCCCTTGTCGGGTCCGGCGCTGAGTTCCTTGCGCCAGAGTTCTTCGCCGGTGGTGTCAGACACGGTTAGAACCGCGCGGCTCGAAAGTGTGGTGGCGACCAGGCGCACGGTGGAGCCGGCGGCCAGTGAGCCGCTGATCTGGAGGGGCCGCGACAGCGCGCCTTTGGCCGGACTGATGAGGGTGCCGCCGGTGCCGCCGACGTCCGGCCAGCAGGGGACGGGCGATGCCCCGGAGCCCTGTGCCCAGCTGGCCTTGTAGTGGGTGAGTTGAAACGGCGAGTAACCGCGGGTCATCATCGCCACTTTGAGCGGAATGAGTTCCGGCACCGGCAGGGTCCCCCATTCCAGGCCATCGCAGAGCACCAGGCGCTGCGGATCCTCGGCGCGGATCGCCGCCACCACCTCTTTGACGACCGCGACGTAGGCGTCGGCCGCCACCCCGGCGGGCTCGTTAAACAGGTTGAAACTCAGAATATTGTTGGAAACCCCCTTGTAGCGGCGGGCAAACATCGCCCAGTGGCGGGCGGCGGCCTGACGGGCATCCGGATCGGTCCACAGGTTCGTGGTTTCGGCGGGCTTGGCCACCGTCCAACCGGGCGCGCGGTGCAGGTTGAGGCACACATGGATGCCATATTGGCGGCCCCAAGTGATGGCCTGGTCGATCTGAACCAGCGCTGCCTCGTCGAAGCGATTCCAATCGCCGTCCACGATGTAGCCGCGGTAATCCATCGGCAAACGCACGAAATTGAAGCCGAGTTTGGCGATGAGGCGGAAGTCGTCCTCGTGAAATGGCTCGTGCTTGCCGGCAAACTGGAATTTTTCCAGCAGATTGAAGCCACGCCAACGTGGCAGCTTGGCGGGTCCGGCGTCGGGCAAGGGGGCGGCGGTGGCATAGCAAGCCAAGGCGAGCAACAGGGCAAAAGGTGAGCGCAGCATGGGTCAGGAAGCTACGGACCGAGGCGGGCACTTCATGCACCATTGTGCATGAGCGCCGCTGTTTGCGATTCCCTATTTGGCTTCCAATTGCAGCGCTTGGTCGACGAGGGTGAGGAGGTCGGCGCGATCCGGAGGCAGGGTGGCGGAGGCGATTTCGCGGACGAGGGCGGCGAGCAGTTCGACGTCGATGAGTGCGGGTTGATCGTGAGCGAGCCATTGGGCGAAGGCACAAGCGAGCGAGGCAAAACGGGCGTCGTCGGACGGCTCGGTGGCGAGGTGATGGGAAATGGGGATGGCGGCGGCGGGTTGGCCGTTGAGGGTCCATTCCAGCGAACCGAAGGTGGTGGCGGTGGAGGAGGGCTCGATTTCCAGGGCGAGGGTGGTGATGGATTTGGCGGGAAGGCGTGACGGCAGCGGACCGGGGCGGAGGCCGGCGAGCGGGGCAAACCCGAGCAGCCGATAGCAGGCGACGGTGGCGGGATCGGCATGAAAGGAGGCGGTGATGTCATAAGGCGCATCGGCGGCACCGTGAATGGAAATCAGGAGGAGGGTGGCGGAGGGTTTCCACGGGCAGGGCAAGGACTCGGTGGTGATGCTGACCCCGTGGCAGATGGCGGCTGAACCGGCGGGCCGGAGGCTGAAATTGTTGAGGATTTCCTCCAGACGCACGGCATTGAGCGAGGGCAGTTGGCGCTCGCTGCGGATCGCCTGGGTGACCCAGCCGAGGCTGGCACGACCGGCATGGAGTGGCAATTCCAGGGTCGGGGCAATGGCTGCGGCCACCGAGTGGCGCAGGGTCAGGGCGGGCAGTGCGGCCGCAGCAGGCGGCGGGGATTGCTCGAGCCGCTCACTGGCTTCGCGGAAAAAGTCCTCAGCGGAATCGGCCAACGCCGCATCCCGGGCGGCGGCTTGAGCGCCGAGAGCATCCGGCCCAGCGGCGACGGTGCCGTCCGGCCCGGCGGCGACGGTGCTGTCCGGCTCGGCGGCGGGCTCGCGGTTGGCGTCGGCGGGTCCCGGCGCGGGCAGCAGGGCGACGGCCAGCGGCATCGGCTCTGGAGGCGGCTCTGGAGGCGGCGCGGGAATGGTGCCGGGTTCAGGATCGGGGTCTTGGCCGGGAGTAGCGGGCGTGGCGACGGCGACGGCGGGCGCGGTCACTGGCACGGGGGCTCGGCGGTGGCTGAGGGTGAAAGCAGCCACCCCGATGAGGAGGGCGGCGCAAAGGGCAACGGGCCAGGTTCGCATCGAGTCGATTAGAGAGCCTCCGGGGTTTGCATGAGGGCGGCCACCCGGTTGAGAAGCACCCCGGCACCGCCGCCATCGACGACGCGGTGGTCGAAAGTGAGGACGAGTGCCGCCTCGGTGGCGGGGATGAAGGCGCCGACTTGCTCGCTCCAGACGGGCTTTTTGACGCCGGCACCGAGGCCTAGAATGAGGGTTTCGTTCGGCAGCGGGATGGGCGTGCCCAACGTCAGGCCGAAAGTGCCAAAATTCGTCACGGTGGCAATGCCGCCTTTGCAATCGTCCTCGGTGAGTCGGCGCTGGCGGGCGCGGTTGACCAGATCGTCGTATTCGGCGATCAAGGCGGCCAGCGGCTTTTGGTCCACTTTGCGCACCACCGGCACGACCACCCCATCCTTGACCTGGACCGCCACGCCGATATCAAACGAACGGGGGTGGACGATTTTTTCGCCGATGAGATAGCCGGCGGTGGCGGGCAGTTCGCGCACGGCCAGGGCGAATGCCCGCAACAGGTATAGGGTCAGCCCGGGCTTGGGGTCTTGCTGGTTGCGGTGGTCGATGGCGCGATTCAATAGCAGCGGCAGACCGACGGTGGCCAGCGGGCGGGTCCAACTGCGGCGCATGGCATCGGCCACGGCGAGGCGCATGGAGGAAGCATGGCTGCTGGGCCAGGCTTCAAGATAATCAAGGAACCCTTCGAGGTCTTCCACGGTGACGCGACCACCCGCGCCGGTGCCGACAACGGCAGAAATATCCGCCTCGCGCAGACCGAGGTCGTCCATCCGCGCCCGCATCCGCGGCGAAATGTAATGCGCTCCCATCACCCCGATGGGCACCGGCAGGCCTTTCACGCTGGGAACCACATCGGGAGCTTCCTCGTAACCGTCGTCATCCAGGGAAAAATGCAGGTTGGCCTCTTTGGACTCGGCCGATGGGGATGAGCCGGAGATCTTGGCGGCGCTGCGTTTGGCATCGAGCGACTCGAGCGATTCCACGCCGGTGCGGGCGATCTCCTCGGCGGAGACATCGAGCAAGCCGAGCAGCGTGCCGACCGAGTAGGACACACCCTCCTTGGCGCGCAGTTCCGCCACGGTGCCGTTGCACAGGGTTGTCACGCTCATGATGGCCTTGTTGGTTTCCACCTCAATGATGTCCTGGTCGGCGCGCACCGTGTCGCCCACCGCCACTAGCAGCCGCACGATGGTGGCCTCGGCGATCGACTCGCCAAGCTGCGGCATGAGAATGGGAACGGTGGGCATGGGGGAAGAAAATTTGAAACCTGAAATGACGGACGCTGGGGGGCTTTTCCTTGAACCGGGACCGTTCTATGCCCAAAGCACACGGTTGGTCAAACCGATTGCGGAGAAGCTGCTGGAAACCGCGCACGACAAAAACAGTCAAGGAGGGGCCATCTCCCCATCGCCCAGGCCATGAGGGGATTTTTGAAAAGCAGAATTCCTCCACCCCGGGGTCACCTGAGCGACGCGCGGGCCGCCCGATCCCCTCTTGTTGAGCGCCCCCGGATCAACCCGCCAGGAAGCGCTGCCAGTCGCGAATGCCGTGATGGTTGCGGATGAACAAGGTGGAGGGCAGCGCTCGCGGCACCACCGGGTGCTTGAGCAAGCGCAGACCCGCTTCCTGCGGCAGGCGGTCGCCTTTGCGCGAGTTCACCTCGCGGTGGGACAACACGCAGTTTTCCCACGACGAATCTCCACCGCGCGAACGCGGCACCACATGGTCGATGTTGCCTTCGCCGGGCGCGAGTTTGCGGCCGGTGTATTGGCAGATGCCACCGTCGCGCTCCCAAATGCCACGTGCGCCGAAACGTGGCCGGCACAGCGGCACCTTCGCGTAGTTCGCCGCCACGATGACCGTTGGCACGCGCACCGGGCCGCGCGATGTGTTCACTGGGTTGTCGTCGTCGCGCACGGGCAGGGTGAGCCAGATGTCCCAGCTCACAGGGATGAAAGAATCCTCACCCTGCACGTCGAGACCCGTGGCGCTGCCGGCAGCCATCATGCAGAATGCCTCGGCCGGGGTTTTGGTATGGATCGCCTGCCAGTTGCGGTTGAGCACCAGCACCGTGGATAAGTGAAGGAGATGTTTCATAATAGACAGATGACACAATACACCCATAACCCATCAATCCTCCGCCTTCTCACCGGCGGGGCACATTTTGACAAGTTTGGGATCAAATCGACCGAGGATTTCGACCAGATCGCTTTGGGCGGCCATGACGGTGTGGATGTCCTTATAGACGCCCGGCACTTCGTCGAGACCGGCGGAAATCAAATTCACACCGCGTTCCGCCAGCAGCTTTTTGGTGTCGCTCCAGGTGAACGATTGCAGTGCCCTGCTGCGGCTCATCAGCCGGCCCGCGCCGTGCGACGCGCTGTGCAGCGACTCGGGCTGACCGCGACCGCGCACGACAAAACCGGGCGTGGCCATGGAACCGGGAATGATACCTAACACACCTGCTGCGGCCGGTGTGGCGCCCTTGCGGTGGACGATGACTTCGCGTTCCACCCCGGCGATGAGGTGGCGTTCTTTCCAGGCGAAGTTGTGGTGGTTTTCGATGTCCAGAATGATGTGGGCACCTACTTTTTTGGCGATGTGTTTGTGGATGAGTTGGTGGTTGGCGGCGGCGTAGCGGCCCATGAGGTTCATGGCGGCCCAGTATTCCTGGCCGTCCTCCTCATCGAGCGTGAGCCATGCGAGGTGTTTGAGTTCCTTGGGCAGACCGGCGTGGCGGGCCATGGCGCGTTTGCTATAGGTGTCGCACACTCGCGCGCCGGTGCCGCGCGAACCGGAATGGCTGAGCAGGGCGAGATACTCACCGGGCGGAATGCCCAGCGCGTCATCGGCCACAGTGAACGCGCCGAACTCGACGAAGTGGTTGCCGCTGCCGCTGGTGCCAAGCTGGCTCCATGCCTTGTCGCGCAGGTGGCGGGTCACCGGCGAGACGCTCCAGTCGTCGTCCATCACGTCGTGGTTGTGGCGTTGCTTGAAGCAGGCACCGATGCCGAAGCGTGTTTCGCTTTCAATGATATTGGCCAATCGATCGCGCTGACCGGCGAGACTGCTTGCCTTGCAGTCATAGACGCTGAGCTTCATGCGACAGGCGATGTCCACGCCGACAGCATAAGGCACCACCGCATTGTCGGTGGCAAGCACGCCGCCAATCGGCAGACCATACCCGGGGTGCGCGTCGGGCATCAGCGCGCCGGCGACTGCGACGGGCAACGCGCAGGCGTTGGTCATCTGGCGCAGGGCATCGGGTTCCAACTCCACGCCCCACTGCCGCCACGGCGCAAGGCCCGCCCGCGGTATGAATGCCGGACGGTAGATGGCGCGGGCCAGTGGCGCGCGCAGCTCGTCACCGAAGAAGGCGGACGGATCAGCCACGATTTGGAAAATTTCGGTTTCGATACACGAGCTCGGGTTACCTGCGGCGATGAAGTCGCGGATGAATTCCTGGGCGTGACGGAGCGCCGTGCCATCAGGCACGCCGAGGCGGAGAAGCTGTTGTGGTTTCATAATGATAGTTGAATGTTGATGATCGAAGGGCCTGCAACGGACCCCTGGCAGGGTTCGCTGTTAGTCCAAATTGTAGCATGCTTGCGGGGGGGAAGTGGACCCGGAGGGATGTGCGCCCTCCTCGTCCGGTTAAAAGCCGGATGCTTCGCTGTCTAAGCTTCGGGTCCGTGAAAAACGGGCTGAAAATGGGGTGACCAACGGGATTTGCACCCGCACGGCGGCCTTCACAGGGCCGGATGCTACTGTTACATTATGGTCACCATCTGGTGATAAGAAAAAACCCCGCCGGCTGGGAAGCGGGCAGGGTTCGTGAAAACGTCGATGTGAATCGGATTCTGAACTACCTGCCTGCCTCCTTGGTATGATGCCATGCTGGGAAACCGGCTTGCGGTTTTCCGCCGTCGGAGGCGCTGCCAAACAGGAACTCTCGCATGCGCAAGTGCATCCCCGAACAGGACGACCACCGGGTCCGCTGTGCTTGCTTGGGAGATGGATGATTTGAGAGCATGGTTCGTGTTGGCGGACGGAAGTTATGTTCATATAACTAACCCGTCAACATAAATCTTCAATTTTTTCAGAATCTTCCCGCGGGCCGTTTTCGGCTGTCTGACCTTTATGTTAGGTCAAGAGGAATGGCGTGACCGCGAGACGCGGGGTCGTGTTGGAGTGATTGAAAATACAGCCCAGCCCTCAGCTCAAACGACACATTAGAATCTAACATATCAAACCAAGGCGATCCACCAATCATACGTAATGAGGTCCAGTCCACAGGGGCGGTTCCGCCGTGACGGGGTCCTCGCAGTGATGGGGTCAGTCCTCGCATAGTAACATTTGTTCGAGGCGCTGCCGCCATTTCGTCACTTCGTTGCGGTCTGCACCCTGCCGGATCAGGCGACTTACCGATCGGTCGTGGCCCATTGCTAGCCGCTTTGCGAGCCATGCGTTGCTGATCGCGGTGTGTGTGCGCAACAGGGTCGCCAGCGCCACCTTGCGCGGATCGCCTTTCCGGGCAGGCAGCAGATTGCCCTCCTCATCGCACAGTTCCAACTCACAAATGCCAGCGGCAACCCACCGCTCCGCCTCCCGCTCGCCGTGTGCCGCCACCGCCATTCCGCTATGGCTGCCCGCTTTGCGCAGCGCCCTGCTGCCTTTCTCCACCAAGTCTAGCAAGCGGTCCCGGAACCCCTCGTCGCCCAAATACCAACCCCGCTGCAGCGCGGCGCTCGCCTCTGGCGGGAACTTTCCTCCATTCTCGGCCGCACGGGCCTCAAGATAATCCGCATATGCTCGCCGCCCCCGGGCGTCAGTGGCGAGTTGGTGGGCCGCCAGCACGCGGTCGAAAACCAGCCATTCGGGCGCCTTGCCGGAGCGATACGCGGGCAGGCTGCTCCACCGGTAGGCGGCGAGCTTGCCGTGCTCGCCGCCGGCCAACCCGGCGCGGGCGGCGTTGAGGTGGATGTAGTCGGCAACCACTTTGAATTGTGAGGCGTCGCCCGCGCTTGCACCGGCCACCGGCACCGATTTGTAGCGGCCTTGAAACACATGGCCGCGCCGGCTGTGCAATCGGTTCCACGCCTGGCTGAAAGCGCCGAGCAACAGGTGCATGCCCGAGACGAGGTTGGGCTCGGGCGTCTCCAGCAGCAAATGAAAGTGATTGCGCATGAGGGTCCAGGCATGCACGCGCCAGCCGTGGCTGCGGCACACCTCGCCCAAGCGGTGCAGGAACAACAAGGGTGCGTCTTGCCCGATGAAAATGGCCTTACCCCCGTCACCGCGAGCCATCACATGATAGATCGCGCCTGGATACTCAAACCTCAAGGGTCTCGCCATTCACGAATACTGCCCGGAAAATCCGAACCGCTCAAGAACTATGTTACCATGCGAGGACTGGCCCCATCACC
>CAIVSK010000356.1 GCA_903908495.1 Akkermansiaceae bacterium
CAGCCCGGAGACCCCAGAATCCGCGGCGGATTCTTGCACGGTGATCCGCCACGCGGATTATTCTTCTGGCGGCAGAGCGCACATTGATTGATGAGTGACGATTGATGATTTTTGAAGTGACCGAAGGGCGAACATTCCCTCTTCCAATCGCAAATCATCAATTCTTCCCGTCGGCGGGAAATTTGCGGTAGCCTTTGAAGTTTCCGCCGAGCGAATGGTCGCGGCTGACTGGAGGCATGGGCTTGGCTTCCGCGAGTCGGTCGATGGCCTCTGCGAGGCAGCTTTTGGATGGTGTCGAACCAACAAGCAAGAATCAGAGAATGAAACAATCCTGTTGACGTCCACTATCACCGCTATCACATCGCGCCATGGCACAGCTTCTCGTCAGAAATGCGGACGCGTTCGTGGTCAGGAACCTGCGCCGCAGGGCGGGTCTGCATGGCGTGTCCGCCGAGGAGGAGCATCGGCGAATCCGGCGCGAGGCATTGTTGCGGGCGGGTGCCCCGCGACCGACTCTCATCGGGTTTCTGCTGTCGGACGCCGGGGTTGCAGCAGACATCGAATTGGAAATCGACCGTCCCCGCAGCACCGACGCGGCCCGAGACATTGCATGGTAATGGCCTTTCTCCTCGACACCAACGTCCTGTCTGAACTGCACAAAGGCCTGAAGGCCGATGCCAATGTCCGGTACTGTGAGGCGGCCTCACCCATCTCCGCCAACGGCATTTTTTGAGCGTCATTTCCCCTACACCTTCATCAGATCCGCTTCCTTGGCCACGGCGTGCTCGTCGATTTTCTTGACGTATTTGTTAGTCAAGTCCTGGACCTCGGTCTCGAAATCTTTTTGGCCGTCCTCGGTGACCTCGTTGTTGGCGCGCATCTTTTTGGCGGTGTCCATGCCGTCCTTGCGGGCGGCGCGCACGCGCACCTTCGCCTCTTCGGCGAGTTGCTTGATGAGTTTGACCATGTCGCGGCGGCGCTCTTCGGACAACTCGGGGATGGGCACGCGGATCGAGCGTTCGGCGGCGGCCGGATTGAGGCTCAACTTGCTCTCGCGGATGGCCCGCTCGATATCGCGGGTGGTGGCCGGATCAAACGGCTGGACCACCAGCATCCGCGGCTCGGGTGAACTGATGACGGCGAGGCCCTTGAGTTTCATCACGCTGCCATAGGCGTGGACGTGCACGTCGATGTTCTCGATGAGTGCCGGACTGGCCTTGCCGGTACGCACGCCGGTGAAGTCGTGCAGCAGGTATTCCACCACTTTGTTCATCGCGTCTTCGACGTCAAAAATCGCTTCTTCGGGGTCCATCGGATTTGTTCGTTAGGGGTTGTTGCGCGGCAAATCGGCAATCATTTGGCAGGTCCTTCGCCGTGCACCAGGGTGCCGATGGGCAGGCCGCGCAGGGCGTGGGACAAGTTGCCATTGGGGCCGAGGTCGAAAATGATGATGGGCACATGGTTGTCCATGCACAGGCTGAAGGCGGTGGCGTCCATCACGCTGAGGCGTTTGGACAGGCATTCTTGGAAGGTGACGGATTCGTAGCGGGTGGCGCTGGGATCTTTGCGCGGATCGGCGGTGTAGACGCCGTCGACCTGGGTGGCTTTGAGGATCACATCCGCGCCCATTTCGCTGGCGCGCAGGGCGGCGGTGGTATCGGTGGAGAAAAACGGACTGCCGGTGCCGGCCGCGAAAATGACCACCCTGCCCTCGTCGAGTTGGCGCTCGGCCTTGCGGCGGATGAATGTCTCGGCTACGTTCTTCATTTCAATGGCCGACTGCACGCAGCAGCGCACGCCGTGGTGCTCCAGTGCGCCTTCCAGCGCCAGCGCATTCATCACGGTGGCCAGCATCCCGACGTAATCGGCGGTGGCTCGGTCCATGCCGCGGGCCGAGGCGCTGGCACCGCGCCAGAAATTGCCGCCACCGACCACGATGCCAAGTTGCAGGCCGGAGTCGACCGCTTCGCGGATTTCCATGGCGATGCGGTTGACGATTTCGGGCGAGATATTGTCGGTGGATCCAGGTTCCCGCAGGGCCTCGCCGCTAAGTTTCAGAATGGCGCGTTTAAATGGACGGGGATCTCGGTCGTGGGGGCTCATGGAAGGGAGGAACTGCCGCAGCATACCTATCACCCGCCGGTTGCAAAGGCAAAAAATCGGCTTTTCAGTGCTCCACCGGGCCTGCGGCCACTTCGAATTTCACACCCAGCTCGCGCAGCGCCGCCTTCCCCTCATCCGCGCCTTCCACCACCACGCTCACCTTCAGCGCCTGGCCTTGGTGTGCTTGATAGGCCTCCAGTGTCTTGCGCAGTGCCACCAGCGCCAACCGCAACACCTGCCGCGTGGTCAAATCCACTTCCGGCGGAATCGCCAGATTCGCCAGGTTGAACCGCACCAACAAGCCGCCCGGCGTCATTTCCCCGCTCACATCCACCTTGCACAATACCAGCAGGTTGGCCTCCTTGACCTGATAATTCGGGTTGTTGGTCGGCATCGCGTGCGGGCTGCGGATCGCGTCGACCAATATCTCGGGAAACGCCCCGCTCAGGGCCATCGGGCGCGACAGCACCGCCGCCTGCAAGGCCACGCCAATCTCCGAAGTCACCTCATCGCAGTCAGTCCCGTGCAGGCTCAACGGTTCGAAGACCGGCACTGCGGTGATGGTGGTGGCGGCTGCGTGCCCACATGGGCCGCATGCCAGAAAGCAAAGCAAAGCCGCCCGGCAGAGGATTGTGGCAGCGCGCGATCCCACACAACCGGACGATAGCAACGCAGCGCGGAGGGGTTTCATGGGGCGCAGTCAATCACCTCCCCACGCCCAATGCCAGCCGAAACCCAATGCCAGCCGAAACCGCAAGAGGCGGCGGCTCGTTCGCGTTCAACATAATGTCTGGCAACATGTAGAAAGTTTATTGACAGGAATGACGGGTGGCTGGCCTCCGACCGGCCGCTTGCACCGCAGTCTGGCCTGGCGAAGGGCTGAGAACCCAAACCGCCCTGGCTGCCCGCCTCGACGGGTGGGGAGGCGGCGGCACGTTCAACATAATGTCTGGCAACATGTAGAAAGTTTATTGACAAGAATGACGGGTGGCTGGTTTCAGTGGTTACGCTCCCCTCGGATCAGGAAGTCTGCACTGGCAATCACTCGCTGCCATGCTAGCCTGCTCGGCATGCGATGGTGGCTGTCGGGTTTTGTCCTGTTTCTCGGTCTCGGCTGCGGGGCGACGTCCTGCGGACTGGCCATGATGCCATTCCGGGTGGTCGGGTCGGTGGCCCAACATTCCTACAAGGCCGGCGAAAAGGCAGTCACCGCCTCCTCGAAGGCGATTGACCAACGCAAGGCGAAGCAGCAAGCAGACAAGACAGCGCAGGCCAAGCCGACGGATCAGGCGCAATCACCGGCGGATGCCTCCGCGCCGCCACCGGCCGCTGAGCCGCCCCCGGCAGGGGATCCGCCGCCACCCTTGGGTGCTGCTCCCGAAACGCTGCCACCATTGCCGGGCAACGCGCCCTCGGCGGCTCACTCCAGCTCATCCCCGGGAAGTGTAATCGCGGAGGCGCGGAGTGCGCAGAGGAGTGAAGAGTTGAGGTAGGAAGATTTTGGATTTTAAATGAGGAGCCGAGGCGCAGGGAGCAGCTTCTGTCCCATTCAACATTCAAAGGACCCTCTCGCAGCGCCCATTTTCAATTTTCCTGCCGGATCTTGCTGCGTGGTTTAAGCATCCCGCACTGCCGTCGCATTGATTTTGAATGAGGGCACCGCGCGCATGGACCTGCGATTGGAAGCCGCAAGTATGACACACAAAAAACGGGTGCCGTGGGGCACCCGTTGATTCCCGATCTGCGGAACCAGGAAAATCAATCGGCCGACTCGGTCTTTTCGGCGGCGTTGGCGGCGGAGCCGGTGCCGGAGGTGTAGCGCCAACGGATCTTGTTGCGCTTGGAGGCGGAGCGGAGTTTGCGCTGTTTGCGCTCGGTGGGTGTCTCAAAAGACCGCCGACGGCGAATTTCTTCCAGTACCCCTTCGGTATCGAGTTTGGTTTTGAGGCGTTTGAGAGCCCGATCGACAGGCTCGCCTTTCTTCATGATCACTCCACGCATGCGATTCGTTGTTTTGGTTGGTTGGGTCCGCAGATTGTCGGGGCGGGGGATATGCCGGAATCGTCAGGTATTGTCAAGAAAGAACCCGCAATGTTTTTTTAAAAATTCCGGTGGTGGGGTCATTTCACATCTCGAGGAGGAGGCGGGTGGGTGTTTCGAGGCAGTCCTTGACGTGGTTGAGGAAGGTGACGGCCTGGTGGCCATCGACGAGGCGGTGGTCGTAACTGAGTGCCAGATACATCATTGGGCGGATGACGACCTGGCCGTTGCGGGCGACGGGGCGGGGCTGGATGGCGTGCATGCCGAGGATGCCGCTTTGTGGGGGATTGAGGATGGGGGTGCTCAGCAGGGACCCGTAGACGCCGCCATTGGAGATGGTGAAAACGCCGCCTTGGAGGTCTTGGAGGGTGATTTTTCCGGCGCGGGCGGTTTCGGCATAGCCGGCGATGTCTTGCTCGATGCGGGCGATGGATTTCTGGTCACAATCGCGCAGCACCGGCACGAACAGGCCGTTTTCGCTGCTGATAGCCACGCCAATGTCGTAGTAATGGTTCTCCACCACGTCGCTGCCATCGATGCGGGCGTTGAGCGCCGGCACCTGTTTGAGGCCGAGCACCACCGCTTTGACGAAAAACGCCATCATGCCCAACTTGATGCCGTGCTTGCGGGCGAAATTTTCCCGGGCTTGTTGGCGCAGGTCGATGATGGCGCTCATATCCACTTCGTTGAAGGTGGTGAGAATGGCGGCCGTTTGTTGGGCGGTGACGAGCTGGATGGCGATCTTGCGGCGCATCAGCGACATTTTGCGGCGGGTGCTGCGGCCGTCCGTGGTGGCCGGAGTCGGTTTTGCTCCCCGGGCCAATTCCGCTTCCCGTGCCGGTGCTGGCAACCGGAGGGAGGTGGGTGCTGGTGGTGCGAGCGTGGCCGGGGGGCGCGCGGGACCCGCCGCCGGGCTGGTATCGAGCCGGGCGATCACGCTGCCGATGGGCACTTCGTGGCCCTCGGGGACGAGAATTTCAAGGCGGCCGGCGGCGGCGGCCGTCAGTTCGTTGGAGACCTTGTCGGTTTCCAAGGTGACGAGGACCTCTCCCATGCCGACCGTGGTGCCGTCGGGCATGTGCCAGCGTGCGACGTTGGCGGAGTTGATGGATTCGCCGACAGCGGGAACAATGACATCGATGAGCATGACGGGGGTGGTGAGGAGATGTTAGGCCGTAAACGCCTGGCTGAGCAGTGCGTGTTGTTCGCGGGCGTGAATGGCCTTGGAGCCGGAGGCGGGGCTGGCGGCGGCGATGCGGCCGGCATAGCCGATGCGGGTGCCCACCACGGCTTCGAGCAAGGGGGCGACAAAGGTCCAGGCACCCATGTTGGCGGGTTCTTCCTGGCACCAGACGAAGCGGCTGGCATTGGGGTAGTGGCTGAGGAGGGACTCGATGAGGCTGTGGTGGAATGGATAGAGTTGTTCGAGGCGGAGGATGGCGGTATTATCGATGGCGGAGTGCTCGCGCTGGGCGCAGAGGTCGTAAAAAACCTTGCCGCTGCAAAAAACGACCCGCTCCACCGCAGCGGGATCGGCGAAGATTCTGACGTCCGGCAGGATTTCCTGAAAGCAGCTGCCATCGAGGAAATCGGCCTCCCGGGAGACCGCTTCCTGGCGCGCCAGCAGGCTTTTGGGGGTCATCACGATGAGCGGCTTGCGGCAGTCGCGGAGTTTTTGGCGGCGCAGGGCGTGGAAGAATTGGGCGGGGGTGGTGAAATTGCCGATCACCAGATTATCTGCGGCGCAGAGTTGCAGGAACCGTTCGAGGCGGGCGCTGGAATGCTCCGGACCCATCCCTTCGTAGCCGTGCGGCAATAGCAGCACAATGTCGCTGGGGGTTTGCCATTTGGATTCGGCGCTGGCGATGAATTGGTCGATGATGACCTGCGCACCGTTGGAAAAATCGCCGAACTGAGCCTCCCACAGCGTCAGCATCGCCGGGTAGGACAGGGAGTATCCATAGTCGAAGCCCAACACCGCGAACTCGGACAGCAACGAGTTGTAGACACAAAACCTGGCCTGATCGGGGGCGAGGTGTTGCAATGGGATATGGCGCTCGCGGGTATCCGAATCGTAAAACACCGCGTGGCGCTGCGAAAACGTGCCGCGGCGGCTGTCCTGCCCGGACAAGCGCACCGGCGTCTTGTCGATGAGCAGTGAGCCGAAGGCCAGTGCCTCGGCAAACGCCCAATCGTATGGCCCGCCGTTGTGCAGGGCTTGGACGCGGCGCGGGATGAAGCGTTTGGCCAGGGTGAGGTTCAAGTGGAACCCGGCCGGCAGCGTGGTGAGGACCGTGCCGAGCTGTTGGAGCCGCTCGCGGCTGATGCCGGTGGCCACCGGAGCGTGGGAATACTCCGGCTGCAGGATGGCCGTGGATCCGCTGAACGCCGTGCGCTCGCCGGCGGCACTGAGTTCCGTCATCTTGTTATACCCGGCTTCCAGCTTGTCCCAGATCGTCTCTTCAATCGCGTCGGCCTCGTCCTGGCTGAGGATGTCCCGGGCCACGAGTTGCTGCTTGAAATTCTGGCCGAAGGTCCCGCGGGCGGCGATTTTCCTGGCGATGAGCGGCTGGGTGAAAGCCGCCTGATCCGCCTCGTTGTGGCCTTGGCGGCGGTAGCAGAGCATGTCGATGACGATGTCGCGGCCGAATTGCTGGCGGAACTCCAGGGCCAGCCGCGCCGCCCAGTGCAGCGCCATCGGGTCCTCGCCGTTGACGTGAAAAACGGGGGCCTCGATCATCTTGGCCACGTCGGTGGCATAGGCGGACGAACGGGCGTCGGCCGGTGCCGTGGTGAAGCCGATCTGGTTGTTGATGATGAGGTGGATGGTGCCACCGGTGCGGTAACCCGGCAGCTGGGATAGGTTGAGAACCTCCGCCACCGAGCCCTGGCCGGCGAAGGCGGCATCGCCGTGGATGAGCAGCGGCAGCACGCGTTTGCGATCGGTGCCGCTGCCGCTGCCGTCGTCGCCGAGGAGGCGTTGGCGGGCGCGGACCTTGCCCTCAACGATGGCATTGACGGCTTCAAGGTGGCTGGGGTTGGCGGCGAGATTGACGCGGACCTTGCCATCGGCCAATTCGCGGATGCTGTCGTAGCCGAGGTGGTACTTCACATCGCCATCGCCGGCGACGATCTCCGGGACGAAGTTGGGGGTGAATTCCAGCAGGATGGTGGTGAGGGTTTTGCGGACGAAATTGGCCAGCACATTGAGGCGGCCGCGGTGGGACATGCCCATTTCAAGCTCCAGCACGCCGTTGGCCGGGCAGCCTTCGAGGATGGCGTTGAGCGCCACCATCGCGCCCTCGCCCCCTTCCAAGGAAAACCGCTTCTCGCCCAGAAACTTGCGGCCGAGAAATTGCTCGAACGCTTCAGCCTCCAACAGCCAGCGGAGGGCGTCGGCCTGGCGTGCGGGCGCTTCGGGCGGCTGGCTGGTGCGGGCTTCGATGCGTTCGCGCAGCCACTCGCGGGCCGCAGTGTCGCTGATGTGCATGAACTCGAAGCCGATACTGCCGGAATACGTCGCCTCAAGGGTGGCCAGCAAGTCGCGCAATGGCATTTTTCCGCCCTGACGGAAATCCGGGTGGCACGTCTCGAGCTCCAGATCCGCCGGGCTGAGGTCCGGCGGGCCGAGGCTGAGGCGGGGATTGCGGGGAGGTGGTGCATCGTCGAGCGGGTTGATGTGCGCCTGGGTGTGGCCGAGGGTCCGGTAGGCGTCGACCAAGCGAGCCAATTTTCCAAAAATCCCGCCGGTCCCGGTGGCCTCAGTGGTGGTGCTTGCGGCCCGCCATGGCTGGGCGGCACCCAGCTCGAAGCCCTCGAAAAACGCGGCCCACGTGGGATCCACCGAGCGCGCGTCATCACGCCATTGGGCGTACATTTCTTCGAGCAAATCCGCGTTGGGGCGGGTCGGAACCGAGGCGTTCATGGGCGATGATGGGGATCCTGCGGCCGACTTCCAATCTCTCGCACGGCCGCCACGCAACGCCGATACATTAGGCACAAAACCCGTTGCGTCAATCCAACAAGGGCGTCCTGCCTTGCTATGGCCCACGCCGCCCCGGCGATTCATGTAACTCCAGTGTTGCCAGTTGGTTCGCTGCTGCCATGCTTGGCGCGGTGAAATTGGTTGGCTACTTCTCGAGGTTGAGGCAGGAGATTCACATCGAGTGGATGATCTTCGACGTCTTTGTCGTTGCGCTGCTCATCGGGCTGGGCGTGGGGGTCAAGCCCGGCTACCGGGCGTTTTGCGAGTACCGGCTTGATCGGACTGTCGCCGCCGCGGAGTCGGCCGCCCGCAAGGGTGACTGGGTCACCGCGCGCGACCAAGCCCACATCGTCTTGTTGGCGCGGCAGCAAGACTTGGCAGCACTCCGGGTTTGGACGCGCGCCCTCTGCAAGCTGGGCGACCAGCGCTCGTACCTGAGCGCGGTCAACCTCTTCAACGACCCGCGCAGCACCCGCGATGACCACTTGGAAGCGCTGGAGGTGTTGGTGGCGCAGGGACCACATGCCTTGGCCCTGAGCGCCTACGGCGGTCTGCCGGAGGCGCAGCGCGACGAAGTTGCTTTCCGCATTGCCATCGCGCCATTGCTCGTCCAGCGCGGCGAGACCGATCTGGTGGAAACCTGGATGCGAGCCGCGACGCCTGGAACCAATGACCCCAAGGCCCGCCTCGCGTTGCTGCACGCCCTTTGCCGCCAACCGCAAGCCGCGCGGCTGGCCGAGGCGCGGCGGATTTTCGCCGGTTTGATCGCCAGCAATGCCGACGACCAAGCGCTAGCCGCGCTGGTGATCCTCGGCGACACTCCCGGCGGGCTCGCTCCGGACCCTGTGCTGCCGGATCTCCCGGCATGGCTCAAGCGGTTGCCGCAGGCCTCGGCCCGCCACCACCTCCTCGCCACGCAACCGGCGCTCGCCGCCCAGTCGGGCGAGGCGGAGCACCTGTTTGGGGCGGCCATCGCACGCTTTCTGGCGAGCGATCCGGCTGCACTCGGGACCTGGTTGATCGGTCACGAGCAAGCAGCGACGGCAGCCAGGATTTTGGAAATTCCCGCCAATACCCGTGCCGACGTCTACCTCGTCCGCCTGCATGCCTTGCTGCAGCTCAAGCAGACTGCCGAGCTGATGGCGGCGCTGGCAGTGCCGCCGCCGGGCGTCGATCTGGAGGAATTGGAGATTGTGCAGGCCCGGTTTGCGGATCAGAACGGCGATGCGAGCGCCGCCTCGGCCGCGTGGGCACGGGCCATGAGGCAAGCGGCGTTCGATACCACTCGCAACCGCTTCATCGACCTCGCGGCGCGCGCTGCCCAATTCGACGCGCCGGAGGCCGCCGCCAATGCCTGGGTCGCAGCGTTCCGGGTGGGTTGGGGGCCGCTGCCGCTGTATCGCGATTTGCTTCCGGTGTATGCCGCGCTGTTTGCGCAGGGGCGTTCATCAGATCTGCTGGCCGTGTTCCAGGTCCAATTGCGCGTTGAGTCCCGCAACCCCGAATTGCTCGCCAACTTCTATTATCTCGCCCTCATCCACGCCACCATGCCGCCGGCGCAGGTGATCGCCGGCTTGGCGGAATTGTCCGGTCAACTCGAGCGATCCGAATGCCAGGGCACCCTGATGTTGGCCGAAATGATGGATGGACGCGCCGCCGCCGCGCTGGCCCGCCTGCCGCAACTGGCCGCCGACAAATCCGTCTCCGCGCCGATGAAAGCCGCGCTGGAAGGCACCGCACGGCTCCTTGCCGGTGAAACCGAGGCGGGCAGCGCGTTGCTCAAGGACATCGCTTGGAGCAGCCTCATGCGCCAGGAGCGCAGCGTCTTCACTGATTTGCTGGCCAAGAACAAGCTTGTCGGCATCGCCCTGCCGGAGTTGGTGAGGTCGCAGGTTGTAGCCGAGCCCGAGCAGGCGCCGGCGTGGCGCAAGGCGGTGGAGCAGCGCAGCAAAGATCATGCGGGCGAAGTGCTGCCCGCCCTGCCGCCACTGCGTGTGCCAGGTACCAGGCGCCGCGTAGCCCCGCTTAGAGGTTCGTGACAAAATTCCCGGTGTGGCGGGTACCGGGCATATCGCTGGCGTCCTCCCCATGGCTTGACCCGCATGCCCCGGCGTGGATTTTTTTCCAGGTGGCGGCGGCAGCGGCTTGGCAGGGGGCCGGTGAGCGGCTATGCCTCGGGTGTGGACGCGCACCCGTTGATCATCGATTTGCACAGTGACGAATATTTCATGGGCCAGGCGCTGCGCGAGGCGCGCAAGGCGTATGCGGCCACCGAGGTGCCTGTGGGCGCGGTGGTGGTGTGCGAGGGCCGGATCATCGCGCGGGCCTGGAACCAGGTGGAGACGCTGCAGGACGCCACCGCCCATGCCGAGATGCTCGCATTGACTGCGGCCGAACAGGTGCTGGGCAATTGGCGTTTGGAAAAATGCACGCTCTACGTCACCAAGGAACCGTGCCCGATGTGCGCCGGGGCCATCGTCCATTGCCGCCCTGAGCGGGTGGTCTACGGCTGCCCCGATCCCAAAGGCGGCGCAGCGGGCAGTTGGATTAATTTGCTGGAATCCAACCCGCCGCTGAATCACCGCTGCGACGTGAGCGCGGGGGTGTTGGGTGATGAATGTCTGGCGCTGTTGCAGGGGTTTTTCCGCGAGGCGCGCGCCCGCAAAATCGCCGGCCGCAACGAGGATAGCTGGCCTTCAGGGGAAAATGCCTGAGGCCGGGGGGGGGCATGCCGGCTTTGGCTTGGCGAAACCGCGCAGCTCCAATCCCAGGCAATCCGGGCAGGACTGCACGGGCGCCAGATAGCGGCCATGGCAACGCGGGCAGTAGGCGCTGGCCGCCGGATCGTTGGCGGCATCGGGCGCGGCTTCGTAATCCTGCATCGATTTCCCGCAATGCGCCAGCGCCGCGGCCAGCGGCGCATGCAGCGCGGATGCCCATCCGGCGTCTGCGGCCACCCCCGGCAGCGGGTGGAGAACGCGCCGGACGAAGCCGCCCAGCCACGGGTTGGCAAAATCGCCGGTGGCCAACAGCAACCCAGCCGGATGGGTGGTGCCCATGGCATGTATCGCGGCAATTTCAAGGGCGCGCATCGCATGAAACGGCACCACCAACGCCAGTAGCGCGTCCATCCGCAAGGCCGCGCGGGCACCCGGATAGACCCGATGCCCGAGCCACCACAATTGGGCTGCGATCCAGCCCATCAGGCACCACAGCCACAGCGCGAAAAACAGCGTCGGCTGACTGCCCCGGTAGACGTAGACCACGGGCAGACCGATGAAAAAACCACCGGTCAGCAGCGGCCCGAGCCAGCGCAGCGGGCCGGACACCAAACGCCAGCGCCGCCATTCGCGCGCCGCCCGCGGCGGCGACAGGGCCAGGCGCCAGGCTTGGCGCACGGCGGCCTGTGGAGTGGCACCGCGCTGCTTGGCGCGCCGCAACACCTCGATGCAGCGGGGCGATGAGATCCGTGCCAGGCGGGTGCCCACCTGCAGGTGGTGCGGCTCCGCGCGGAGGTCGTCCCAAGTGAAGGCAGCCAGCAGTTCGGTGCGGCCGGTGGCGGATTCCAGCACAAACGTGCCGTCGGCAGCGAGCGCCAGCGGCGGTGCCTGGCAGGGGGCGAGCCCGCCATCCGGCGGCAGCGGCAACATCGGCACCAGCCCCAATTCGCGCATCACCAGCAAGCGGTCGGCAGCCAGCACCCGCCACCGCTTGCCAAACCAAGCGCGGCGCAGGACGACGCTGCGCAGCGGCAGCCACAGGGTGGACTCCCACAAGAACAAGGCACCGGCGATGAGCCAGAATTCAGCGAAGGCCGACATCAATGGCTCCGATCAAATCGACTTGCCGCTCTTGCCGGTGAACAGGCGCTTGAAATACGCGCCGATGGCAACCACGCCAACGGCAATGGGCTTCCACAGCTTGACCAACAAGCCGGATTTGGCGGCCGCCAGCAGCCCGCCGCCGACGATCAATCCCGTCAGCCCGTAGCTGGCGATCTTGTCGCCCTTGGAGAAGGCGGCGTAAGTCTCCTCCTTTTGATAGGCGAACCCCTTGAGCAGCTTCTGGTATTCCGGCACCACGCTGGCCAGTTGGTCCTCACCGCAAACCAGCACCACGTTCATCACCCCGCGCCGCCCGAGCAATTTGGTCCGGTAGTTGATGGTCTCGCCGTCGCCATCGCCGCCACGCAGGCGCACGGCCCACTCGAGGTTGTGGGTTTGCGGGTTGTAAAACGGCGGCGTCTGCCAGCCCAGAATCTCGACGGTTGGCATGCCGCGTTTGGTCAGCTCCTTGTTGGCTTCCACCTGGCCCGCCTTGAGTTGTTTGAGAATCGCAGCGGCGTCGAGTTCGTTTTTCTCATCGTCCTTCACGTAGCCGCATTCCTCAAACTCGAACTCCGCCCACCAATCCATGTCGAGTGGCGTCACGTAGCCGAGTTCCGCCCCGTCGGTCAGGTTGCCGAACGCCTCCATCAATTTGATCGTGCCTGCCGCGCCGGTGAACCTGTAGCCGCTGGGCACGGCGAGGCTGGCGTTGGCACCGAGCTTGCCGGCCCCCTGGGTTTGCCAGTCGATGCTTTCGATGAGGTGCTTCATGGCCGCGGCCTGTTTGGCGGCAGCCGCGTCCTCAGCGGAACTTGCCGCGGAGTCTGCGGGCTTTTCCGCGGCCTCCTGGGCGCGGGTGGGCAGGGCGGCGGCAAGGACCAGCGAGGCCCAGCACAGGATGGAGCGGAGTGTTGCGAGCATGCGGATGGCAGGTTGGATAAAAGGTTGCGTTTCCAAGCGATTGTCATCGGGATCCGGACCGCTTGCAAGGGTGATTGTCGCGATGCTCCGCGAGCGCACCGCACCCGGATTGTGGCCGCCGCCTGGCGCGGCGCAAATTTCACGCTTGGCCGCTCGCGGAATCCGCCTAGATTGGTCGCGGAATCCGCCGCGTCATCCACCAAGGCGGCAACTCCAGCCAGGCCAGCCCACCGCGCGCCATGATCGAAGCCAAAAACCTCACCAAACAATTCGCCCGCCACGAGGCGGTGCGCGACATCACCTTTTCCGTGGCACGCGGCGAGGTGGTCGGATTTCTCGGGCCCAACGGGGCGGGCAAAACCACCACCCTGAGGATGCTCACCGGCTATCTGCCACCCACCTCCGGCACCGCCCGGGTCGCCGGCTTCGATATTTTCCGCCAATCGCTCGATGCCCGCCGCCGCATCGGCTACATGCCGGAGAACGTCCCGCTCTACGGCGAAATGCGGGTCCGCGAGTACCTGAAATTCCGCGCCCAGCTCAAGGGCTTGGGCAAGCATGACACCCGCCGCCGGGTGGGTGCGGTCATCGACACCTGCGGGCTGGACGGCGTGCGCCGCAAGATGATCAAGACCCTGTCAAAAGGTTTCCGCCAACGGGTCGGCTTGGCCGATGCCTTGGTGCATGATCCGGAGTTGCTCATTCTCGACGAGCCGACCAACGGGTTGGATCCCAATCAAATCCGCCAGATCCGCGAACTCATCCGCCAACTCGGACAGGCCCACACCTTGCTCATTTCCACTCACATCCTCACCGAAGTGGAAATGACCTGCAACCGCGTCATCATCATCGACAACGGCAAAATCCGCGCCGCCGACACCCCGGCCAACCTGATCAGCCAAATGCGCACGGCCGGCCGGCTGCAAGTGGAAATCCACTCGGCTCCCGAGGTGGTCGCCGCCGCGCTCAATCGCCTCGATGGGGTGAAAAAGGTCACCCCCGAAGCCATGGACGACGAGTGGACGCGTTACGTGGTGTGGGTGGATTCCGGGACGGACGTCCGCGAGGCCATCGCCCAGGTGGCGGCGCAATACGGCTGGCCGCTGCGTTCGTTGTTCCGCCACGAAGCCACGCTGGAGGATGTGTTTGTCGAACTGACCCGGCCGGATTGAGCCGTTTCCCAATCGCGCCTTGCAGCGGGTCTGGGCCTGTGCCAGCATAGGTCCTGTATGGCCGACACAACGTTGTTCGAAAAAATTTGTGCCAAGGAGATCCCGGCGACGGTGGTTTACGAAGATGACCGCTGCGTGGCATTCCGCGATATCTCGCCACAGGCACCGCTGCACATCCTCATCGTGCCGCGCCAAGCGATCCCGCGCCTCACCCTCGCCGCCGCCGCCGACGCTTCCCTGCTCGGCCACTTGCTACTCACCGCCGCCGACATCGCCCGCAGCGAGGGCGTCGCCGAGTCCGGCTTCCGGGTCGTCGTCAACAATGGCCCACACGGCGGGGAAGCCGTCCCCCACCTGCACGTCCACCTGCTCGCCGGCCGCCAATTGCTGTGGCCGCCGGGCTAGCCGCGCGATGGGATGGAGCCGGCGCTATGACCCGGGCTTGGCGAGCAGTTCGACCTTCACCGAGGCCACCCCGCGTGCCGCAAAGCCGAGCCGCTCGGCGACGCCGACGGTCACATCAATGATGCGCCCCTGAATGTAGGGGCCGCGATCGGTGATGGTGACCACCTCGGCCTTGCCGTTGTCCATGTTGGTCACCCGCACGGTACTGCCCAAAGGCAGCGTCTTGTGGGCGGCGGTGGCAGCCGTGTTGCTCAACTGCTGCCCGCTCGCGGTGCGTTTGCCGTAGTTGGTTTTGATCGAATACCAAGAGGCATTCCCGTTCTGGACGGATTGGACCGGCCAGAAGTCTGGAAACTTCGAGGTGATTTTCGCGGTGGCGTTGCCGGTGGCAGCGCAACTTGGAAGGAGTGATATGACGCCGGCGATTGCCAGGGCCACGGATTTTTGGTTCCGGGTCATGTTCATCGTTGATGGTGGCCCTTGCGGGCCCACCTGCTTATGGGCCCCGGGGGCCGGATGCAAGACAAATCTACCAGCTGCCCCGGGGGTCGTTTTCCCATATTCCAAAAGGGCTACAGGCGATCTTTTTAAGGATTCTTAACTAAAAAAAGCGTCTTTCTTGCGGTTTTTCCACCCTTCGGAGCGGGACTTGCCCATGCCCCGGGTGAGATCGCGACCGGTGGTCCGGACCTGCTTGCTGCCCATTGATATCGGCCGGGCTGACCCGAAACGGCGGTCCGTACCAGCAAAATCCGCACAAATGTGCTAATTTTCCCAGTCTAGGATTGCCAAATCGCGCCTTCTGACTAGGAATGCGCCCCCGCCACGTCCCGTTGGCGTCCCAATCCGTATCCATTCACTGCATGAAAGACCTCACCAAATACCGCAACATCGGCATTTTCGCCCACGTTGACGCCGGCAAGACGACGACCACCGAACGCATTCTCAAGCTCACCGGCAAGATCCACAAGATGGGTGAGGTCCACGATGGTGCCGCCACCACCGATTTCATGGAGCAGGAACAAGAGCGCGGCATCACCATCCAATCGGCCGCCACCACCTGTTTCTGGAAAGACTACCAATTCAATATCATCGACACCCCAGGCCACGTCGATTTCACCATCGAGGTGTACCGCTCGCTCAAGGTGCTTGACGGCGGGGTCGGCGTCTTTTGCGCCTCGGGTGGCGTGGAGCCCCAATCCGAAACCAACTGGCGCTACGCCACGGACTCCCACGTTTCCCGCATCATTTACGTCAATAAGATGGACCGCATCGGCGCGGATTACTACCGCGTGATCGACCAGGTCCAAAACATCCTCGGCTCCAAGCCGCTGGTGATGGTCCTGCCCATCGGGGTGGAAAACAGCTTCGTCGGAGTGGTGGATCTGCTCACCCGCAAGTCCTATATCTGGGACGAAACCGGCCTGCCGGACAATTTCACCGTTGGCGATGTGCCCGCCGACATGGTCGACAAGGTCGAGGAATTCCGCGCCCTGCTCGTCGAGACCGCCATTGAGCAGGACGACGACGTCATGGAAAAATACCTCGACGGCGAGCAACCCGATATCGACACCCTCAAGCGCTGTATCCGCACGGGCACCATTGCGATGGCGTTTTTCCCAACCTATTGCGGGTCGTCCTTCAAAAACAAAGGGGTCCAGAACATCCTTGATGCCGTCGTCGACTACCTGCCCTGCCCCACCGAAGTGCGGCCGCAACCGGAAGTGGACCTCGAAGGCCACCCGACCGGCGAGTACGCTTATGTGGATGTGACCAAGCCGTTCCGTGCCCTTGCCTTCAAGATCATGGACGACAAGTTTGGCGCCCTGACCTTCACCCGCATCTATTCGGGCGTGCTCAAAAAGGGCACCACCGTCCTCAACACCTTCACCGGCAAGACCGAGCGGGTCGGCCGCATGGTGGAAATGCACGCCAATGACCGCACCGAGATCGACGTCGCCCAAGCCGGCGACATCATCGCCATCGTGGGCATGAAAAACGTGCAAACCGGCCACACCCTGTGCGACGTTGACCATCCGGCCACGCTTGAGCCGATGGTGTTCCCGGAACCGGTTATTTCCATCGCGGTGGCCCCCAAGGACCGCGCCAACGCCGAAAAACTCGGCATCGCCATCAGCAAAATGGTCAAGGAAGACCCGTCATTCCACGTCGAAACCGACGATGAAACCAACGAGCTGATCCTCAAAGGCATGGGCGAACTGCACCTCGATATCAAAATCGACATTCTCAAGCGCACCCACAAGGTGGAAGTCAACGTCGGTGCCCCCCAGGTGGCCTACCGCGAAACCATCACCAAGGCGGTCAAGGACAGCTACACCCACAAGAAGCAATCCGGCGGCTCCGGCCAGTTTGCCAAAATCGAGTACACCATCGAGCCGCTCGAGCCGGGTTCGGGCTTTGTGTTTGAAAGCGCCGTGGTCGGTGGCAACATCCCCAAGGAATACATCCCCGCCGTGGAAAAAGGCTTCCGCACCTCCATCTTCAAGGGACCGCTGGCCGGCTACCCCTGCCTGGACTTCAAAGTCACCCTCACCGACGGTGGATTCCACGCCGTGGACTCGTCGTCCATCGCCTTCGAAATCGCCGCCAAGGCCGCCTATCGCCAGACGATGCAAAAGGCCGCCCCGCATATCCTCGAGCCCATCATGAAGATCGACGTCTTCACCCCGGAAGCCCAGGTCGGTGACGTCATCGGCGACCTCAACCGCCGCCGCGGCATGATCAAGAGCCAGGACACGGTGTTCCACGGCGTGCGGGTCAAGGCGGAAGCACCGCTGAGCTCCATGTTCGGCTACATCGGCGACCTGCGCACCATGACCTCCGGGCGTGGCCAGTTCTCGATGGAGTTCCTGCAGTACTCACCCTGCCCGCGCAACATCGCCGAGGAAGTCATCGCCGCCGCCAAGGCCCGCGAAGAAGCCCTCCGCAAGTAAGCTCCACAGCAGCCGTTGCTCCCCCGTCCACGACGGGCGCGGGGGGAAACGGCTGACGCTCATGCGGCAGGCTCAGAGTGCCTGATCTCGACCGGGTTTGAGGGGATACCATCCTGAAGAATGGCGGCGGGCGTTCGGCGTGCTCAGCCGGGCTGCAGGATGCCCACGCCACCGTGGCCCGGGCACGATGCCGGTCCACGGGGAGCCGCCGGCATCCTGCCGGCTGGGTTCGGCATCTTGCCGAACCCTCTGCGAGGAGCATGAGTGTGCGCCAAGCGCCCCCCATGCTTGCGCCATCGCCATGTTCCTGCCCGTCGCCTCAGGTGTGCTTTCTTGATGATGCCTTGTGCTCCGACGAGATGGCTGCCCGCTCCAGATTGAATCTGCGTCCATGACATCGACTCGAAGTCGGCCAAACGCTTGAGAATTTCACGGTCCCCAGCCTCCCTGCATTTCGACGGAGACCACGGTCCGTCCCAGTCGATGTGGGAGATCCTCCAAACGGGGGTGGCATGGCCCTCCACCGACACCGCGATTCTGGGCCCCCTCGCGGCAACTGGTCGGTTCTCCGCTGCGAATTTCGGCGTCTTTTTTGCCAGAAACTGTTTGCCCATCGGGGGACTGCGAACTGGCCGCGGTGTTTATCGTAGAGACTGCGCACGACAGGGCCGTTCGCCCAAGCCTCGACCTGGGCGCGAAACAGCGGCTTTTCGTCCCAAACCAACGACCAGGCTTGGGAGTAATAAACGAGCTTCTGAAGC
>CAIVSK010000357.1 GCA_903908495.1 Akkermansiaceae bacterium
CGGGCATTCTTGGCTTGAATGCTGCATTTTCCCTTATTTCATACGGCTTCCAGCCGTTTTTTGATTTCGTGGTGGTGGCTACACGGCGGGTGCCGGAAGTTTCTTGGGTTCCAAGGGAGGTTGCAGCAGCTTTAGGAGGCGGGCTTGATCGGCGGTGGGCTCGGTGATTTTGTCGAAGGTGGTGCCGCACAGGCTGGCGGTTTCACGGCGCTGGGCTTTGAGGATTTCGATGACGTTGTCCAAGGTCCAGCGCCTGTGTATGGGTTCCATGTCACCGCTCGCGAGTTCGTCGCGCTGCTCGCCGAGGAGGGGAGCGAGCCGCCGGGTGAGGTGCCACTGAAGGTAGTAGGCGAGCATGCACAGGAACACATGGGCGCGGATGCGATCATCCGTCTTGTGATACATCGGGCGCATCTCCAAGCTAACGGTCTTGAGATTGCGGAAGGCTTGCTCCACCTGACTGAGGCTCTTGTAGCGGGCCACCGCCTGGTCCTTGCTCATCACCTCCGCAGAGACGTTGGTTTTGATCACGTAGCAGCCGTCGAGAGCCTGGTCGGCGGCGATTTTTCCGTCGTCGAGACGCCAGTCGAGAATGCCGCCAGCTTGCATCTTCCAGATGACATACTTGCCCATCTTGGTCTTGGCTAGGGCCGTGCCGACCCGCGCCCCGATGAGTTCGTCACTCGCGGGATGCTTGGTCTTGTGGCTTTTGGCAGCTGTGGCGGCAATGCGTTCGAGTGCCTGGCGCGTGCGCTCAAGGAGTTCGTTGCGGGTGGTGCTCACACGCGCGGCGGTGTGCGGGTTGCGACACAGGCAATAGCGCCGGGTTGGGTCATCCGGTTCGGTGATTTCAACAATTTGGGTTTGGTCGAAGAGTTCGGGTTGAAAGCCGGTGCGCTCGAGCATTTGGACGATTTCGCGGTGGGTCAGGGCACTGATGATTTTGATGCCATCGCTCGCAGGCAGGGCGCTGAGTTTGGTTTCGTTGCTGGCGGTGATCATGCCCCGATCTCCGACAAACACGATGTTTTCGACCCCATGGCGAATGCGCATTTCGCGGACTTTTTCAATAACCGTGCTGGCATCCTGGGTGTTGCCCGGAAACACCTCGACACAAACCGGGCAGCCTTCGGCGGTGGTGATGAGGCCGATGACGATTTGTTCGTGCCCGCTCTTGTGGTCGCGATTGTAGCCAAACTCAACGAGGTCGCTCGCGGCATACTCGCCTTCGAAATAACTGCTGGTGATGTCATAGAGGACCAGTGTCCCGTTGGTCAGGTGTTTGGCGGCAAGGTGCTTTTGAATGGCTTGCTGGCGCTCTAGCAGCCGGTCCATGGGCGCGTAGCAGTGTTCATTGACGTCGATGGAGCCCTCGCTGCCGCAGAGGCTCCACAGGGCGGAGTAGGCAGTGCATTGGGACAGGGCGAGCTTGCTGCCCTGATAGACGATGCGCCCCACGATCATGGCAAGGCAGTCCTGCACCCAAGGTTCGTGGGGCCGCGAGTAGAGGGCCTTGTCGAGACCGATGTCCTTGGCCAGGCGCAGCAAGGCGGCGCTGGCACCGTACTCGATGGAGCTGGTGATGCGCAGGGCGGCGGGGTCGGACTTGAGCATGACCTCGCCACGCAGCGTGGCTTGGATCAAGAGCAAATCGCCAAGCTCCAGTCCGGTTAGTCGGCCGTGGGTGGTGTGGCACATGCTGCCGGAAACCGGGTCCCTATAGGTGGTGCGCAGGATGCCGACCGGGGTGGTATTTCGGCGCTGGATCTCGAGGTGGATGGGGTGGTGCGTC
>CAIVSK010000358.1 GCA_903908495.1 Akkermansiaceae bacterium
AGACGAGGATATCCGCATCGGCACCGGCCTCGCGGAAGTCTTTGGCGGAAGCGTATTCGGAGTTGGTGCAGGGGAAGGTCGGGATCACCACCCGGGGGCGGGCGTGGATGGCCGATCGTGGATGGTGGATCGTGGTTGGGACGCCTGCGCTCTCCGATCCACTATCTTCTATCCCCAATCCGCTATCTTCTATCTCCGATCCGCTATCTTCTATCTCCGATCCGCTACCCGGCATTTCCGGTCGGGTCGGATAGACGGGTTCCAGGGTGGCGCTCCAGGCGGCCTGCAGATCAGTTAGGGAGAGGGTTTCGTGGTTGAGGGCGAGGGTGGGGGATGTGGTGGTGCGGCCGAGCACCCGGGCATTGAGGGCGCTTGGGAGGGGCTCGGTGTGCTCGATGAGGAAGGCAAAGTGGCGGGGTTGGCACCATTCGGGCGGACACAAGTCGGCACTGTGTCGGAAGCCGATGCGGTTGCCGAAGGCCATTTTGGCCAGAGCGGCGGCCAGGCCGGGTTGGCCGATGTGGTGCAGGGCGAGGAGTTGGCCATCGGTGTTGAGCTGATGGAGCTGGCCGGCGAGTTGCCGGAGTTGGTGGAAATCCGGCAGGTCGTCGGCATCGCAAGCGGTTTCCACCAGTGACACCGTGGTTCCGGCTTGCTTGAACTCGGGCGAGAGCGCCAGCGACGCTTTGCCGGGTGCCAGCGCGAAGGCCACCAGGGTCGGCGGGACGTCCAGCTCGTTGAACGAACCTGACATCGAGTCCTTGCCGCCGATGGCGGCGATGCGGAGGGCGTGTTGGGCGTGGAACGCGCCTAACAAAGCGGCCAATGGCAGCCCCCAGCGGGTCGGTTCGGTGCCGAGCTTCGGGAAAAATTCCTGCAGTGTGAGGCGGATATCGGGCAGGCTGGCGCCGGCTGCCACCGCCTTGCAGACCGCTTCGGTGACGGCATAGACCGCGCCGTGGAACGGGGACCACGCTGAGATGTTAGGGTTGAACCCCCAACTCATGTAGGTGCAGACGTCGGTGTCGCCTTCCAACAACGGCAGCTTGGCCACCATGGCGTCGGGCGGCGTGAGTTGGTGGCGGCCGCCGAAGGGCCACAGCACGGTGCCGGCACCGACCGAGCCATCGAACATTTCGCCGAGGCCTTTTTGCGAGCAGATGTTGAGGTCCCGGAGTATCGCGATTGTGGATAGAGGATTCTGGATTGCGGATAGAAGCGTGCCCTGCGGGGCTTGCACATGCGCTGCGGCGCTTTGTTGGACGCCGTTGGTATCGAGGAAGGCGCGGGAGAGGTTGACGATGGTCTGGCCGCGCCAGGTCATGACCAGGCGGCCGCTGTCCGTCACGGTGGCCACGTGGGTGCACTCGAGGTTTTCCAGGTCGGCCTCGCGGGTGAAAAATTCGATTTCGGCAGGATCGACGCATACGGCCATGCGTTCCTGGGACTCGGAGATGGCCAGTTCGGTGCCATCGAGGCCTGCGTATTTCTTGGGGACGGCGTCGAGGTTGATCGCGAGTGAGGGGGCGATTTCGCCGATGGCCACGGCCACCCCGCCGGCCCCGAAATCGTTGCAGATCTTGATTTTGCGGGCCAGTTCGGGATGGCGGAACAGGCGTTGGATTTTGCGCTCGGTGGGGGCATCGCCCTTTTGGACTTCCGCGGAGTTTTCCAGCGCGCTGTCGGTGTGCTCCTTGGACGAGCCGGTGGCGCCGCCGACGCCGTCGCGGCCGGTGCGGCCGCCGATGAGGAGGATGACGTCGCCGGCTGCCGGAGTCCCGCGAAATACCTGCGAGCGAGGCACGGCCGCCACCACCGCACCGATTTCCATCCGCTTGGCGACGTAGCCGGGGTGATAGATTTCGGCCACCTGGCCGGTGGCCAGGCCGATTTGATTGCCGTAGGACGAGTACCCGCGGGCGGCTGTCTGACAGATTTTTTTCTGCGGGAGTTTACCCGGCAGGGTATCGGCGAACGGGCTGCGGGGATCGCCCGCGCCGGTGATCCGCATCGCTTGATAGACATAAGAGCGCCCGGAGAGTGGATCGCGGATGCAGCCGCCAAGGCAGGTGGCCGCCCCGCCGAATGGCTCGATCTCGGTGGGATGGTTGTGGGTCTCGTTCTTGAACATCACCAGCCATTCCTCGCGGATGGACTCCGGGCTTGCAGCTGCGGAATGGGAAATTTCCACCGGCACGACGATGCAGGCGGCGTTGACCTCTTCGGACTCCTCGAGGTTGTCAAGTTCGCCGGTGTGCTTGAGCTCGCGCATGCCGATGAGGGCGATGTCCATCAGCGTGACCGGCTTGGCTCCGCGTCCCAGGCACTCGCGGGTGGCCTGATAGGTTTGCCAGGCGCGCTCGGCCGGCCCGCTGCCCGGCGCGAAGGTGACCTTCTCAAGGTTTGTTAAAAAGGTGGTGTGGCGGCAGTGGTCCGACCAATAGGTGTCGAGCAGCCGGATCTCCGTCAGGCTCGGGTCGCGAGTCTCCTCGTCGCGGAAATACGTCTGGCAAAACGCCAGATCCGCCGCCGACATCGCCAGGCCCATGCTGTCGCGCAGCGCGGCAAGCGCGGCCGGGGCGTGCCGGGTGAAGCCAGTTAGAATGGCGACGTCCGGAGGTGTGGCTGCGGCGCGACGGTCGCACACGGCCGCCACCGGCACTTCGTGGGAATCCACCGCGTTGATGACGTAGGCTTTGACGCGGGCCAGCTCCTCGGGGCTGAGTGCGCCGCCCAGGATGATCACTTTGGCGGAGGCCACCAGCGGGCGGTCCTTGCCGGTGAGAATTTGCACGCACTGGGCGGCGGAGTCGGCGCGCTGGTCGAACTGGCCCGGCAGGTATTCCACGGCGAAGGCGGTTTCATCGGCGGCCAAGGAGAGGGTGGCGGCGGCGGTGTCGACCTGCGCCTCGGCCAGAATGAGGCGCACCGCAGCGGCAAACTCCGCGTCGCTGATGCCCTCCATGGCGTAGCGTTGGACGACGCGGACGCTGGCGAGGCCGGGCAGGCCGAGCGATTCGCGGAGGTCATGCAGGAGGTGGCGGGCCTCGGCGTTGAAGGCGGCCTTTTTTTCGACGAAAATACGGTTCATGGGGCGGCGTGGCTCGGCACAGGCCGGCATGCTAGGATGCGGCCTGCGCAGCGCAAGCGCAATGGGCCCCGGCGAGGCGAAAATTTGGGCCGGCTGGCGTGGCCGTGGCTGAATGAGACGGAGCGCGGGCCGGTCGGCCAATACTGCTGACTTAGCGGGAGGATAGGCATCCTGCCTGTCATGGACGACGGGCTTCCAGCCTGTCGTTTCAAGCGCGGACAGGCGGGACGCGCTGTCTTCCGTCACAGGCGGGACGCCAGTTTTCCGATCAGAGCCCGCTAAGTCAGCAGTAATGGGCGGGCCGGCCGGCCCTCCGGAACGGAGGACGACTCTGCCCCCGCCTGAATCAATGGCGAAGAAGGGCTCACCTGGCAAAGGTCATGGCGCAGGCCAGGGTGGCGGCATCGCCGTGCCGTCGGAATCTGGAATTTCCACTTGATATCCGCAGGGGGATTCATCAGCGTCAGCCGTTGTTAGCCATTGGCTCAAGGCCGGCGAACCAAGGCAATGCACGGCGCTGAACCCATCAACAGTCGAACGATACTCGCACCATGTCAACCCGTCCACCATTTCCCAATTTTCCGCGATCCATGACGCCCCTGTGGATCGCCTTGATCACGTGCGCGGCCGCCACCTGCGCTTGGGCATCGCCCGATCTAACAGTTGTATTGCCGCCGGGTGAGACCCGTTTGACCGACGTCGGACTCTACCGCGTCGCTTGGCAGTCCTATGGCGGGGACTCGCAGTGGATGCCGCTGTCGTGGAGCGGCGAGTCGGATCCGGCGACGGGCATTGTCTATCAGGCGCGGGCGGGGTTTCTCGGGCGCGAAGCCTTGTTGATGCATTCGCCGTGGCGGGTGCCCTGCGGCCGGACGTGGGCGGAATACCGGCTGGCCCTGCCACGCGAGACCCCGATCGCGCTGTCGTTCGGATTGGCGATGGATCCCAACAGCATGCTGCCCGGAAAAAGCGATGGTGTCACGTTTTCGTGTGTGTTGGTAGGCCGATCCGGTGAGCGCGAGTTGCTGCGCCGCCACTGGGCAAAGGGCGTGTGGGAGGACCATGTGATCGATCTATCCGCCGAGGCCGGCTCCACCGTCACTCTGCGGCTGCAGGTGGAACCGGGCCCCGCCAACGATTCATCATGGGATTTTTCCTACTTCGGGGCACCGAAAATCACCGTCGGCAGCGGCGGCCCCCGGCCCGCGGCTACGCTCGAGCACATGTTAGCCGCCAAGGCCTGGCTGGCAAGCGCGCCGGTTGACATGCGGGCGCTCGCCAATGTGGCGGACCGCGGCGTGACCCCGTCCAACCTGCTGCCCCACCGCAACGCGCTGGAACCGGCTGGCGAAGGCGACTGGCGCTTCGTCTATCAGGGCGATGACTGCCGGATCGTCTATGGCTACCATCCATCCACCGGATCCCTCGACGACTTCACGGTGGCCATCGACGACGGAGCGCCATTCAGCCCGGCGAGTGGCGGCGGGGCAGGGGTGCGCTCATTGTTAGGAAATGGCCGCTTGGTAACCGCCACCGCGCGTGGCACCGAGCTGGTGGCGGTGTGGGAATACCAGGTGGACGGCCGGGCGCTGCGGATCGAGTGGACTTATCAAATCCAGGGCAAGGCCCTGCGGGTGGCGGCGCGCTGCGCCACGCCGGTCATCGAGTCGTTCACGCTCGGCCAGGCGGCCGCGGCGCTGCGCCGGCAGCTCGACGTGCCCTATCTGGCAGGCCGGGCCGAGTTTCTTCCAGCCCAGGGGGTATTCGTATGCCGGTACCTCGATTGGACGGTGTCGAATTCCTCGCGGTGTCCGCAAACCGGTGCGGTCTACGAGCCGAAAACCGACGGCACGCGCCAACCCCTGTGCGAATCCGGCTACATCGCCGTGTCTCCCGAGCTGGCCGAGGTGCTGCCTAACATTCCCCATCCGCCCTCGCCATTCATCAGCCAGCTCGCCCCGCGCATCATGCTGGACGTGTGGGGCCATCACGGCGGGCGCTATGCCGGGGACACCGCCGTCCTGCGCGAGCTCAAGGACAATGGCGTCGACCATCTGGCGATCATCCAGCACGATTGGCAACACTTCGGTTATGATGCGAAGTTGCCCGACCACTTGCCGGCCAACCCGGCCTTCGGCAGCGAGGACGACCTGCGTGCCTACGGCCAGGCCGCCCGCGAGTGCGGATATCTGTGGGCGCTGCATGAGAACTACATCGACCTCTATCCGGATGCTCCATCTTATGATGCGTCCGCGCGGGTGCTGCAGGGGGATGGCAAGCCGGGCTTGGCGTGGTTCAATGCCGGCACCGGAGTGCAGAGTTTTGGTTTGAAATGCGACCGGGCGTTGGGTTTCGCCCGCCGGAACTCGCCCGCAGCCCACCAACGCTACGGCACCACCGCCGCCTATCTGGACGTCCACACCTGTGTGCCGCCGTGGCACCAACTCGATCACGAGGCGAGCCTGCCGACGGCCGCACTCGCCCGCTTCAAGCTGGAGCAGGATGTCGGGTTGTTTCAGTTCGAGCGCGACACCCACGGCGGGCCGCTGTTTGGCGAGGGGGCCAATCATTTTTACTGGGCGGGCCGCTGTGACGGCGTCGAGGCCCAGGTCCAGGGCGGCGAGGACCACCAGGCGTTGCTAGAGTTCGACCTGCTCAAGCTCCACCCGCAAATGGTCAATCACGGCATGGGCTATTACGAGCGCTGGCTGCGCACAGGCGAGCAAACCCAGTGGGGGACTGACGCCGGCAGCGTCCAACAGTTGGATAAGTATCGCGCCATGGAGATCGCCTACGGTCACGCCGGATTCGTCGGCAACGCCCTCACCGCCGATATCCAGGCAATCATCCGCGAACACCACCTGATGCATCCCGTCCAACGCTTGTACGGTGCCGCCAAGGTGGTCGAAATCCGCTACGAGCTGGCCGGCCAATTCGTTTCCGGCGGGCTCGCGTTGTTAGGTGGCGACACCTCCCGCCAGCGTGTGCGCTATGACAACGGCCTCACGGTATGGGTCAACTGGAGTCCGCTGCCGTGGACCGTGGCCGGGGGGGCTGGGCGTGCCGCGCACGTGCTGCCGCAGTGGGGCTTCCTCGCCGCCGGGCCGGACACCATGGTCGCCACCGAGTTACTGGATGGCAAACTCGCGGATTTCGCGGATTGTCCGGAGTATTGTTTTGCCGACGCCCGCACCTGGTTCGATCCGGGCCAGCGCCGGACCAAACGCAACATCGAGCCCCGCCTGAAGGAGTTCACCTATCTGGGCGGCAACCGCGTCCGCGTCACCTATGAATGGCAGGTCGGCGAAGCCGCCGGCGGGGATTACCACTGCTTCGTCCACGGCACCCATCCGGATGTCGCCAACCCCGATCACATCGCCTTCCAGCAGGACCATCCACTGCCCAAACCCACCGACCAATGGCTGCCCGGCGACCTCATCACCGACGGCCCGTATGAGATTGAAATCCCCGCGGATCGTGCGTGGTTCGATCTGACAATCGGTCTCCATCAGGGGCCGCGGCTGCCTCTCACCGGCATCACCGACCGCTCCGGCCGGGTGGTGTTGGCGCGATTGCTGTTGGATCGCAAGGACGGAAAAACCACCGCGATCCGCCGCGAGGCCCCGGTGGCCCAAGCCGCCATCGCCGCCACCACGCCGCCGGTCGATTTTGCCGCGCACACCAATCCGCCGGGAACCTGGATAGACTTCGGCAAGGTGGCCACCGACGGCGCGCTCATGATCCGGCGCGAGCCCAAGCAACTCACCGTGTTTCCCTATCCGCGCGACCGGAAATTCCGCGCCAGCCTCGATTTGAAGGCCCTCGCTCCGCACGCCGACCTCTCCCGCGTCCGCGTCCGGGCCCTCGCCGCAGGCTCCGCCGCCGACCTCGGCCCGCTGGACACCACCCTCGATCACGAGCGCCTCATCCTCCACTTCGGCACCCCCAAGGCCGGCCGCTATGTCATCACCTGGTGAGGGGGGACGCAATCATTGACCGGACATTCAGGATCCCGCAGCGGGCCATGTTGGAAGTAGGCGCCTGTGGGTTCATGGGGGCCGGGGAGGCGCTAGGATATTGGCGATCCTTTCCTCCGAATCGGTGTCCGGGGTTCCGAGTTCCTTGAGGATTTGGCGGTAGCTAGCGACCCATTCCTGCAAGGGCGGGCGATCGACCAAATTCTGGCGAGAGTACCACGTGCTGATCTCCAATGCCTGCCGCATGACCGGTTCGGCCTCGGCTAGGCGGCTTGTGGTCCGGAGCGACTGTGCGAGGCAGTTGAGGTCTCTGGCGACCGCGGAATGCATCGGATCGGACTCAGCATCGTCGAGGACCAGCGCGCGGCGAATAAGCGGCTCGGCCTGCGTAGAGCGGTTCGTGGCCTGGAGCACCTGAGCGAGGTGGATCAAGTCGGTGGCGACCTCCCATTTGGTCCCTCCGGCTTCGTCGAGAGCCAGCGCACGCCGCATAAGTGGCTCAGCCTCCATCGGGTGTCCGGCGGCTTGGAGTAGGCGCGCGAGGTTGTTGATGTCTTCGGCAATTCCGGAATAGTCGTTGCCGCAGAGTTCCTCGCTGACGGCGAGTGCGCGGCGCAGGAGAAGTTCGGCCTCCGCAAACTGGTTGGTGGCCTGGAGCAAGAGCGCAAGGCGGGTCAGGGGGGATGAACATGGTGGGTGAAACGCCAGCAACGCGAAGCTCCGGGCGGCCTTCTCGGGCATGGGGAAGGTGCTGCGGTACCTCAGCATCTCGGCTTCGAATTGGGCTTCGGCGCAGGCGAGGGTGCGGCGCATCAGAGACTCGGCCTCAGCAAACCGGCATGCGCTCTTGAGCTGAAACACGAGCTGGGTCATGTCGTCACAGAGCCAAAGTCTTGGAGAGTTTCCGCCGAACTGAGCCTCGATTTTTGCGAGATTGGAGCGCAGCGAGGTCTCCCTAGCCATTTCGCTGGGGCTGAGGGGGATGGGAGCCGGCGGTGGCGGAGCGGTCTTGCCGGGGGAGAGATCGAGGAAGGAGATAACACAACGGATTTCGGCAATGTCGATCCTTGGGGGACCGAGGGCGGGGGCGGGTTGCTCCGGCGACGATCTCATTTGATTCCATGCGACTAGGGCTGCGAGCCCGAGGAGCACAGCGTAGGCTCTGGGGTGTCGAATAGTGAGTGACATAATATGTTAGTTGGGTGGATGAATTCAGTGGGGCGATCGTGCAGAGGGTGAGAATCCCTACGGATCGTCGTTGTTTCGCAGGGAGATGCAGGTTCGTGGGTATGGCGTCATGGTTGAACGCGGCTTGTCACCAAGCCTTTCGGGTCGCGTCATTTTGAGGGGGTATGTCTCGGCGTGGCAGACCGTGGCAAGAAAGACGCCGGTTAGCAGAGTCAGAATGATTCTGCGCATAATCCGCTGAGAGTCGGGGATGCGGCACCTGTGGTCAAGGCGGAAATCCGGGATGACGAATTTCAGCGTGATTGAACCGGCGAGGTGATTTCTCCGCATGGCCAGCGCGCGCCTTTGGGGTGGGAGCCTGAGGTGCTTATATCGTGGATTCACGGTTGGCCTTGGAACTACCCTTGGAGAACCTTGTGCCAAGTGGCGCCCACGGCCGAATGGTAATTCCAGATAATGTAATCATCATTTCACGAGCCAAGCTGGCGTCCTTGAAAGTGCAAAGACGTCGTTGTTAGTTCAAGTTTGTCCTCTTGCGTCTTGAATTCTTGCGTGTTGGGCACAGACGTAGCCAGGCAGGATAGACTTGTCGCCGTGATGAACCTGTTGGGGCCGTGAAATATGGCTGGAACAAATGGCTGGCCATTTTTGAATTAAAGTGCTGGGGTCTCCTCGGCAAGGAGCCATGATCGCAGCCATGACTATCAAAACATTGAGTCGCTTTCTCTTCATTTGTGCAAGCCGCCGCAATGGCCGTGGGCTCGGTGGCCGGCCAGGCCCTGACGACTTTGCAGAAATGCAAGCTGATACCAATGGAGTGGGCGGATGGAGACAGCTTTTTGATCCAGGCCCAGGACGGTGCCAGCCACACCATCCGCCTTTACGGCGCCGACTGCATCGAGTGGCACGTCAGCGATGAATCAGTGGCCCGGCGCCTGCGGGCACAGCGGCGATATTTCGGGATGTCAGAGTTCGGGGGGGGCTCCCCAAGCGTCGATTGATGCCTGGTCATGGGCAGCGCCATCAGCACCGCCCATGCGGGCGGACAAGTGGGTCGGCCGAGGCCGTCCGACCCTACCGGCGGATGCGGTGGACCGGTAGGGCCAAGCGGCCTCGCTTGGCCCACTTCACCCCTGAGGGCGAGATGCTTTTGCTGAGTCGTTAGCTACGCCATCAGCACCGCCCATGCGGGCGGATCAGTGGGTCGGCCGAGGCCGTCCGACCCTACCGGCGGATGCGGTGGCCGGGTAGGGCCAAGCGGCCTCGCTTGGCCCTGCGCTTGGCAATGACAAGGGGGACAGGAGCGTCCCCCCTCCGCCGGGGCTTGCGCGCTGATGCGTCTGATGCCGAAGGGGCTTCAACCGTTGTGGCTGTCGCGGATTGCGTTGAACATAGCCAGCACGTTTTCGATGGGTGAATTGCCCTGGATGTTGTGGACGGCGTTGCAGACGAATCCGCCGTCCTTGTTGAAGATATCAATGCGTTCGCGCACCTCGCGATAGACCGCGTCGGGCGATTCATACATGGTGTGCTGGGTGTTGATGCAGCCGCCCCAGAAGGTGATGTCCTTGCCGAAATTGCGTTTGAGTTCGGCGGGGTCCATGCCGCAGGCCGAGCACTGGACGGGGTTGAGGATATCGAAGCCGGCCTCGATGAACTCCGGAATCAACGGTGCCACCGCGCCGCACGAATGGATGAATATTTTCCAATTTGATTTCCTGTGGATGAGTTCGTTGAGTTTCGAGTGATAGGGTTTGAATAAATTCTGATAGGATGGGACCGAGATGAACAAGCTGCTCTGGGTGCCGAAGTCGGTGCCGGTGGTGACCACGGCCTGGACCCTGTCGCCGAACATGTCGATGAGGGTTTCCAGGTTTTTCAAGCCGTATTCGCATTGTTTCTCGAAGATGGCATGCACATATTCCGGGTTGGCGGCGGTGGCCATGTACCATTCGCCAATGTCGCGGATCCCTTTCGGGTGCCTGAGAAAGGGAGCCGGCACCAGCGCGATATCGCCAAAGGCGGTGCCGGGGGCTAGCAAAACCACCCCGGTGTCGGTGGCATTCTGGTCGAGCCATGCCACTTGCTTTTCATAGTAAGCGATGTCTTCGGCGGTGAACAATCCGAATTCCTCCAGGTTGTCCTGCGGGTTGAGGTGCACGTCATCGATGGGTTCCTGGCGGATGAGGGAGTCGAAGAAATACCCGTCTTTGGGCATGTGGGCGGAGGCCGGGGCGCTGAGGTCGCCTTCGGGATACATCAGCCAACCGCCATCGGGGGCCGGCGTGACATTGAAATTGCCCGGAACCTGGCAAGGAGTGCCGTCAAACAGGGTGAAGGGCTTCCAACCGGACGCCTCATAACCGAAAATATTCTTGCGCGGCCAGACGCCGACGACATCCACGCCCAGCGCGCTGCGCAGTTCGGCGTCCACCTCGGCCAACATCTGGTAGGGTTCGTGGACACGGGTCGGCGAGGCGGCGGGGCCGATGAGCCGTTGTTTGAGTTGATGAACGATCGAGGCATGGATGCCGGAGATCCAGGTGCCACCGAAGTCGACACAGACCTGATCGGGTTGCTGGTGGTTCAAGGTGGCGATGAGACGTTCACGGGAAGTCATGGTGGTCATAAGGCTAGAGCCAGTCCAAACCAGCGCCCGCTCCCTGTCAATGCGATAAAACCTGATAGCTATAGGTTGCTTGCTGCATCCGGGCAGGGAGTTTGATGCTAGGGTTCCGGGAGCGAATCAGTGCCGGGCGCGCTACGCCAGAACTCGAGGCGCTCCTTGATGCGTTTTTCCATGCCCTGGGTGCCGGGCTGATAGTAGCGGCGTCCGTCTGGCAGATAGGCCTGGGGAATGTGGGCCCCCTCGAAGTCATGTGGATAGAGATACTCCATCGCGGCGGTGGGGGCACCGGATGCGGCGGCGAGTTTCTTGCGGGTGGGTGTGCGCAAATGCGTCGGCACGGCGAGGGTGCGGCCGGTTTCCACATCGGCCATTGCCAGTCCCAGCGCGACGTAGGCGGTGTTGGATTTGGGGGCGGTGGCCAGATAGACGGTGGCGTGGGCCAGCGGGATGCGGCCCTCCGGCATGCCTACGAATTCGAGCGAGTGATGGGCGTCGAGCGCGACCCGCAAGGCGTTGGAATCGGCCAGTCCGATATCCTCCGAGGCGGCGATGACCAGGCGCCGCGAGATGAAGCGCGGGTCTTCGCCGGCATGCAACATTTTCGCCAGCCAGTACAACGCCGCATCCGGGTCGGATCCGCGGATCGATTTGATGAACGCGGAAATCGTGTCGTGATGGCCGTCCCCATGCGCGTCGTACACCACCGCCTTGCGCTGGATCGATTCCTCGGCCACCTCCAATGTCAGGTGGATCGCGCCGTCTGGCCCTGGCCGGGTGGTCAGGGCGGCGAGTTCCAGCGCGCTGAGCGCCTTGCGCACGTCGCCGTCGGATTTTTCCGACAGATGGAGCAGTGCGGCGGGCTCGGCGACGATGGGCAGGTGGCCGAGGCCGCGCAGGGCATCGGCCAGCGCCCGTTGCAACACGCCGACCACATCCGGCACGGGGACCGGCTCGAGTTGGAAAATTTGCGAGCGCGAGACCAATGGCGAGTTGACGTAGAAATACGGGTTTTGGGTGGTGGCGCCGATGAATCTAACGATCCCGCGCTCGATGTGGGGCAGCAGCACGTCTTGCTGGGCCTTGTTGAAGCGGTGGATCTCGTCAATGAACAGGACGGTGGTCTCGCCGCGCAACTCGCGCCAGGTGCGGGCCTGGTCGATTTTGGCGCGGATTTCCGCCACATTGGATTCGACGCCATTGAGGGCCTCGAAGCGTGAGCCGGTGGTGCGCGCGATGACGCTGGCCAAGGTGGTCTTGCCGGTGCCCGGCGGGCCATGCAGGATCAACGAGGTGAAGCGGTCGGATTCAATCGCGCGCCGCAGCAGCTTGCCCGGAGCTAACAAGTGTGCCTGGCCCGCCACCTCGTCCAGCGAGCGCGGCCGCATCCGCGCCGCCAGCGGCTCGGCCGGCTCGGGTTTGTCCGCCAAGGCGGCTGGATTGGTAAACAGGTCTGACACGGTTAGATGAGGTCTCTTTTTTGCGGGAATGCGTGTGCGGCCGCCGTCTCAGTCCGTCACCCCCCGCAGCTCGGGAGGCTTTGGCTGCTGGGCGGCCTTTGGCGGATCTGATGGCTCGGTTGGATCTGATGGCTCGGTCGGCTCGGGCTGCTTTGAGGGCTCGGAGGCGGAGGGAGGCGTGGGGAGGTGGGCGAGGCGTTCCACATCGAGTTTCCAGGCATTGGCATTGAAGCGGGCGCGGCCGCGGGTTTTGAGTTTGGCCAGGAGGGTGTCGAGTTCGGCGATGGCCTTGTCGCAGGCCGGTTTGCCGACGGGGGACCGGTCGAACACGGGATCTGACAGGGTTTTAAAATCGGCCAGGTAGTCGCCCGCGAGTTTTTGATAGATCGTGGCCCAGGAATCCTGCTGGGTCAAATTGACGGTGCTCACCGCGGTGAAGAAGGTGGCGGCCTCGGCGAGGCGGCCCTGTTCCCAATTTTTGAGGCCGGCCAATAGCGAGGCCATGGCTGCGGGAGCGCCGCCACCCGATAGATCGGTGTCGGCCGCAGCGATGGCGGGGAATTCCGCCAGTTGGTTGAGTACGGGCAGCACGCGGCGCTTGATCGCTGGGTCTTCCAGCTTGGCGGAGTTGAGGTGCTTGGCGGTGGCCAGCGCCTCACGGCGGGCGGCGGCGGGTTTGCCGTCCAGATAGGGCATGATGACGGCCTCGATGCCGGCCCAGGTGCGGGTGGGTTCCTGCACTTGGGCATCATCGAGGAGAGCGGCGAACATGCGGCGGGCCTGGTCGTAATTGCCGGCTTCCAGCGCGGCGCGGGCGTCCCGATAGAGATTGGCGATCCGGATGGCGGCAGCCGCATCGCTGAGTGAGGCGGCGCTGGCATCCGTTGCGCCCATGCCGGCCTGTGGCGCTGCCGGTTTGTCAGCTGGCTTGGCTGGGTGGCGCATGACCCACCAGGTGAGAGCGGCCAGGGTGGCGACGCCGAGGGTGGCAGTAGCGGCCAGCAGCAGGCGTTGGTCGCGGCGTTTGGCTGAGTCCCGGCGCTTGGCCGCGGCCGGGATGCCGCGCAGCTTGGAGTTGCCGGCGCGCAGGTTCTTGAGCGTATCGTTGAGGTGCGCAATCAAATCGTCGTACGAGTGGAATCGTTTGGCCGGATCATACGCCATGGCGCGGTCCACCACGGCGCAGGTTTGCGGGGTCACCCAGGGGGCGGAAATCTGCAGGGGCACCACCTTGCGTTTTGCCTCGCGGAGGATGGCGGTGGCCATGCTCTCCTCATCGCAGGGCGGCTTGCCGGCCAACGCGTGGTAGACCGTGGCGCCGAAGGCATACATGTCTGCACGGAAATCCTCGGGATGGCCTTCGATGGTTTCCGGAGGCACGTAGTAGGGGGTGGCCCACATTTCCCGGGCTTGCGCGGTGCCACCTTTTCCTAACAACAGTGCCAGCCCGAAGTCCACGATCTTCGCCTGGCCGTCGCTATCCAAGAGAATATTGCCGGGCTTGATATCGCGGTGGATCAAGCCGGCGCTGTGGGCGGCCTTGAGGCCATCGGCCACCTGGATGGCGAGTTGCAGCATTTCGCGTTCGGGAATGGTGCCGCGTTCGGTGATTTGCTGCTCGAAATGGCCGCCGACGACGAATTCCATGGCGATGAAAAACCGCCCGAAGGCGCGACCGGTGGTGAACACCCGCACCACGTGGGGGTGGCTGAACGAGGCGGTGAGGCGCGCCTCTTCCTCGAAGGCGGCGATGCGGCGGGCGTCGGCGGAATAATTTTCGTTGAGAATTTTCACCGCCACCTCGCGGTCGAGAGTATTGTCGTGGGCGACAAACACGACGCTCATGCCGCCGATGGCGTGGCGCCGCAGCAGCGTGTAGGGGCCGAACTCGCGCTTCACCCGCGTGTGCTTGCCGCATTGCGGGCACTCGACGTTGGCAAAGGGTCCCATCGCCGTGACATCCATCGGGCTCCCGCAAGCATGGCAATAAGCGATTTCCTCCGCGGCGTCCGGCATGGCGCAATGCTATCGGCCGTGCCCGCACTCTGCAAACTTGAATCTTGCCGCGGGCGTTTTTCCTGCAACGCTCTGGCCGTGGAACTGCGAGTCGATGAATTGCCCGGTGAACGCCTCGACGCCTTCCTGGCGGGCCGGCTACCAGATTTGTCGCGCTCGCGCATCCAGACGCTCATTCGCGACCAGTTCATTCTGGTCAACGGCCAACCCGCCAAGCCGCGCAATGCGGTGAAACTCGGCGATCACATCACCATCGCCCTGCCCGAGGCGGTGCCGCTGGATGCCGTGGCGCAGGACATCCCGCTGGAAATCCTCTTCGAAGACGCCGATCTGCTGGTGCTCAACAAGGCGCCGGGCATGGTCGTGCATCCGGCCCCGGGCAATCCCGACGGCACCCTCGTCAACGCCCTGCTGCATCACTGCGAGGGGAAACTTTCCGGCATCGGCGGCGTCGAGCGCCCCGGCATCGTGCACCGCTTGGACAAGGACACGTCCGGCTGCCTGGTCGTCGCCAAGTCCGACCCCGCCCACCAATCGCTCGTCGGCCAATTCGCCGGTCGCACGACCATGGAAAAGCTCTATCTGGCCGTCACCGAGGGCATTCCGCGGCCGGAAAAAGACACGGTGTTCACCCACATCGGGCGCCATCCGGTCAACCGGCAAAAAATGGCGGTGGTCAATCCGCCGGGCGGCAAGGCGGCCATCACCGATTACCAGGTGCTCGCGGTGGATGCCGCCTCGCTCACCGCGCTGGTGCTTTGCCATCTGCACACCGGTCGCACCCACCAGATCCGCGTCCACCTCCACCACCGCGGCGCGGCGCTCGTCGGCGATCCCATCTACGGCAAGCCGAGCCGGACGTCCGCTCTAACGGGCCGGCTGATGCTCCACGCCTGGCAGCTCAGCTTCGAACACCCGCTCACCCGTGAGCCGCTGCACTTCGAAGCGCCGATCCCGCCCGAATACGCGCCCTGGCTGCAACTGCCCGCCGCCGTCGCATTTTTCCCCTGACTTTTCTCCCCTCATGACCGACGACCTTTTGCCCGACCTTCTCTCCGCCGTGGAACAACAACTCGCGTCGCCGCAAACCCGCTACGTCGCCGCCACCTTGGCGCGACTCGGCAAGCTCGGCCTCGATGCCGCCACCGCCAAAGACCAGATCGCCCTTTGCCTTGGCGAGGAAATGGACCAGGTCCTGCGCCATCACCGCGGCTTCGACGAATCCGCCTACCGCGCCGCTCTCGACGCCCTGCCGATGCCGGACGAGGCGGACGAGGCGGACGAGGCGGACGAGGCGGACGAGGCGGACGAGGCGGACGAGGCGGCGTCCGGTGACGAGACAGGGAACGCGGCAGGCCGATCCTCATGATCCGGGCGTGGTGCCAGGCGCCGAATACGGCCAGATGAGGGCTCTCTGAGCGGAAAACAGGCATCCTGCCTGTGATGGAAAACAGCGCGTCCCGCCTGTTTGCCAATGCCGCGACAGGCTGGAAGCCCGCCGGCCAAGACAGGCAGGCTGTCTGTGCCTCCCGCCACCTGCGCCCCCTTGCAACTCTCGCGGTGTGCCCCATGCAGCGAGATTTTTTTTTGAGAAAAAGCCAAGGATTTTGCTCGTGGCGGGTCATCCTGTTTGAAAGCATGACCGCAATCCCGCCCATTCATGGAACTCCAAACCGCCAGTCCCCATCTTCTGGCTGAACCTGACGGTAGTCAGCTGCTTGCGCCAAGCATGCCGCCGGAGGAGACGCGGACACTCCGCCAGGTGTTCGAGGCGGAAGAATCGCCGCTGCTGCGCTATGCCTACGGCTTGGTCGGCCAACGCGAGACGGCGGAAGACCTGGTCCAGGAAGCTTTCATTCGCTTGCACGCCCACTGGGACGAGGTCGCCAATGCCCGCGCCTGGTTGTTCCGCACCATCCACAATCTCGCCCTCAACCACCTCCGCGACCACCAACGCGAATGCCCGCTGGACAGCACCCAGGAATGGGCCAGCAACACACCCGACCCCGAACAGGCCCTCGGCCGGCTCGAAGCCATCGGCACCCTCCAACTCCTCATCGCCGAACTGCCCAGCGCCGACCGCAAACTCATCCGCCTCAAGTACCACCAAAAACTCAAGTATGACCAAATCAGCCAGTGCACCGGCCTGAGCGTCGGCAACGTCGGCTACAAACTCCACCACCTCCTCAAACACCTCGCCGATTCCCTCCGCCACCTCGGCATCGAGTCAGCAGAAGGATAGAAAGACACAAGATGAAGCAAGTTATGGGTTATAAGTTATTAGTTTTTCGCTCCGCGCCTCGGGTGGCCGTTTCTTGCTCTTCTCTTGGGTCTTCCCCTGATAACTAATAACATCTAACATTTAGCCCCAACCCCCATGCCTCAAAATCCTCCATTTGCGACCATCGGCGACGAGCCGATCGAGGCCCGGATCGTGGCCTGGGTGCTCGGGGACGCCTCCGCCTTCGAGGCCGCTGAACTGGAGCGCTTGTGCGATGAACGCCCCGAGTTGCTGGTCTTCCGCCGCCGTATGCGCGCCCTCCACGGCCTGCTCATCGAGGCCGAAGCCGCCGCCCCCCATCATTCATCCAAGCTTCCCCCCGCCAAACGCCAGGCCCTCGATGCCATCTTCGGCGCGGAAAAGCCGCCGAGCGTGATAGAGCATCCCGGCGCCGCGCGCAGCCGCCGTTACAGTTGGCGCCAGAGCCTGCTGGCCATCGCCGCGTGCCTGGTTCTGCTGGCCGGGCTGGCTGCGGTCTTCTCGTCCGGATCCCTATCTATCTTGTCAGCGCGCAAGGGAGCCGGGCTGGCTATGGCTGAGCGCCAGGTGGCCAGCGAGCAGAATTCGGAGGTGGCGATCCAGGAACTTAAGAAGGCAATCCGAAAGCAAGAAGACGCCGTCGAGGAGCGCCGCAAAGTGCTCGCTAACGTTACACGCGCAAAGGGAATTATTTATAATGAAGCCAGCAAGAACGAGCAACGCGGCGAGGCAATCAAGCGCGGGCTGGACGCCCAGGACTTTGTCGATGCCAAGCACGACTTTGAGGCCGAACAGGACCTGTTGCAAAAGATGAAACTGAAATTGATGGGGGAGGAAATTTCCAGCAAAATGCCCAGTGCGAGCATTGCATCGGCACCCGCCACCAAAGCGGTGGACACCTCTCTTGCCTTTTTCGATACGCCGAAGCCCGGTGTGCCGCAAGGTTCCTCGGACCTTGCCGCCAACGCCAAGCGCCCGCCTGAGGAGGAAGAGCGCTCGAAGCTGGCGCAGGCGGGACCGGTCGACCTGGATGGCCCGGTCGGTCAGATGCAGCCTGAAGCGCTGGTCGGCGGTGGCCAGGTCGCCGGCTTGGCCGACTCCAGCAAGGCCGGGGTCCGGGCCCGCCAGTTGATGCCTACCAGCAAAGCCAAACGGGCACTTGCCGAAAGCGCCGCCTCGTCTTACTCGATTCCAGAGGCGGCGGATCGCCTGGCTGAAATGCCGGCGCTGCCCGGGGCCGACGGCCTGGCCGCAGGCTCGGGCGGCTTAGGTGCCGCGCATGGAGTCGGCGGTGGCCATGCCCCGCAGGCACCCGCCGCTGCGGAACCCAGGGCCGCTGGAGCCATGGCGAAAAACGCCGAAACGTCGCAGCGGGCCCCCGATGGCCTGCGTTCGGACACCACCACGTTAACCAGGGAAGATCGCGATGGTGCCGTGTTCAAGAGTGAACTCGCGCCGGCCGACAGCCTTGCCCGACGCGATAAGAACACCATCGCCAGCAACCTTGGAATCCTGACAGAGGAGTCGCTGGAAAAGAAAAAGGACTCTACAGTAGCGTCTACGGGCATGCGCAGCGGCGAGGGCGATGTGAACCGCGGCTCGATTGATCAAGTACTGCGGGATTTTGATGCCAAGTCGCCGGCTGCGGAGACCGCGAAACCGGCACCTGCGGCCGTTTTGGTGCCGACCACGCCAAGTCCCCGGGAGCCGGCGGACAAGGATGCCAATGGGGGGGCTGTCCTCGATCTCGACTTGAAAACCGCCTATTTCCGTGAGACCACGGACCCTGCGGGCAAGCTTGAGTGGAAGGATAACGGCCGCGCCAACGAGCCAGCCCAAGGTCAAAAATCAGACAGCCTTCCCGGCTTGGTGCAAGGCGAAAAGCAGCGCCGCCAATCCGCGCTGGGCGATTCCGATCGGTTTGTCGTTGAGGCCCGCGACGCCTACGCCAAGAGCAACTACCAAGAGGCTTATGATAACTACGTGAAGGCGTTCAACTTGTTGGTCGATGTGCCGAGCGCCAGGGATCGCAGTGCCTTTTTGCGCAAAGCCATCGCCGAGGTCGCCGTGGCACAGGCCAACGCGGCGCTCAAGGCCGGGGGCAATGGCAAAGCCAAGGACTGGCTCGGCAAGGCGGTGCAATGGGATCCTAACAATGAAGCGGCGCGCCAGAAGGTGGTGGCCGATGTGGCCTCGGAATCCACCGCCGCCGATGCTCCCTACTCGACGTTCTCACTGAGCATCAGCGATGCCTCGTTCAAGATGGCCCAGGCCGCAATGGCGCGCGGCGAACAGCCGGACCCCGCTTCCATCAAGACCGAACAGTTTTACAATGCGCTGGATTATGGCGATCCGGCACCCGGCCCTAACGAAGCGGTGGCCGGCTGGGTCGAGCAGGCGGCCCATCCGGTCATTCCCGGTCGCAACCTGGTGCGCGTGGCCATCCGCACCGGCACCGCCGGCCGCAGCGCCGCCCAACCGCTGCGCCTCACGTTGCTGGTTGACCAAAGCGGCTCGATGGCCCGCGACGACCGCCGCGCGGCCATGGCGCTGGCACTCAAGCAACTCGGCGGCCTGCTGACCCAGGCCGACCTGGTGACGGTCATCGGGTTTGCGCGCAGCCCTCGCTTGTTAGCCGACGCGCTCACCGGCGACCAAGCCGCGAAACTCAACGAACTGGTCAACCAGGCGGCCAGCGAGGGCGGCACCAATTTGGAAGAGGCGATGAAATTGGGCGAGCAAATGGCGCTGCGGCACCTGACGCCGGGCGCACAGAACCGGATTGTATTGTTCACCGACGGCGCGGCCAACCTCGGCGATGCCGACCCGTCGCGGCTGGCGGACAAGGTCACCGCCATGCGCCAGCAAGGCCTGGCCTTTGACATCGCCGGGATCGGCACCAGCAACCTCAACGACCAATTGTTAGCTGAACTCGCACGCCATGGCAATGGCCGCTATTGCGTGGTGGGTGCCGAAACGGACGCCGGCGGCGGCTTCGCGCGGCAACTCGCCGGGGCATTCCGGCCGGCCGCGGAAAATGTGAAAGTCCAGGTGCGCTTCAATCCGCAACGGGTCGGCCGCTACAAGTTGCTCGGCTTCGACGAACACCGGCTCAAGACCGAGGACTTCCGCAACGACGCGGTGGATGCCGCCGAGCTCGCCGCCGAAGAAGCCGGGGTCGCCCTCTATCAGGTGGAACCGCTCGCCGAGGGCAGCGGCGAAATCGGCGAGGCGAGCTTGCGCTTCCGCGATGCCGCCAGCGGCCGGATGGTGGAACGCACGTGGACGATTCCCTATGAGGCCAGCGCTCCAGCGTTTGACCGTGCCACCCCCTCGCTGCAACTGGCCGGACTGGCAATGCTGGCGGCCGAAAAACTCCGCGGCGGCCCGCTGGCCGAGGCGATCGATTTCAAACAACTCGCCGCCCCGCGCGCCACGGTGAAGCAGTTCTACTCCAACAGCCGCCGGGTGGCGGAAATGTTGGAGATGGTGAATGGATTGTAGGGGTGTGGGGCTGTGGGTTGGTAGTAAGCACGGGGCATTTTTCCTAACAGCCGAAATTGAAACCACGGATTACGCGGAATACACGGATTATGAAGAACGGGACCACGGAAATCGCGCTGATGGCGGGCAAAACTTGGAGCACGGCCGTCCCGGCTGTGAAGGAAGACAGGCGTCCCGCCTGTCTTGGGCGACGGGCTTCCAGCCTGTCGATTCATGCGCAGACAGGCGGGACGCGCTGTCTTCCCTCACAGGCGGGACGCCTGTTTTCCGGTGCTACGGTCACAGACCGCCGCACAACACACTTCATTTAACAGACACCCTTTAGTATGAAAACGATTCTATATCTAACATTATTACTCGCCCCGCTCGGATTCTGCCAGGAGGCCAAGGAACCGCTGGTGCTGATGCCTTGGCAACCGGCCGTCAAGGAAGCGCCTCTGTTTTTTGCGGCGACGGCGGCGGTGACCGCGCGGGTGGGCCTGGCCGACGTCACCAGTGAGCAGCAGTTGGCGTTGCGGGTGCTCCAAGGGCGGCCCGACCTGCTGTCGCTCGGTTTGAGCGGAGCCGGGGAGGTGACGGCGGTCACCGGTGAGGGCTTGCGCGATTGGTCGTTGCGGATCGATGCCAGCGGCGCGCGGTTTCTCGACTTGCGGCCCGTGTTGCCTGAAGCCAAGGACGCCAAGCCGCCCGCTGAGTTCAAAGTGCTCATCAAGACGCGGTTTGCCTTTGTGGGTGGGGCCGGCGGCGCGCAGGCGCTGGTGTTGCCGACACCTGGTGCCGCGACGGGACTGGCGCTCGAACTTACTATAACAACAGATCCGGGCGTGGCCCTGCGCGTGACCAAGGCAGACGGCCTGCTGCCGGTGGAACCCGCCGACGCCCACAAGTTCGTGGGTTCGGGTGCGGCCGCAGTCGAGCTTGAGGTCACTCCGGGCGGCTCCGGGGCGCGCGGGCTGGAGTTGTTGGATGCACATCTTTCGGGCAAGCTCGCGGCGGATGGCAACAGCGTGGCGTTCAGCCTAACAGGCCAGGCGAGGGCGGTCGCGGAGGGCTCGGCGGTCGAGTTGCTAGACGGGGTGGCGCTCGCGTCCGGGGTGGCCGGCGATGGCTGGCATGTGGTGCTGCGGCCGGTCAAGGACGGATATGTGTATGATTTGGTGGCGGAGCGCGCCGGCGACATGCCGGTGGTCGTTGAGTTCGATGTGCCGGTGACGCGCAAGGGTGATTGGCGGACGCTGGATTTCAAGCTGCCGGCTGGGGTGGTGGTGCCGCTGCGGTTGGAGGGCTTGGGCAAGGGGGTGGAATTCAACCGTGGCCTGGCGGTGGTGCCGGAATCCGCCGACGGGCAGTGGGGTGGATTTTTGCCAGCCAGCGGCGCGGCCGTCATGGCGTGGCGGGTGGCCGACGCGGTGGCGGATGGCGCGTTGTTTTTCTCCAGCACCGAGACGAGCGATGTGCGGGTGGGCAGCGGTTTGCTCAGACAGCTCACGCTGCTGGATCTGCGCGTGCTGCAAGGCAAGCTGGCGGAACTGGCGCTTACCCTGGACGGGCCGGGCGAAGTCTTGTCGGTGTCCGGGGAGACCGTGTTAGGATGGGCGGTGAAGGAGGACAAGGGCGTGCGGCGGCTGGAAGTCAAGTTGAACCAACCGATCGAAGGCGCGGGCCGCCTGGTCATCGAGTCGCAAGCGGCGCTGGGCGGGTTTCCCTTGCGCAGCGCGGCATTGCGAATGGCTCCGGTGGGGGTGTTGCGCCACAGCGGGTGGCTGCGGGTGGCGAACGAGGGGGCCGTTAGAATCGAGATCTCCGACGCCAAGGGCTTGATCCAGCTGGCACCGGCGCAATTTCCCGGCGGGGCGGACGCGAAATTGCGGCAGGTGTTTGTCTATCGGTTTCCGGCGGCGGATTACAGTTATGCCATTCAGGCGGATCAGGTGATGCCGGAAGTGGCAGTGACCGAGACCACGGTCTACGAGCTGGCCGAGACGGATCGGCGGGTGTTTTCCGATATCGAATTGGACATCCGCGAAGCGCCCTTGCGGGAGTGGGAGCTGGAGATTCCCGCGGACCATGCGGTGGCCGGGGTAAGCGGCGCGGCGGTGGCGGATTATGTGGTGGCCAGCGAGGCCAAGGACGGCATGCGCCGGCTCAAGGTGATTTTCAAACAGGCGGTGGCTGGCCGCCAGTTGGTGAGCTTGCGGCTTGAGAAAAACGAGGCGGCCAAGGCGGGGGCGTGGGAGTTGGCGCCACTCGGGTTTCCAGCGGTGAAATCGCGGCGCGGTTATGTCGGCGCGGTGGCGGCGGCGGGATATCGCCTGGCGGCCGGCAAGACTGCGGGGGTGGCCGAAGTTCCGATCACGTTTTTCCCGAAAAAGACGTCCGGGCTGCAGCAGTCGTTCCGTTTGCGCGAGGGGGTATGGAAGGTTGGTCTAACCGTCGAGGCGCTGGGCCAAAGCGTCCAGGCGGATGTGTTCCATCTCTATTCCCTCAAGCCGGGGGCGTCATATGGCAGCGTGCTGATCAACTACTTTGTGGTCGGTGCCCCCGCCACCGAATGGAAAATCGCCGTGCCCGATGGCATCGGCAACATCGACGTCATCGGCCAGAACGTCGGCCGCGATTGGCGCAAGGAGGCCAACACGCTCATAGTGCCGCTGCTGCGGCCGGTGTTAGGCCCGGGCACGGTGCTGGTCACCTTCGAGCAGCCGATGAATCCCCAGGGTGGCGATTTGTCACCGGGCGAGCTGCGCCCGTTAGGCGTGCAGGGCGAGCGCGGCTATGTGCAGGTCGTTAGTCCCTTGCAGGTGGACTTCGCGGTGACCGGCAGCGAGGGGCCGTTGTTAGTGATCGATCCCAGCGAGTTGCCCGGTGAGTTCCGCCTGCTCAGCAGCGCTCCCACCTTGGCGGCCTGGCAATACACCGGCCGCGATTTTAAAATCGGCACCAAGATCAAGTGGTTCGCGCCGGGTGAAACCGCCGAGCAAGTCGTCGATTTCCTCAAACTCACCAGCCAGGTGTCGCGCGACGGCGAGTGGGTCACCGATGCGCGCATCTTCGTCAAATCGCGCGGCCGCAACACGCTGCGCATGAGCCTGCCCGAGACCGGTGTGCTGTGGGAGGCCAAGGTGGATGGGGAGCCGGTCAATGCCCGCCAGGACGGCGGTGAGACGATTGTCCCGCTGCCCGCCCGCAGCGACCCGAAGCAGGCTGTTGAAGTGGCCATCCGCTACGGTGCCCGCTCCGCCGACCCGCAGCGGGTCGATCTAGCAGCACCTCGGCTGGCGGCACCGGTGGTCATCGGCGAGTGGGTGATCCGCGGCGACGAAGGCCGCCAGTTGGTGCCGCGCGGCGGCAGCGCCGAGTTGGTGCGGCCGGCCCTGGCCGAGGATGGCTACGCATGGATCGCCCGCTGCGGGGACGGCGCAACAGGACTTTGCTTGTTAGGGTTGGTGGCGCTGGGGTTGGGCGTGGGCACTCCGGGCAAGGTTCGCAGGGTGCTTTCGCTGCTATGTGGTCTGCTGTTAGTGGTCGTCGCATTGGGACTCGGCGTGGAGGCGCTCGGCTCGATGCGGGGCAATGCCAAGGTGTTGGAATACGCCGCGCCGGTGGTGGCGGCGGGCACCGAAGTGGCGGTGCATCTGGGCAACGTGGCACCGTGGCGGGCGATGATGGGTTGGGCGACGTGGCTGGCTGCGGTGTTAGGTTTGGTGGTATTATTGCGCGGTTGGCTGGCCAGGGACGGCTGGTGGAAGACCTGTGGGCTGGCCCTGATCGGAGCGGGCACGCTGACGGTGCATGGCGGCGCGCCGGTGTTTTTCCTGCTGGTGGCCGCCGCGGCGGGCCTGTGGTGGCTGCCGCGGATGTGGCAACTCTGCCGCACTTGGCGCACGCCGCCAGTGGTGCAGGCAGCCGCAGTGGTGCTGGTTCTAACATGCCTGGCACCCGCGGCCGCCCGCGGCGCGGAAATCCCCGGGGCCAAGCCGGCGGAATCGATGATTCACGATTGGCAAATCCATGATGGACGCTTGCGGGGCACGGTGGATGTGACGTTGCGCGGTCAGGTTGGCGAGCGCTTCCTGTTATTGCGGGCACCGGCGGTGTTGAGTGGGTTCGAGGGCGCGGGGCTGCGGGTGTTCAAGGCTCCATTGGATGGGGCGGACGCCTATTTCATCGTCGCCGGGGTGGCCGGCCGGTTGACCGGCAAGGCGGTGTTTGAGATGCCGCTGGCCGATCCTGTCAAAGGCTGGACGCTGCCTGGCGGGCCGGCCGCGATGCGCCAGGTCACCGTGCGCTGGGACCAGCCGGGTTGGGAGTTTTTCTCGCCGAACGCCGCCAGGGTCGAGGCCATCGACGGGCTCGCCGCCACCGCCAGCGGGGCCGTGCTGGTGCTGGGGCCGGCCGAACCTGTTAGCATCCAGGCGCGCGCCAAACAACGCGATGTGAGCGCGGAAGAAACCCGCTTCTTCGCCGAGGTGTCTAACTTGTTCCTGCCGGGACCGGGGGTGGTCAACGGCCGCCATCGCGTCGCGGTGCGTCCGGCGCAAGGCCGCCTGACGGCCTTGCTGATGAAAGTACCGGCGGGCTTCACGGTCAGCGATGTGGTGGACGGGCCGGTGGGGTCATGGCGGTTTGATCCGGGCAGCCGTGAGCTGCGGGTGGCCATCGAGCCGGCGCAGGCCCAGGCGTTTGGTCTGACTATCGAGACCCAGCGCGGCGCGGGGGCCTTGCCCATCGAGTTGGAGTTGGAGCCGCTGCGGGTGGCCGGGGCCGCCGGTGAGATCGGGTTCCTGGGGCTGGCGTTTGGTGACGAGGCCCAACCGGAACGCGTCGACACGGATGGCCTGTCGCGGGTCAATCCGGAGGATTTCAATGGCGAGTTGTTGCCGCGCGATAAGGACGCTCAGCCGCTGGTCACCTTGCAGCACGCCTTTCGCTATGGCAGCGGCGAGGTCAAAGCCCGGGTGAAAGTCACAGCCGTGGCGCCCGAGCTGCGGGCGGAGTCATGGCAATTGGTGTCGCTGGGCGACGATAGGTTGTTAGTGACCACCGATCTATCCATCACCATCACCCGTTGCGGGGTGTTCCGCCTGGCGCTGGAGGTTCCCGAGGGACTCGAGATTGAAAGCGCCACCGGCGAGGGCCTCAGCCACTGGACCGAGAGCAAGACCGCCGGCAAGCGGGTCGTGACCCTCCACCTCAACGGCAAGACACTCGGCAAACGCGATTTCAACCTGGTTCTAACCGGTCCGCCGCCGGGGGCTCAGGCGGCCTGGGTGGCACCGCGGCTGAGTGTGGTCGACGCGGCGCGCGAGACCGGGGTTCTAACCGTTGTGCCGGAGCGCGGTTTGCAGATTCGGGCGGTCAACCGCAGCAACGTGTCGCAAACCGACCCGCGCGATTTGGTGGAGATGCCCAAGGAAAGCGCGCGGGCGGCGTCCCGCCCGGGGGCCTTGGCCTATCGCTTGCTGCAAAGCGACTGGGCCTTGAGCCTGGCCATTGGCAAGCTGGATTCTTGGGTTACCGCGCAGGTGTACCATGAGGCGACGCTGCGTGAAGGCCAGATGCTCAGCCGCGTGGTGTTGAACTATCGGATAGAAAATGCCGCGGTCAAGGCGCTGCGGGTGCGCATCCCCGGGCTCGACGCGGCGGCGGCGGCCACCGTGCGAGCCAGCGGTGCGGCGGTGGCGGATTTGGTCGCGGTGGACGGCCAGGAGGGGCTGTGGGAGATTCGATTCCAGCGCGGGGTGGCGGGCGAGACCCGGGTGGAACTTGAATACCAACGCCGCAGTAAGGAGGATGGCACTGAGCAGCTCGAACCGGTGGTGCTCGAGCAGGTCCGCCAAGTGTATTTCATCGCGCTGCGCACCGCTGGACGGCTTGAATTGGAGGCCGGCACTCTGCCGCGCGGCTGGCAGCGGGCGGATTGGGCGGTGGTGCAATCGACGCTCGGGCAGGTGGCCGGCACGCTTGCCCCGCTGATGGCGTTCCGGGTGGCCGATCCCGAAGGGCCGCTGCCGGTGGTGGTGAAGCGCCTTGACCTGGCCGACTTGCAGCGCCTGCGCGTGGCCTCGGGGTCTCTAACGACATTGCTGGCGCCAGGCGGCGAAGCCCTCACCGCGGTGGATTTGAAGATGGAAGTGGTCGGCAAGGGCCGGTTGCGGTTGCAACTGCCGCCCGGTGCCGAGTTGTTCAACGTGTTGGTCAATGATGAAGGGGCCACCTTGGTGCGGGAAGGCGCGGCATGGTTGTTCTATGTGTTTCCAGCGCCCGAGGCCGGCACGCCGGCCACCCTGCGCTTTGTCTACTCCGCCGGCACCGGCACCGCCACCCGTCTGGAAGGGCCGGTGCTCAATGTGCCGATGGAAAACCTAACATGGCGGGTGTTGGTGCCGGAAGGCTGGCACATGGCGGGGCAGGCGGGAGACTTCGATCTGAAGCAGCAGAGTGTGTTAGGTGCGTTCCGGCTTGAGGATTATCAGATTTTCTCGGTGAGCAAGCGCAAGAGCGATTCGATGCGAGCGTCGGCCATGTTGGCCCAGGCGAACTCGTATCTGCAGCAAGGTGATCAGGAAAAGGCCAGCCAGGCGCTTGGCAACGCGGTGCGCAGCAATCAACTCGATGAAGCCGCCAACGAGGATGCCCGCGTCCTGCAATACAAGACCAAGACCCAGCAAGCGGTGCTCGGCCTCAACACCCGCCGCCAACGCGTGGTGCTCGACAACCGCTTGTCCGCGCCGGCCGGCGACAACGCCCAATTCGAGCGCGCGGCCGCCGCCAATCCACTGATGCAGGGCAAACAGAATTTCGACCCCAAGAAGTTTGATAGTCTGTTAGAAGGCAACACCGCCGATGAGAACGCCGCCCTCAAGGAGATCGCCAACCGGTTGGTGTCCCAGCAACTTGCCGCCGAACCCGCGCCCCTCGCCCTCGATGTGACCCTGCCGGAACGCGGCACGGTTCTGACGTTCGGCCGCAGCGTGCAGGTGGACGGCAAGCGCCCGATGGCCATCGCCCTCAAACTCAAGCGCGACGCCGGTGGCTTTTCCTGGCTTGCGCTGGGACTCTGCCTGCTCGTCGGCGCGCTGGCGGGGCTGCGGAAAAAGCCCCCGGTAGGGAGTGGCGGCCTCGCCGCGCCCTGATTCTGACTCACCCCCTGCGCGTTTGCGGCGACACCGTGTAAGCGGCTTTTCGGGCAAGAGGAGTCTCCCGCTGGCACAAGCCTATCAGCCGATGTGCGGGGGGGGCGGCGGGGGCGGTCAGCGCGGGTGCATCATCTCCTGGTCGGTGAGGCCGGTGAGGCGGCGCAAGCCGGCGAGGAGGCGCAGGAGGGTGAAGAACAGGAAAAACAGGATGGGCACGCCGATGACGGCAAAGCCCCAGCCGGTGATTTTGGCGATGATGCTGTTGTAGACCTCCAGGGCGTCGACGGCGCGAGGGTCGAAGCCGCGGAAGAACCAGCGCGCGAGGGCGACGTTCATCGCCGCGCTGACGAAAAATGATGCCGCGAAGAGCCGGGTGGCACCGGCCAGCAGTTTCTCGTAGCCGGCTTGTGCGGCCAGCTCGGCGACGCGGCCCTCGATTTTCGGGATGTCGAAGATGGTATCGTTATAGAGGAACACGCGGATGAGCGGGTTGGCCGTGCGTTGTGAAAACACAATGGCGATGCCCAGCATCAGCGGAATGAGAGCCTCCTTGATCCCAAACAGCAAGCCGGCGTCGGGCTTGACCGAGCCGTCCTTGTTCCACAGGTAGAGGGTCAATCCGCCGGTTAGAAGGACCGACAGCAGGCCGAGCCCGGAGAAAAAATTGGGTTTGCGGTTTTTGACGAAATACCACACGCCGTAGCCGATGGGGAGGGCGAGGGCGATGACGATGGCCTTGACCGGGCCGAGGTGCCACGGTCGGACGGCTTTGCCGAGCAATTCCTGCAGCGCCGGGTCCTTGCTGAAGAGGCTCAGAATGGCCACCGGCACGATCACGTTGATGAGGATGTTGGCGAGCGGGTGTTCGTCGTTGCGTTTGGGATCGGCCATGGTTTCGAGTCGTGGGAGAGAGACGACTACGCAAGGACGGCCTCTTTGACAAGCCAAAGCACATGAATCGCGCTGTAGCGGCGGTCTGTGACCGTCGCTGGCGCATGCAGCAGCGGATCTCATTCACATCGGCGGTCATAGACGCGCCGCTACAATCGGCGGTCATAGAGTGTCGCCGCAACCCATCCCGGATGTCTTGAGTTGGCTATTATTGAGCGGGCGCTAAGGCTTGCCGCTGCGTTGGGGGTGGGCTAGCTTCGCGGCCTCGACCATGCCAGACGCGACCATTCACACAGCCGGACCGGTGCTAGAACAACTTGGGCCGGTGCTTTACCGGGCGGAGCTACCCAATGGGAAAATCATCCTTGCGCACTTGTCGAAGCGTCTGGCGGATGCGGGCAGGGTGTTTGAGCCGGGCGAGCGGGTGGTGATGGAATTGACCCCCTACGACTTCGATCAGGCACGCATTCTCGGCGGGGAAGGGGAGGGGCCAAACGGCGCCGGATGATTTTGTCAAATTCGGGAGGTGCCAAGGAGCTGGCGATGGGGTAGGATGGTTCATGAGCGATTCAGCAGAACGACCCCCACGCCGCCCGCGCTACGGCGGCAAGCATCCGCGCGGCTTTGAGCAAAAATACAAGGAGCACGATCCGGCGCGCTATCCGGACACCGTGGCCAAGGTGATTGCGTCGGGCAAGACCCCGGCCGGGTCGCATCTGCCGATTTTGATGGATGAATGCCTCGCCGCCCTGGCGTTGGAGAAGGGTTGCATCGGCGTGGACGCCACCTTGGGCTATGGCGGGCATGCGGCCAGATTCTTGGAAATGATCACTCCCGGCGGAAAATTGCTGGGAATGGATGTCGATCCGATCGAGCAGCCGAAAACCGTGGCGCGTCTGCGGGCGCTTTACCCGGAGGAGGAGTTTGAAGCGGTGCGGTCGAATTATGCCGGGATTGCCCGGGTGCTGGGTGCGCGCAGCCTTGCCGGGGTGGATTTTGTGTTTGCGGACCTTGGCTGTTCGTCGATGCAATTGGACGATCCGCAGCGCGGGTTCAGTTTCAAGACAGCGGGGCCGCTGGACATGCGGATGAATCCTGCGCGTGGTCTGACGGCGGCGGAATGGCTGGCCAAGGTGGCGGCGGCCAAGCTGGAAACCGCGTTGCGCGAGCACGCCGATGAGCCGCGGGCGGAGCAGTTGGCAGCCGCCTTGGCAGGGCAAAGTTTTGCCACCACCCTGGCGCTGGCAACGGCGGTGCGGGCATGTGCGGGCGGGCTGGACGAGGAAATGGCCGAGCTCACGGTGCGGCGGGTGTTCCAGACGGTGCGAATCGCGGTCAACGAGGAATTCACTGCCTTGGATGGCTTTTTGCGGGTGCTGCCGGATTGCCTGAAATCTGGTGGGCGGGCGGTGATGCTGACGTTTCATTCGGGCGAGGACCGACGGGTCAAGCAGGCGTTTCAAGCCGCCGAGCGCAGTGGGATTTTCTCCAGCATCAGCGACGGGGTGGTCACCGCCAGCGCCGAAGAACGACGGCTCAATCCGCGCTGCAGCTCGGCTAAATTGCGCTGGGCGATCAAGGCGTGACCGGACAGAATTGGTCCCACAGCAATTTGGCGGTGAGGGCGAAGACGACGCCGAGAAACACCACGCGCACAAACGGTGCGCCGTGCTTGAGCACCAGCCCTGAGCCAAGCCGCGCGCCGATGAGCTGGCCGGCAATCATCACCAGCGCAAGTTTGAAGACCACGCTGCCAGCCCACAGGAAAACCAGCAGCGAGGCGATGTTGCTCGTCAAATTCACCACCTTGGTGAAGGCCGTCGCCCGCGTCAGCTCGTACCCGCGCAAGCTCAGCAGCGCGATGGTCCAGAACGAGCCGGTGCCGGGGCCGAAAAATCCGTCGTAAAACCCGAGCAGCGTGCCGCCGAGGATGGCGAAAGCATTGGCCGAAATCCTGGCGACGCGGCGCTGCAGGCCCAATCGCGGGCTGAGCAGCGCGTAGACGGCCACCGCCAACAGCAGCCAGGGGACGATGGTCTTGAGCAAGTCCTTGCTCAGTAGCGTGACGGCCCACGCGCCCAGCGCCGCAAATACGAAGGTCACCGCGATGGCCAGCCTCACGTCGCGCCAAGCGATCCAGCCGGCCCGCGCGAAGCGGGTGACGGCCAGCAAGGTGCCGCAGGCCGCCTGCAATTTATTGGTGCCCAGCGCCAATTGCACGGGCAGGCCGGCCCACAGCAGGGCGGGCACGGTGATGAGTCCGCCGCCGCCGGCGATGGCATCGACAAAACCTGCCGCCAGGCCGGCGACAAAAAGCAGCATCAGCATGCGGAACAGTCAGGCAGGCGGCGGCGCGCCACGCAAGCGCAGTGTGGGCCAGGGGAGCGATCTCAAGGAGCGGCGGCTTCCGAGCCGCCGATGCCCATGAGGGGCCAATGCGTGGTGGCGAACCGCCTCCCATTGGCCCCTCATGGTCCAGGGCGATTCGGAGATCGCCCCTCCGTCCCCGCCGGCACGGCGGGCGGGGAGACGGGGAGCGCCGGCGTCCCGCCCAATACTGTCCACTTAGCTTGACTTTACTTCGGAAAGGTTGATATTCGCCTGCATGGCAAGGCATGCGAAAATCATCTCCCAAGGAAACACCGCCACCGAACATCTCAGCGTCGGGGTCCTGTCGCTGTGTTACCCCCTCCCGGCGGTCCGGGCTG
>CAIVSK010000359.1 GCA_903908495.1 Akkermansiaceae bacterium
CACCGGCTCGAGCAGGCTCGGCAGGCCGGCTGCGCGTTGACGCTGCATAAAAAGGCTCCCTTCATGCGTGGATGGTATGATGCCATTGTCGGTCATACTCCTACGGCAATGAGCTCCACGGAGACGGAAGCCCTTCGTGCCTTTTATGTTGGATCCCGCCAGCAGCTCTACACCTATGCCGTTTCGATCACCGGTAATCGCGAGTCCGCCGAAGACGCGATCCATGGCGTTTTCGAGCAGCTTTTGCGACGCGGCGATTTGCCCGCAGACTTGCGCCCCTACGTGTTCCGCTGCGTTCGCAACGCGGCGCTGGATGCGTTGCGGCGCACGGCGGCTTGAAGCCCAGCTATCTCGGTCCGCCGGAAACGCGGTTGACAAGATAGCGGCTGAAATGCACCCCAAAAGTTACGGCGTGTCATCAAACCGCCGGTAACTGAATTTTGAGGCGGCGCGTCGTTGGAGTGCGATGATGATCACCGAACGCTGGGAGTTGCCGGAGCTGCTGCGGGATCGGCTTAAAAAATTAACCTGATCCGACGCCGATTGCGGCAGAGGGCAGAATGGCACAGTCGCGGAGTGTGGGTAGACATCTGAGGTCAAGTGATGGTTATGTTGGGGATCGGTTTGCCGCGGCTCATGCGGCGGCACGTCTGGCTGAGCAGCGCCTAAGGTAGAGGGACTCATTGTAGGGGATCTGATCTTTCCAGAGTCGGGCGACGATCCGGATCCATTTGAAGGCGAGTCCCCGTAGGATCGCCCCTGCGCTATGCCCCTTGGCCTTGCGTCCTCGGTAGTAGTCGCGCGCCCAAGAACAAGGCATGATGGAGTGGTAGGCAAATTCCGTCCACGTCTGATGCAGGAAATGCGGTCGTGCCCAGCGGAAACAGACCACTTTGGAGCCTCCGCTCTGTCGCTGAACCGGGGCGATACCGCTTTTCAGCTGCAGGGTTGTCGCCTCCGGTTGGTCGCCTTCCGCCGCACAAGCCACCCACAGCCGCGGCGCGAGCGCCGGGCCGGCGCCCGGCAACGAGTCGATCACGGCGTGACCGGGGGCCCGCGCATACTGCTCGGCAATCGCGGCGTCAAACTCGGCGATACTGGCGTTGACGGCCTCAATCTGGCGCACGATCGCCACCAGGTGCAGCCGGCAGGGACCCACATAGGCTGCTTGCTCGCTGACCGGGCGCGCGGTGCGTAGCAGGGCTCGCCGGCGCTGGAGGATCTCGGCACGGCCAGAGTGATGCTGTCGGTAAAACCGCTCCAGGGTGCTCCATTTGGCCCGCTGGGCGGCTGGCAGATCTGGCCAACGGCGGAGGAACGCCAAGGTCATCGGGCTGGCGACGGGTTTTCCCGCCAGTTCCAAGGCCTGGGGGTAGTACTTTTTGAGCAGGGCGATGAGCTGTTCCACCAACTTCGTGTGCGCATCCATCCAATGCCGCCGTTCCCTGACCAGGGCCGAAAGCTCCGCCAGCAACTCGGCCGCCGGCCGCAACACGGCAAACTTCTCGGCGTGCGTCAGGACGATGTCCGCGAGCAGGGCGGCATCGCCGGGATCGTCTTTGGCTCCGCTCGGGACAAACGCTTGGCGGAAACGATGCAGCACCACGGGATTGACCGGTACCACCGCCATCCGTGGGCGCGGCAAGAGCATCGCCACCAGAGCCCCCTCGGAGCGCTCCACCGCCACGACGATTTTCCCCTCGGGGTAGTGCTGCTCGACGGTGTCGAGCCATGCCCCAAAAGCCTCGGCCGAGGCTCCCACTTGGACCATCTGTCGCGACGCTACCTTCCGGTCCACCAGACAGCACACATGGGTGCGGTCCGCCCAATCGATTCCGATCACGATGCTGACCTCATCGAGGTTCATGACGCCCTTTCCTCAGTTGTGGAAACGCCGTTCCCGGCCCGCGGCAAAATGCTTATCGACGAGTCGTTGACCACCGTCGGCATCTCGAGTATTCGTTTGGAGTCGGGACACTGCCCGCCTGCCCGAAAGTCTACCCAAAAACATCGCATGTTGGCGAAAACCGTTCGTGACAGACGGGTGGTGTTCCCTGGTTGCCCATCCGGACATCCCGGAGGGAAGGGTGAGTCTACCTGTCCCAGAAGCTCCGGCGCCACGGAGTTGTTCACCAAGCACCCTCCAGTCCAACAGCCACCCTCTCGGGTAAGGGCTGTGGACTTCCGGGTGCTTGATGAACAACTCACCCCTGAACTATGGCGATAAGCGAAAATTAACCGATGGGACGAACGGTCCTCGATGACGACTGTTTTCTCTTTAGCGTAGCGGGCTGTGTTTGCCGGCCAGGCAAATATGGCCGGTTGAAAAAGGGGCGGTGCTGTCCTTCGGCACGCGGGACTACCTCTTGGTCGAATCAGCGGC
>CAIVSK010000360.1 GCA_903908495.1 Akkermansiaceae bacterium
GCCGTGGGCCCAGGAGGCGGCGCTGAGGATGAAAAGCAGCATCCGGTCGAGCAGAATTCCGGGAAGCTTGGAGTGGCTTTCGATGCCCGCTTCCACATAAGTGCCGCCCAAGGGCAGGCCCGGCATGCGCAGCGGCCAGAGCTTGAGTGTTGGCAGTTTGAAGCGGACCGCGTGGTCGGCGCTCATCCAGGCGCCGATGCCGAATGCCACTCCGCCAGCCAGCGCGAACAAGCCGAGTGATGCCCCGCCCAGCAGGTAATCGAGCAGGGCCGTTAGGCTGGCGCCGGTGAGTGCGGCGGTGATGACGAGGTTTTTCTTGGACAGGCCGAGCAAGCGCCACACGTCCGCGGAGAAGATATCGGCCTCGAGCTGAGGCGGCAATTCCCAGTGATCATCATGGTGGCGGAACAGCTTGCGGATTTTGGCCCGGAATGCCTGTTCGGTGGACCTCACCTGGGCTTCGACCGCTTGCTTGGTTTTCGCCTTGGCGCGGACCCGGCCGGCGTCCGAGTCGAAGTGTTCCTTGGCGCGGAACCGGATGATCTGCTCCATGCCGTGGAGCATGATTTCCGCGGAATTCTCCAACCGTTCTTCCCAGGCGCGGGATAGCGCATTGACGGTCAAGCGCATCGAGTCCTTCCAATCGGGCACCACGCTGCCGGCGGCTTGGAGCAGTTCGATGCGTTCACCAAACACGGCGTTGCATGCATTGAACTCGCGCAACGTGTTGAAGTCCTTGAGCATCAGCCGCGTCCATGCCGACACATGGCTGCCGCGGCCGCCCTTCGAGTTGATGATCCCGATTCTGGCAACTCCGCACAGCCGCAGAATCTCCGCCTCCTGGCGGTCGGGTTCCCGCGGCTCGCGGTCACCGTCCACCACATAAATCACCGCCGCCCCTTGCGCCAGCGGTTGGAGGATCTCACATTCCTCGGGATACCTTTCGCGGTGGGTTGGAAAACTAACAAACGCATGGGCGGCGTTGTCGTCGCCGGTGTATGCCTGCAGCCACTCCAGGCAGGCGCCCGGACTTTCAAATCCGGGGGTGTCGTACAGCACCATGATTTCATCATCATCCACTCTAACCGGATAGCGGACCAGCCTGCGGGTGGTGCCGGGGCTCGGCCCGATGGGTGCGCGATCATCCTCGGCGAGGGTGGCGATCACCGACGTCTTGCCCTCGTTGGGCTGGCCGACGATTGCAAAGGTGGGAACTTTGGCCTTGCCGTCCATGTCAGGTCGCCGCGGCCGAGTTGAGTGTTAGAACGGAGATCCGCGCGTCGCCGATGGCGGCGATCCGCTCTTGCCATACCGCCCGGTCCTGTGCGGTGGGAGCGGCCCAGGTGCCATCTCCGGTGCGCGCGCCAATCAACACGACCCGCAACGAGCAACGGCCCCCCAGCTTGGCGCGACAACTCAGCAGAAACTCGCGGAACTCCCTGACAGGGGGCATGAACGCTTCCTGGAGGATGAGCAGATCCAGCCGGTTTCCAGCCGTGCCGGACGCCAGTTGGTCCACCAGCGCGGTGCGCGGGCCGGGCAACGCGGGCAGGGCGCGGACTTGGTGTGGGGAGTGGCCGTGTTGGGCGGCGAGTCGGCTAACGACGTTCTGGCGCAATTTATCGCTGGCGAGTTCCTGCGGCAGCAGGAGCAACCCGGCAGCTTGGCCCTGTGATGTGTCAGGCTCCCAGGCCGCGGCGCAGGCGTCTCCGGGGGCCACCGATCCGCTCGGAGCCATGGTGATATCCGGGTTTTCCATCCGCCGCCACAGCGCATCAAACCGGTGCTGGCTGAAATCCTCCGCTTGCACCCGCCGCCGCACCGCCACCCGGCCTGCCACACACAGCAACACCCGCGGCAGCACGCCCCAAAACAGGCTGGAAAAGACCAGGAACGACGACCAATTGATACTCGCCGCGTGATCGATTCCCTTGACGCCCTCATTGCGCAAAAACCGCGTGCGCTCAATCTCCCGGCTGCTGGGCTGGCCGGCATCCCGGCCAAGAACGCGGGTCCACGGCATCGCTATCAGACCGACAAATCCGTCGACCCGTCCGGCGGTGACGCAGGCCGCATCACTCTGCCAGCCGTAGTCTTGGTTGGAAAAGTTCTTGAAGACAAACAGCGCGGCGAAGATCCCCAGCACCATGCCGAGGCCGAGGACGTGCAGGGTGTTGGCCAGGATGGCGGCAATCAATCCGTGCCTATCGGCAAAGCGCGCCCGCAGTTCGCCGCCGTGGGCGCGCAGGGCGGCTTCCCTATCCGAGCCGATGCGATCGGTGAGAAAATGTTCGCTGCGCAGCACTCCACTCACCACCAGTCTGGCCAGCAGCCGTTTGAGAATCATTGGCGCGTGGGGGCCACGTGGCAACCGCCACCCCATCAGTAGATAGAAACCCGCCGCGGTCAGCAGCAAGGGAATGCCGATGGTTAGAAACCAAAACGTCAGCACGTTCACCGGGGCACCATGCAGCGTCAGCGCTCCCCACGCCCACATCGATCCCAACAGGAAGGTCGCCATCGAGCCCAGCGACTTGATCCATCCCACACATGCCTGCGCCTCCTGTCCCGGAGTGGGGGTGGCCTGGGCCGAATCCCCGCGCCTGACTTCCACCCACGCCCGCAACGTTTGCGAGCGCGAACCCACCGCTCCACCCTCGGCGCGGTAACGCTGGTAAAACGCCCGGTCACGGGCCTTCAGATCCGTGTCGGCCAGGCTCTTTTCCCGCGTCACGGCGATCTCCAAGTCAACGAGCGAGGCCAGATCCCACTGCAACGCGGCGTGGGACCTCCCAGGCGCTGGTATTGCCGTGGCGGGATTCATCGGATGCCCGACCGTGACCGGCGTCGGCCTGCGAGGCGAGGCAAATTTCGCCACAACTCCAGTCGGATGGCCGCGCCACCGTGGTCCGGGCATCCTGCCCAATACTGGCAGACTGGCGCGCTCCGATCGGAAAACAGGCGTCCCGCCTGTGACGGAAGACAGCGCTTCCAGCCTGTCTGCGCATGAAACGACAGGCTTCCAGCCCGTCGTGCATGACAGGCTGGAAGCCAATCCTCCTTCTAAACTGACGGTATTGGGCGTCCGGCCTGGATTCGACCGGCTTCATTCAATCCCGCTGAATACCATCCTTCCCCGGCTCGGGGCAGGATATCTGAACTTGGCCGGAATGGGCTTGACGCCTAAGGTAAAGTAAAACTCCGATGCCAAAGATCGCCATCTTGTCAGATATCCATGCCAATGAACCGGCTCTCAAGGCGGTGCTGCGAGATGTCACCAAAGCCAAGGTCAGCAGGGTCGTCTTCGGCGGCGATACCGTCGGCTACGGCGCAAGCTCAAATGCCTGCGTCAGCCGCGTGCGCGCACTCGGCGGCAACAGCGTGATGGGCAATCACGATTACTACACCAACCACGTCCGCCGCGATCGTGCCGCGCTGCCCGCCAACCGCGATTGGCGCAAAAACCCGGTGTGGGCCGGGGTGGAGGAAGCCGCCCGCACCTTGAGCGACGACAACGCGGCCTGGTTGCGCCTGCTGCCGCGGGAGTTGGAAATCCCCGGCGGCGTGGTCGCCCATGCCGCCCTGCACCACCCGGAGGAATGGCCGTATGTGCGCTCGCTGGCCGATGCACTGCCCTCCTTGTTGCTTTTGCGTGCGTCGGCCCGCGGCATCGGGTTCTTGGGCCATACCCACCGCCAGGAAATATTTTTCGATCCCGCCGAACCGGTCACTCCCGAGTGGATTCACGGCACCCGGGCGCATCTGCCGGAGGGGGTCGTCTGCGTGGTGATGGTCGGCTCGGTGGGCCAACCCCGCGACGGCGACCTGCGTGCGGCCTGGACGTTGTGGGACTCCGACACCCGGGTGCTGGAGTTCCGCCACAGCGAGTACCCTGCTCTCACCGCCGCGCAGGACATCGTCGCCGCCGATTTGCCGGTGGAAAGCGCGCTGCGTCTGTTGGATGAGGACTCCGCCCGCGAATTCCGCCGCATGATCGGCGTCTGAATTGCGCGTGCGAACCACTGCGTGCGTGGCTGCGGCGGCCCTCCATTCATGCAGCAAACGGGCGGCCCGCCCAACACCGTTCGTTTAGATGGATGGGAAAATGGAAACCACGGATTGCACGGAATGCACCGATAAAGAAAGAGTTATGAATTCTTGGCATTCCCCATTTGGACGAGTCAAAGACTTGATGGATTACAGCGAGGCACCGCGGCGGGTCACGCGATAGACGCGGTCGCCAGGGCGGGCGGGGGAGGTGAGTTGCACGGCGACGGCCTGGCCGCGTTGGGCGGCAGGCACCGGTTGGTGGTCGATTTGGATGGACTCGACGCTCACGCGGACCACGCCGGTGGTCGGGCCCTGGATGATGAGTTCGTCGCCGAGGGCAAAGCCGGAGTCGCAAACGCGGATCTCCACCGCGCCGGCTTTCCGATAGAATTTGACGACCTCGCCGACGTGGATTTTCTTTGTCGCGGCCTGGCTGTTAGGTGCGCCGCTCCACTGGTCGATCGGGCGGCCCATGTAAAATCCCGCGGCGAGTCCGCGGTGATAGACGCCTTTGAGCTGTTGCATCAGCGAGTCCTTGAGGGCTTGGAATTGTTGTTGGAAACCGGGCTTGCGGCGGTTTTCAAAATGGAAATCCACGGCGCTGCGATAGGCGGAGGTGACGCTGGCGACGTATTCGGGGGCGCGGCCGCGGCCCTCGATTTTGAGGCTGCTGACGCCGGCTTCGAGCAATTGTTCGATGAACGGGAGGGTGCAGAGGTCCTGCGGGCTGAGCAGATAATTGTCGCCCATGCGGAAAGAGACATCGCCTTCGCTGCTGCTGATTTGATAGGGCCGGCGGCATGGCTGGGTGCATTGGCCGCGGTTGGCGGATTTGCCGACTGTGGACTCGGACATGAAGCAGCGGCCGCTGATCGAGACACACATGGCGCCGTGGGCGAAGACCTCGAGTTCGATGGTGTTGGCGTCGGCCCCGAGCTCGGTTGTGAGGTTGCGGCGCAGGCTGCGGATGTGTGCCAGCGAGCACTCGCGGGCGAGCACGAAGCGGCGGATGCCGAAGGTCCGGTAGAAGGTGGCCAGGCTCGCCGAGTTGGAGACGGACATCTGGGTGGATAGAAAAACCGGCAGCCCCAACGCGGTGGCCGCCCCGATCACGGCCATGTCCCAACAAATCACCGCATCGATGGTGGCGGCGGCGGCTGCCGCAACGACGCGGCGGACGCGGGCCAGCTCGTTTTCATAGATAATCGTGTTGAGTGCGAGGTAGGCGCGCACCCCGGCCTGCTGGCAGACGCGGGCGATGCGCGGCAATTCGGCCACGCGGAAGTTGTTAGAATTATCGCGCATGTTGAACCCGCGCACGCCGAAGTAGATGGCATCGGCGCCGGCGTGGATGGCGGCATGGAGGCTGGTCCAATTGCCAGCCGGGGCCATGAGTTCCGGTTTGGGACGCGGCGGCATAGGGCGGGGCGGCTTACTCGACACTCACCTGGGTGCCGAGTTTGACCTTGTCATAGACGATGGGAATGGCCGTGGCGGGACCGCGGATGCAGGCGTGGGAGGCGGGGTAGCGGCGCACCGTGGCGATGTGGTGGCCCACGCCGTCATTGGTCAGGCGCATCCAATAACGCATCAAGGCCCCTTCAAAGCGGCCGCCCTCAGGCACGGTGTCTTTGGTCATATCCGCGTCGGTATTGACGCATTTGTCCTCGGCGTCATAGATCTTGCCATAGCGGTTGGATTTTTTATCGACGACTTTTTCGAGGATGGTGAACTTGCCCACGGGCGTTTCGTGGCCCGCGCGACCCGAGCAAATCGGGTAATCCATGGCGACGTCCTTGTCATTCATGAGCAGGCCGCGCTGGGTGGCGAGGTTGATGTGGATATGGGAGTTGGTGGGATTGGTGCGGGCGAGCACGCGCTCGTCTTTCCAAACATTGTAGGTTTTCGGATAAGTGCGTTCCGCCTTGAAATGTTCGTAGGTGCCCGCCGGGTAGGGGTTGACGTAGGCAGCGGCGGGCAGTGGGGCGGGCGGGGGTTTTTTGGTGGCACAATTGGCAAGCAGCAGTGCCACTAACGGAACTGTGAGCTTGATCAGAAGGTGGCGGGCGAATTTCATGTTCAGCAAGGCGGCGGGAACGGCAGCCATATGGGGAAACCCGGTGCAATGCAACCCCTGTCCACGGAATTCAGGGATTTCGGGTTCAGGCCCGCGGGTGGGCGCTGTCGTAAGCGGATTTGAGGCGCTCCTTGGTCACGTGGGTGTAGATTTGAGTGGTCGAGAGCGAGACGTGGCCGAGCAGGGATTGGACGCTGCGGAGGTCCGCGCCGGCATCGAGCAGGTGGGTGGCAAAACTGTGGCGCAGTTTGTGCGGGCTGATGCCAAACGGGATGCTGCTGTGTTTGAGGTATTTCTTGAGCAATTGGTCCACGGCCTGTTGGGTGATGCGGCGTTGCAGTTTGCTCAAAAACAACGGGCCGGAGGTGACCGCGGCGGCCTGCCGGTAGCGCTGGATCGCGGTGATGGCCGGACCGCCGACGGGCACGATGCGCTGCTTGGCACCCTTGCCAAACACGCGGATCGTTTCGCCGATGAAATCGACGTCTTTGACGTCCAACGCCAGCAACTCGGCAATCCGCAAGCCGCAGGAATAAAACAACTCAAGGATGGCCGCATCGCGCAGGGGAAGCCACGCGGGGGTCTTCTTATCCAGCGGCAGGTGCAGCGGGATGGCCAGCAGTTCGTCGATCTGCGCGAGGGTCAGCACCACCGGGAGTCCGCGCTCGGGTTTGGGTAACAATACGTCGGCCACCGGGCTGCGCGGCAGACCGCGGCGCAACACCAGAAATTTGTAAAACGAGCGCAATGCGGCAAAGCGCAGGCGAATGGTCGACCGCTTGAGCCCTTGTTTCATCATGGCAAACAGGTAATCGCGGAACTCGTCGCCCGCAGCATCCCGCCAACAGGTGAAGCGCTCGCCGCGCCAGCTGCGATACGCCGCCAGCGCCTCCCGGTAATTCACCAGGGTCCGCGGCGAGGCACTCTTCTCGGTGCCCTGGAAATCCAAAAATGCCGCTTCCTGCACATCGTTCACGCACCGAGACTATCCCGCTTGGCTTACTTTGCCAAGCCTTTGGCAAAATGTTCCCAGCCGCCGTGCAGCGAGTCGCCGTCACCCGCCTTCACCAGTCGCCCGATCCGGGTCAGCGCCAACTCCGGAAACTCCCCGCCCCACGCCGCCAGCAGGCCGGCCACCCGGCTTTCCTCGATCGCCAGCAAGATCTCAAAATCCTCCCCGTCGCCCAACGCCTGCTCCACCGTGCAGCCCGCCGTGAGCGGCAGCAACCCGCGCTCCACCTCGTAGCCACAGCCCGAGGCCAACGCCAAACGCGGCAAATCCCGCGCCAAACCGTCCGATAAATCCATCATCGCCGTCGGTTTGAAGTGGGATACCAACCAGCCGGTTTCTTCTAAGCGGGGAGTGAATGCGAGGTGTTTGGCGAGGCGGGAGCCGCCGAGGGTGCCGGTGACGAGGAGGGCGTGGCCGGGGTGGGCGGAGGAGCGGAGGGTGAGGTGTTCGCGGCGGACGGAGCCGGTGGCGGCGATGGAGATGACGGCGGCGGAGGTGGGCGGGACGCTGGAGGTTTCGCCGCCGGCGAGGACGCCGCCGCAGCGGGTGAGGCACTCGCCGATGCCGCGGTAGAGGTTTTCGGCCCAAGCCACCGGGGTTTGCGGTGGCAGGGCGAGGGTGACGAGGAAGCGTTCCGGCCGGCCGCCCATCGCGGCGAAGTCGGACACGACGCGGGCGCAGGCCTTCCAGCCGACCGCCCGCGCTGGCGCGTCCGGCAGGAAATGGATGTGTTCGACGAGCGCGTCGGTCTTGAGCAGTTGGAGGCTGGCGTGGCCGGGCCCCGGGTCGACCACCGCACAATCGTCGCCCGGGCCGGCGGCCGGGGCGGGGTCGAGCGGGACGAGGCGGATGAGGCGGCGGATGAGCGCGTCTTCGCCGATATCAGAGAGACGGATCACGGACCGGGTGCAAGGGGGATGTCGTAGATGCGGGCAAGAACTTGAATGAGCACGGTGGCCGAATTGAAGCAGAAATGCATGGAAACGGGCGCCCACAGCGAGCCGGTCCATTCGTAAGCAAGCACCAGCAGGCAACCGAAAAAGAACAAGGGCGGCAGCGGTGCCAGGCTGTTGTGGGCGGCAGCGAAAACGAGCGCCGAACACAGGCCCGCTACCCACGGCCCGGTAAATTTTTTGGCGGCGGGATACAGGTAGCCGCGGAAAACGACCTCCTCGCAGAGTGGGGCAGCGAACATGGCGGCTACCGCCATCAAGCCCATGGTGAGCGGGTCGTTGGTGTTTTGCAGCAGTTTCACGCTGTCCTGCATTTTTTCGACGCCCAGCGAATCGATCCATTTCATGTAACCGGATAGCGTCAACAGAACACCCAGCAGCCACATGGCCGCCACTCCTGCCGGGGCGATCAGCAGAACCCATCTCCACCCGGCCCAGCGCAAGCCCAGCCACGCCACCGGCCGGATCCGCCACACCATCACCATCGCGGTCATGCCGGCCAGCACCGCCTGAAAACCGATCGTCTGGACCAGGCCTTGCGCGGTGATTGGCATCTCGGTCTTGGCCGCTACCAGGCGTGCCGTGCCGATGCTCATCGCGTAAAACGTGAAGTAGATGAAGCTCATCCACAGCAGGTCGACATACTGATAGGGCCAGGTGGCGACCCGGCCGCGCGGGACGGGCGGCGGCTCGGTGGACTGGCGTCCGGCCGCCACCGCCCTGACTGCGGCGCTCAGCACGAACATTCCCAACGCCCCGATGAAGCACGCTTGCAGGGTGAAAATAGTCGGATCATGCATGGCTGGCGTGGGGCGGGAAGGCTGGGGCGGGGGACGCCAAGGGGCGATCCCGGCTGCCGTGAAAGTGAATCAAGCGCGGCGAAAATCAAGACAATGCGCAGCCTGGTTTGCGCGAATTGTGGATAGAATCTTGCGTCGCCGCTGAAATGTGGAATGCTCCGTGGCGCCCAAGCAACCGTCCAGGCATGCACCAACCTTCCTTCAACGCCCCTGCTATCGAAGCTCTCGCTCGCCTGCTGCCCGCATACGACTTTGAGTGCCTCATTGCCAAAGGCGGCATGGGCGCGGTCTACAAGGCCAAGCAACGCTCGTTGGGCCGCGATGTGGCCATCAAGGTTCTACCACCTGAGGTCGGCCACGACCCGATGTTCCGCCGCTCCTTCGAGACCGAGGCGCGCGCCATGGCCAGACTCAATCACCCCAATCTCATCGGCGTGTACGACTCGGGGTCGGTCGCCGACATGCTCTACATCGTCATGGAGTATGTGCCGGGCAAGTCGCTCTACCATTCATCCTACGGCAAAATGGTGGACCCGGTGCAGGCGGTCCAACTGATCCAGGGGATCTGCGCCGGCCTCAGCCACGCCCACGAAAACGGCATCATCCACAGCGATATCAAGCCGGCCAACATCTTGCTCACGCCCAAGGCCGAGCCCAAGATCGGGGATTTCGGCTTGGCGCGGCTGGTGGAGTCCGAAGGCACGGGCCTGGTGATGGGCACGCCCGGCTACACCGCTCCGGAGGTCGTCGCTAACCCCAACGTGGCCGATCACCGCTCCGACCTGTTTTCAGTCGGCGTGATGCTTTATGAACTCATGGCCGGCAAGCGCCAGGAGGCAGGCGCCGCCCCACCTTCCACGATTTGCGGCTGTGGCCCCGGCATCGATGAAATTTGGCGGCGCGCCACCGATTTGAATCCGGCCAACCGGTATCAAACCGCCAATGCCCTGCGGGCGGCCCTTGCGGATTGGCTCACCGCAAAAGATTCCCCGGGCAAGCGCAAGGCCGCCGTGTCTGCCTCCGCCCCGCAAGGCAAGGCCTCGCCAGCGGCGTCCCAGGGCGGTGCCAAGCCCAAGCCGATGGCCAACGTCGCCACCCAGGCGCAGGCCAGACCCCAAGGTTCCGGCCTCTACACCGGCCTGCAGTTCCTTGCTCTGGCAGCACTCATCGGTATCTCCGCGTACCTCTGGAAGGGCCGGATGGACCATGACAAGGACATGGTGAAAATCGCCGAAAAGAACACCCAAACACTGGAGGAATTCAAGCGCCTCCAGGAGGGCGGGGGCAAGGGATCCAGGTCCCCCGCTGCTGGGATCTCGCGCCAGCCCAACTTTCCCTCGCTGCCAAACAAGACGCCCGCGGCCCCGGTCAAGGTGGCTACCCCGGGCAAGCAGCCGGATGCGCACCCCACGCCCCCCAGCGCCGACCCGGTGGATTCCGCCGTGCTCTCGAGCTTGACCGCGCGGGCCAAGGAACTCATTGGGGCGGCTGACAAGAAACGCACGGAGCAACTCGCCGCCAATGCCCGCTTGTACAGTTGGGATCTGGACTTGTGGGTCCACACTTTGACGAAAAACGGCCAGGCATCCTGGCAATTGCCCGTCGCCAGGCTCAAATCAGCTGTTAGGGGTGTGCGGGTTCCGGTCGGTATCCCCCAGGCCAACGGTTTCTCCGTCACTCCCCAGATGGCCCAGATCGTCGCCGATTGCGCCGCCAAACAGGGGCAGATTGATGCCACGTTTCTCATTGAAACAGACAAGCTCCGCGCCTTCTATCTCAGCCGTCTCAAGGACGAGGCTGCCAGCGCCGAGAAGGCCGGGCAAAGCGAAGCGGCGGCCACCCTTCGCGCCGCGTCCGCACAAGCCGCCGACAATGAGGCGTGGATCCGCTCCTTCGGCTTCGATCCCAGGCCCGCGTCGCCCGGCTTTACCAAGGAAAATTCCGACGCCGACCCAACCACACCCGCCCCACGCTCTGGAGCCGGCGCGTGATGCCCCGGCCCCGGCGAGTTGGCACCCTGGTGAACCGATTTTTGAACCCGCCAAGCCGCCTCTGTTTCTAACATATATATACCGCCATGCCATTGACCCTCAAACCGAAAGCCGCCTGTACCTTCGATCAAATCTCGCTGGGTGAGGTCATGCTGCGCCTGGACCCGGGCGAGGGCCGCATCCGCACGGCGCGCAATTTCGCCGCGTGGGAGGGCGGCGGCGAGTACAACACGTCGAGGGGCCTGCGCAAATGTTTCGGCTACAAGACCGCAGTGTGCACGGCATTGGTGGATAACGAAATCGGTCATCTCATCGAAGATTTCATCATGCAGGGCGGGGTGGCCACCGAGTTCATTCAATGGCGGGGCGACGACGGCATCGGCCGCAACGTGCGCAATGGCCTGAATTTCACCGAACGTGGCTTTGGCGTTCGCGGGGCGGTGGGCAACCCCGATCGCGGCAATACCGCCGCCTCCCAACTTAAGCCCGGCGATATCGATTGGGATCACCTCTTCGGCACCCTCGGCGTGCGCTGGTTCCACACCGGCGGCATCTTCGCCGCCCTCTCGGCCACCACCGCCGCCCTCACCGTGGAAGCCGTCAAAGCAGCTAACCAACATGGCACCATCGTTTCCTATGACCTCAACTACCGGCCATCGCTGTGGAAAACCATCGGCGGCCTGGCCAAGGCGCGGGAGGTCAATCGCGAGATTGCCCGCTATGTGGATGTGATGATCGGCAACGAGGAGGATTTCACCGCCTCGCTCGGCTTCGAGGTCGCCGGCGCCGATGACCACCTCGCCACCATCGAGACCGCCGCCTTCAAGGCGATGATCGAGACGGCCGTGCGCGATTTTCCCAACTTCAAGGTGGCGGCCACCACCTTGCGCCGCGTTCTAACCGCCACCAAGAACGATTGGGCCGCCATCCTCTGGCATGACGGTGCGTTTTTCGAAAGCCGCCCCTATCCGGAACTTGAAATCCTCGATCGGGTCGGCGGTGGCGATAGTTTTGCCAGCGGCCTGCAATTCGGCTTCATGGAATTCAATGACCCGCAGCAAGCCGTCGAATTCGGTGCCGCCCACGGCGCGCTCGCATCCACCACTCCCGGTGACACCTCGATGGCCACCCGCAAGGAAGTCGAAAAACTCATCGCCGGCGGCGGCGCCCGCGTCGTGCGCTGAGCGGAGTGTGGCTGCGGAGTCCCCGCCGCAGGTCGTGATGGCGGCGTCTCGCCGCCAGTGCCTCTGCTGCCTGACTTCTTCACGCGATATTTCGCAAGTGCCGTTCTTCCAGTCTCCAGCGGTGCCAAGTGCGTCGGCACGCTCACAGTCCCAGCGTCGGGGCGATGCCCGGCACCGCATCAAGAAACGAGGGATACTGCGGTTGCCAGCCGCTGGCTTGCAGCTTGGTGTTGGCGACCTGCTTGTGGGTCCAGCCCCGCTTGCGTGCTAGATCGCGCGCCGCCGAAGGCGGCAGCGGCCGCTGGAACAGCGTGCTGAGGTGTTGGTAGCAGGCGCGTTGGGTCAGCGGGCTAGAGTCGCTGAGATTGAATACCTCGCCGCGCTGGCGGATTGGGCCGATGGTGAGATGTTGGATCGCCCGCACCGCATCATCACGGTGGATTTGGTTGAGAAATCGCTCGCCGCCGTCTTCCATCACCGCCTCCCCAGCGAGAAATTTCCGCAGAATCACGCTGCGCCCGGGACCATAGATGCCCGCGAGCCGCACCACAATCCCGCCGCTGGCGAGGGTCAGCTGCTCGGCTTCTAGCAGCATTTTACCGGTGTCCCGCTCCGGCAGGGTGGGGCTCGCCTCGGTGACCTCCGAGCCATCGGTTTGGGCATACACCGACGAGCTCGAGGTGAACAGCAGGGGGATTCCGGGAAAGGCTTCCAGCAGGTTGCGGCAGCCGTCGACGTAGACGCGCTGATAGGCCTCCGCTCCGCCGCGGCCCGAGGCGGCGCAGTGGATGATGAGGTCCGGGGCAACGCTGGCACCCAGCGCGGCAACCGCCCGGGCGTCTGCCACATCGCAGGCCACGCTGTCGCTGCCGCCGCCGAGTGAAACGGCGCTGGTCTGCCAGGCGTTTTCGCGGAACCGCTGGGTGAGGGCTTGGCCCAAATAGCCGTGACCGATGAGAAGTAGATGCATGGGGGGGGGCGATGGAAGTTTGAGCGGCGGCGTCCCGTTGAGTCATTCAGCCCAAGACCTCGCAAACCCAAACTAGGGCTCTGCGGCCGCAGATGCAACCCCGCAACCTGCCTCACTCTCGCTACACCATCACGGCAGCCTCAATAATCCCAGCCCAAACCCCTGCTGGAATCCCGTCATATGCACGGAAATGGCCCCACGTCCAAATTCGCCCCCCCCCCCCGCGGACATCTCCCCGCGCGGCGCACATGTCAATAACATGCTGTCAGTTATTATAAATGACCCGCTCATTTAAGTCCGCGCGCAGTCCCCGTGACTGAGCCCATGCTAATCCATTCAAAATGCCGCTGGGGCGGTCAAGCACATGATGACAGATATTATAATTGGTTCAGCCCCCTTCAGGATTCGCGCCTTGTTGCGAGAGACTGGCTCCGTCGGCTTGTCAACAACATGCTGTCAGGCAATATATGCGCGCTGAGCGTGAATTTTCGTCCGTGAATTTCGCGCTTGGGTTAGCGCACGCCGGGCGGCTACAGTTCGGCCCGCCCGATGATCCCACCCATTCTCAGTGACAAACTTCTCGCGTCCGTATCGCGGGATTTTTTCCGCCCGCTGACCCGACCGTCGGCGGCGATTTACGTGGATTGCGCGGAACGGTTGGCTGGAGTGGCCGGCGAGGCGGGTCGCATTCCTCACACGGAGGCGATTGCGCTGATCCGGGAGATTTTGGCCAAGCATCCGGAGATTGTGCTGGACGATGATGAGGGGGCCTCGCTGCGGGATGCCCGCCAGCGAGCCGGGCAGATTTTCAACCGGCTGTGCGACGCCAGCTGGCTGGAAGACCAGCAGCTCGGGCTGCACGAACGCTGGGCCCTCGTGTCGCCGGGCTTACGGCCACTGCTGCGGTTTTTGCGCGAGCTCGCGGAAGATGAAATCGCCGAACTCAAGACCTTTGCGGACACCGTGCGCGGCGTCTGCGAGACCCTCGAACGTCCGGGTGTTCTCGATCCCCGCCTGCACGAGCCGGACGCCATCCGGGCCACCGTCACCGATGTGAATGCCCGCCTCGAAAGCGCGATCATCCAGCTCCACGGCGTCGAAAAACTCATCTCGCTGTTTGACCGCCGCCAACGCCTGAGCGACTCGCCAGCGGAGACCTTGCGCCTGCTCTACTCCGAGTTCGGTGCCGGCCAGCACATGGTTTGTTACGACGCGCTGCGCAGAAACGGCTTGCTCCCCAGGCTGCAGGTGCTGCGCTCGCAGGTGGCCGACTGTCGCGACGATCCGCTGGTCAAAGAACGCCTCGCCGCAGGCTATGTCGCCCATTATCATTGGGATGAATCCGAGGCCTATCACCGCGCTGAGAAAACCCTCCGTCAGCTCGAGCACCGCCTCGCCGCCATCCGCCTCGTTGCCGACGCCATCGACGCCCGCATGGCCTCGTTCAACCAGCTATCCCAACAACGCTACCGCTACCAAACCGAACTCCGCGGCCGCCGCCCCGAAATCGTCAAAGCCTACTGCGATGCCATCAACGCCGCCCACGCCGGCACCCGCCTCAGCGCCATGCGCGAAGCCGCGCCGGATTTCTCCCCGCTCATCCCTGAGGTGAAATGTTTTTTCGGCACCGATTCGCTCGCCCGCGCCCGCCGCGGCAAGGCCCCGGCCGACCTGTCCTTCGGCCGTGATGCCGGTGCCAAGGATGAAACCGCCGCCGACACCCTCGCCGCCTTGCGCGAACGCCAACGCCTCGCCCTCACCCCCCAGCGCGCCGCCCGCCTCGTCGCACGCCTGCTGCCGATCCGATCACACTCGATCGCCACCGCCGATTTTGTCGCCGCCGACCTCGATGAAATGCTCGATTTGTTAGCCATCGCCGCATACGATCAGGCCGTCACCGCCGACGGCAAACGCGTGCGCTGGACCATCGATGGGCCCGGCAAAATCGCCGGTCTCACGCCCGCCGCCATCCCCACCGATCCGCACGCCGGCTGGCACCTCGAACGCTTCACCATCCAACGCACTTGAAGAGTTAGTGGATCGTGGATAGCAGATCGAAGTTCCACTATCCACTATCTTCAATCCACTATCCTCGATCCATCTTCCCCCTCATGTCCTCCGATCCCCACTGGCCCCGCTTCTGGCCGGACGTCCCCGACGACGACCGGCCGGCACTGCGCGAAATCCTCGCAGAGTTGCTAGGGCGCGGCACCTTGCTCGGCAGCACCGGTGCCGGCCGCGATTTGTTCCTGCTCGCGCGGGATCACTACCGCGGGCATTTGAACGACTACCTCGCACCGCTCGGCCTCGAACTCATGGTCGATGACGACTACTTCCTGCTCCAGGCGCGCCCGCGTCCGGAGGCCTGCCACTTGCTGGCCCAGTTCACCAAGGATGAAACGTTGCTCTTGTTAGTGCTGTGGCGCGTCTGGGACGACCACCGCAGCCAGGTGACCGCCAGCGCCGTCATTCTAACAGTCGACGAGCTGTGGACCCGTTTCCGCAATACCTATGACAAAATCGATCCGCCGGAGAAGACCCACCTCGACGCGATGTTAGGCCGGCTCAAGCGCCTGCGTTTGATCCGCACCCACAAGCCGGAGGGCGCGCTGCAGCTTGGCGACACACTCATCGAGGTGCTGCCCAGCCTGCCGCGCGTCATTCCCTTCGACAGCCTCGCAAGTTGCCTTGCCCGTGCCGCCCTCTATCAACCCGGCGAGGCCGGCCCCACCCTCACCCCCGAAGCCTGACATGGCCACACGTGTTCATCTCAGCCGGATCCTCGCCATCAATTGGTATGGTTACCGGCGCTTCATCGATGTGTCGGGCCTGACGTTGATCACCGGTGCCAACGGATCTGGCAAGAGCGTCTTGCTCGACCTGATACAGTTCGTGTTGTTAGGTGAGGCGCTGAGCCGTTTTAACAAAGCCGCGGCCGGCACCGGCAGCGGACGCTCGCTGCGCGGGTACTGCCTCTGCGACACCAACACCCAGGGCAACGACGGTCAGGAACGCTACCTGCGGCCATCCGGCGTCACTCTCGCCGGCTTGGAATTCGTCTGGCCGGCGGTGGCCGGTGAGTCGAGTCCGCGCCGCGAAACCTGGGGTGCGCGCATTGAATTTGAAGGCCCCACCGCCCGCCCCCGCACGCTGTGGTTCACCATTCCGGGCCGTCTGGAGCGCGAGGATTTTCTCGGTCGCGAACTCGATCCGGATGCGGTGGCCTTCATGGCCGAGGATGAGTTCCGCGTGCACGTCAAACGCGATCTCGGCGGCGAGGTGTTCGACCGCCAGGCTTCCTATCTCGATGAAATGGGCTCGCGCAGCCACCTAGGCTTCGACCGCGTCCAAATGAACAAGACGCTGCCCAACTCGATGGCCTTCCAGCCCGTGGAATCGTTCGAGCGCTTCATCCGCGACTATCTGCTAGAGCCGGGCCTGCCGGATGTCAAGGCGGTGCGCGCCAGCGTAGACGCTCATCGCCGCGCCCAGGAACGCCTGGAGAAAATGCATGACCAGCATGCCCGTCTGATGCGCATCAGCGCCCGCCACCTGGAATACCGCAGCGCCCATCGCGACGCCCGCCTGTACGCCCATCTGCATGAGGCGCTGGCCCACAGCCAGAAAGACGAGGCGCTAACTGCCAGAGCCAGTGAGCTCGAAGTCCTCCGCAGCCAGCATGCCGAACAACGAGCCGACTACGAGGCGGCCCTGAGCGAACGCAACGAACTCGATTCGCAGCTCGCCAAGATCCGGTTGGTGGCCGGCGGTGATCTGCAAATCACCCGTCTGGCGGAAACCCGCAGCCGCCGCGATGAAGTGGCGCGAGAGCTGGATGCCTTGCGGGAAATCGAGAAAAGCGCGCGGCAGTTTCTCCACGACCGGATCCAGTATTGGAAACAGTGGTTGCGAATGGCCCGCGACTTCGGCCTCGAAGAGCCCGAGACGGCCGCCACTTGGCTCAAACAAATGCAGGGCACCGACGAAATGGCCGCCCTCGATGCCGCCGAACGCATGCCGCGGATCTATCAGTCACTCGTGAATGACGCCCGCGAGCAGCTGCGTCCGGTCGAGGACCGGATCAAGGATTTGGAAGCGCGTGAAGCCCGCCTGAGCCGCGAACTCGACGATCTCGACCACAAGGGCAGCGCTGCGCCCTCGCCCCTGCTCGATGCCCTCAAGTCCCGCGGTCACAAGGCCGATGCGCTCGGCCGCGTGATCGAAGTGAAGGTGGAAGCCGAGCCTTGGTGGCTTTTGTTAGAGTCGCTGCTCGGCACCCACCGCGGTGCCGTGCTGGCCGCGGATTTCAAGGCCGCGTGGGAGCAAGCCCGCCGTCTGGGCCACGCCGACGAGGCTCTCGTCAATCCTAACGAACTCGGCAGTGCTCCTGGCAAGCCAAAGCCCGGCAGCGTAGCCGCGTTGTTTGAAACCCGCCACGAACTTGCCGGCGCCTACCTGCACCATTTGTTCGGCGACATGATTGCGGTGGAGACTGCTGGCCAATTGGAATTGCATTCGCGGGCGTTTTCCCGGGACGGTTGGCTCAAAGACCCGCCGCACCGGCAACATTTCCAGGCCGCCAGGGAATTCACCATCGGCGAGGAAGGGCTGCGCCGCTTGCGCAGCCTGCGTCAGGATGAACTCGCCGAGGTCAAAGAAGAGCTCACCCGCCTGCACCGCTCGCGCGAAGATTGGCGTTCGTTTCTCCATCGCGGCGACCAATGGACGCTCGACAAGGCCGACCCGCCCGCCGGCTCGTCGAAGCTGCGCGACCTGCCACGCCTGCGCAAGGAGCTCGCCCAACTCGATGAAACCATCCGCCTGCTAGCCACCCCGGAACGCGAGTCCACCGTGGAAAAACTCCGGGTGCTGGAAAAAACGTTCCAAGGGGTGATCGAACGCACCGGCCGCCTGGCTAACAGCATCGAGAAATTCGCTCATCAGGAGCGCCAGTTGACGGATGCCATCGCGGGCTTGGAGGAGGATGCGGCAGCCGCGCTCATCGCCCGCCAGCGCAGCCGCGAGGCGCTCGATCATGTCAGGGATGCCGAGATCGAGGGCCTCATCGCCTCCGCTAACAAACAATTCCCGCGCTGGCAGCAGCGCCTCGAAGCCGCCGCCGAAATGGCCCGGCTGCGCGCCTACGAAAGCGACAAGGCCCGTCAGGACCGCAATCTCGAGCGCCGCGCGCTGGCAGAAACCCATCCGGAAACCGCCGATGCCTTTGATCCCGAGGACGACGCCAACGCCAGCTACGATGCCCGTTGCAGCGAGCTCGAAACGCACGAGTTGGAGAAATACACGCTCGCCGCCGAGGACGCCCGCAAGGATTGGGAAGATCGCCTCCAGCACCAGGTGCTCGATGTGCTCAAGGAGAAACTCGATGAGGCGGGACGCACCAAGCGCGAGCTCAACCGCGCCATGGACCATGACATCGGCGGTTGGCGCTATCAGTTATCCATGCAGGCCGACCGCAGCCACAGCGCGATTTGGACGCTGGTGGACAAGGGGCTCAACCCCGGCCTCGAACTGTTTGCCTCCGCCGCCAAGGAAGAGATCGGCAAGGCGAAGGAGGCACTCATGGCCGCCATCGAAAACGCCGAGGATCCCCGCCAGCAACGCGCGCTCGACTACCGCTACTATCATCACTGGGATATCCAGGCCACCCCCACCGGCCAGGGCGAGGGTGCCGCCATCTCGCTGAACCGCAATGCCAAGAAACAAAGCGGCGGCGAAAACCAAGCACCGTTTTTCGTGGCCATGCTCGCCGCCTTCCAACGCGTCTATGACCTCGGCCCGCGCGAAAGCCGCAAAAACCTCGGCATCGTCATCATGGACGAGGCGTTCTCCAAGCTCTCCGGCGACCGGATCGACGCCTGTCTGGATCTCGCCCGCAATTTTGGTTTGCAACTCGTCATGGCCTTTCCCGAAGACCGCCTGCCAACGATGATCCAACACGCTGAAACCGTCGTGCAATGCCGCGTCGAACGCAGCTATGACGAAAAAAGCGGCCAAATCACCAACATCGAAAACTGGGTGGTCAAGGTGGATCGTGATAGATTGCTGGAAGCACTATTATGAATCCGCCCGCCTGGCTCGCCCAATTGCACCGCCAATGGCACGCGAGCCGCGGCAAACGCGTTGCACAGTCCAGCCGGGGTTTTACGCGGGATTGGGTTGCTTTGCTAGAAAGCGCCGGTGTCCGCAGCGCCGAGGATCAGGCCAGCGCCGGGCGCGAGGCCGAAGCGCTGGCCGCGGCCGGCCATCTGGTACTCAAGCGCCACCGGTACCGGACCTATCTGATTGACCGGGTGACCGTGCCACTCGCGCAGGAAGCGTGGTTGCGCGGGCTTTTCGGCGGCACCGCCGGCGATGTCCTGCAAGCCGCGTCGCTGGCTGTTGTGGCGGAATTTTCCGCGGCCGGGCACCCACGCTTTCCTAACGAATGGGCCGCGCTTTGCGTGGCTCTGCGGCAGGCCTTTGCCGGCGCCCGCTCGCTGCGCCCGTTCAGCTGGACCCATCCGGCGACCCTGCATCGTGTGTTAGATATCATTTTAAAACTCAGCGAGCGGGACTGGCCGCCGGCCACGCTGATCCGGCAGGCCAGCGTGGATATCGGGCTCGACTCGAAAGGGTTGGAGCGCCACCAGCGGACCTTTGAATCCGGCTTGGCACGGCTGTTCGGAACCGCCACGCCGCTGAAGTCGTTCGGCTTCGTGGGTGGCGAGTCTCACGTCGAGTTGCATGGCCCGGTTTGTCTGCACTTTGCCGATGGCAGCGTCCACGACTTTGCAGGGCTCAGCAATGTATTGATATCCGCCGCCGATCTCACCCGCTGCACCGCAATATCCACCTCCGCCGCGCGTTTGCTAACCATCGAGAACCGCAAGACGACTTTCCGCCAATATGCCGCTGCCAATCACGACCGGCGCGTGCTGATTGCCGCCACGTCGTTCCCCACGCCGGCTTTCCGTGAGTTGCTAGGCAAACTGCCGGCCGACCTGCCGCACCATCATTTCGGCGATACCGACCCGGCGGGATGGCATATTTTGCTCAAGCTCCGTGAGGCCGCCCCGCGCCCCGTCCTGCCATTCCGCATGCAATGGCGGCCCGGTGGCCAGCCCAGCCCGTTGACTCCCTACGACCGGCAACTGCTGCCGAAATTGTTAGTAGAGCCGCTCTTGGCGGACGTGCGTGCGGAGATCCAGGCCATTGCCGAGCACAATGATCGCGGGGATTTCGAACAGGAAACCCTCGGCCCGCCCAATACAGTCAGTTTGGCAGGAGGATAGGAGTCCCGCCCAGTACTGGCAGTCTAGCGCGCTCCGATCGGAAAACAGGCGTCCAGCCTGTGAGGGAAGACAGCGCTTCCAGCCTGTCTGCGCATGAAACGACAGGCTGGAAGCCCGTCGTGCATGACAGGCTGGAAGCCTATCCTCCTTCTAAACTGACAGTATTGGACGTCCCGCCTGTCTTGGTCGACGGGCTTCCCGCTTGTCGCTTACTTTGCCTGGGCGGCGGATTCTATCAAATCGGCGGCGGGAAGGATCACGTTGGACGAGGTTGGCCCTTGGTCGCTGTCTTCGCCTTTGGCGCTGAAGCGGTTGATGCCAAAGCCGACGAACTTACCTTCGGCGTTGAACACGGGCATGCCGAGGCAGGGGGCGCCGACGCGGGCGTAGTTACGCGGTTTGGTGATGATGGAGATGATCTCGCTGGTCATGATGACCGGTTCGCGGTTGAGATCCTTGCCGAGACGGCCGAGAATGATGATGTCCTCGAGCATCGCAAAAGGGGTGGAGTTGGCGATGTCAACCGGGGTGAAGGTCACTCCCTCGGGCTTCTCCGGCCGGATGAATGCCAGATCCAAATCGGCGTCCTTGAAGGCGACCTTGGCGGGGGTCTCACTGCCATCCGGCATGATGATCTTAACCTCCTTGGTGGTGCTTTTGGCGGAAATCTTGAGCGGGCCCTTCTGGGTGTTGACGGTGCGGCCATCGGCAGCGGCGGCCAGATCGAGGGTGGAGAGCGGCACGACGATCAGTCCGTCCTTGCTGATGACGCAACCGGAGGTTTCAAGCTTGCGCTCCTCCTTCTTGGGCGCGAGGTCCCCGGCGGTCATTTCAATTTCCACCGTGGCACTGAGTTGTACCACCGAGTCTTTGTTAGATGCGGCCAGGGCGAGGGCCTTGTCCTTGAGAGGACCGGTGGCGGCACTGGCGAAGGGGGCGGCGGCCAGCGCGGCCAGAATCAATGGGCGAAGTTTCATGCGGTGTGGTTGGTGTTGGTGGTAGTATGTTAGGTAGATTGACTGGAGCGATTACCAAGAGGGTTCGAGTTCGACGTAGCGGGTGGTGATGCCGCGCTTGACGAAGAGGACAAAGGGACTGCGCTTGGATTTTTCAAGCTCGTCGAGCTGGGTCTTGAGTGTTTTGATCGAATCGGTGGCCTTGCCATCGATGGACATGAGGATGTCGCCGTTGGCAAGCCCGCCGAGGGCGGCCCAGCCCGAGCCTTTGACCTCGGTGATGAGCACGCCTTGGAGGGTGTCGGGAAGCTTTTCTGTGATGCGGTCGGATTTGGCGATGTCGCGCGAGTTGAATTCGAGCGGTTTGCATTCGTGGGAATCAAGCTCGACGCTGGATTCCGGGCTGGCTTCCAGAGCAAGTTTGAGGGTCTGCTCGTCCTTGCCGCGGCGGCCCGCGAGCGTCACCTCGGTGCCGATTTTGTATTGGCGGATCAGAGATGTGAAGACGTCTGAGTCTTCCGGACGGGAGGCGGATATGACCGTGCCATCAAGTTTGAGGATCAGGTCGCCGACTTTCAGACCACTTTTCTCCGCGTTGGATCCCGGATAGATCTGGGTGACGCGGACGCCCTTGGCTCCGGGGATGGCCAGGGCCTCGGCGAGGTCGGACGAAATCACCTGGGTATCGATGCCAATCCACGCCTTGCGGGCGAGACCGGGTTTGTCGCTTTCCGGTTCCGGGCCGATTTTCACGACCGTGAGAAAACTATGGCCGTTGTGTTCGTAGCCGACAAGGGTTGGCTCGGGCTTGGTCTTGTCCTTGGTGAGTTCGGCGGTGACCCGGATCAGGTCGGCCGTGTTGGTGATGGGCTGGCCCGCGACTTCGAGGATGAGATCGCCGGGGGTGATGGCCGGCTTCGAGTAGGCGGCGGCCCCACCCGGACGCAGGCTTTGAACGACGGCGGCGCGGTTGTCGGCGCGCAGCAGTGCTCTGGCCGCCAGTTTGGTGAGGTCACGGGCGGTCATGCCCCATGACAGCAGTTCCTTTTCGCGGGGCTCGGCGGCTTCGCGCTCCACGGTGGCGGCCTTCCAGGTCATGGGGGCGCCGTTGCGGGTGCCCTCCATCACGACTTCGGAACCGATCGGCGACTCCAGCAGGATCCGGTTGAAAACGGGAATGTCTTCCGGCGCGCGGGACGCCGCCACCGCAACCCCGTTGCAGCGCGATACCAGGTCGCCCGCCTGCAAACCAGCGGCTGCCGCCGGCGAATCCGCAATCACGCCGCTGACGAGAATTCCTTCATTGGCGCGGATCGTCTTGAGAAGCGGCTGCACACCCAGGCCGATCCAGCTGCGGCGCACGCAACCGTCGGCGATGAGTTGTCCCGACACCTTGCTGGCCAGGTTGGACGGAATGGCACCGCCGAGGCTGCCGATTCCCACTTCATTCACGCCGACAATCTCGCCCTTGAGATTGACCAGCGGCCCGCCGGAGTTGCCGCCGAAAATCACCGCGTCGTGGCCGATCCAGCGCACCAATTCACCCACTGCTTCGCCGTCCAGCCGCATCGAGCCGCCCGGCGCAATCATTTCCGTGTTGGCCACGATCCCTTGTGTCACCGATTGCGACAGGCCGGCGGGACTGCCCATCGCCAGCACAGTGTCACCGACGGCCAGCTCCGAACTGTCGCCAAACTTGGCCACTGGCAATGGCATATTCGGGTCGCGGAGGTCCTTTTTGTCAATCTTGAGGACCGCTAGGTCGGCGAGCGGATCGGTGCCCACGAGTGTGGCTCGCAACTCCTGCCGGTCGGCCAAATTGACGACGATGCGGGTGGCGCGTCCGGCGACGTGGTGATTAGTCAGGATGTAGCCGTCCGGGTGAATGATGGTCCCTGAGCCGCTGGCGCGTTGCTTTTGCATCCGTCCGGCACCTCCTTCTTCGGAAACCACGTAGATGCGCACAAGCGCTGGGTAGACTGCTTTGACGGCGGCTTCAACTTGCGGGTCAACTTTTGCAAACAACGGTAGCGGACTGAGCGAGGCCAAGAGGGCGGCAGCTAACAAGAGAGGGCGGTGTGCGGGCATGGGAATAGGCGGTGGGTCTACAAAGCTGCATAGCTACCGAGGCTATCTTGTGGACTTGTCTTGGTATTTTCCGGTTTGTGTACAACTTACACGGTGCTTGGCATTTTCTTCTGCTCTGCGGCACCCCGGTCAGCATTACGGGCGGCTGGCTCGTCCGTGCCGCCTGCCGCCTGCGCAGAACTGCGGCAGCCGGCCGCGCGGCCGCAGATTTCCAGAGCTCTGTGTTCGACCTCTGAGTGGCGGGGACGCCGCAGCCACGCGGCCAATGCCGGTTTGCGAGCGTCGCGGGGCCCGGGCTCAAAAAAACCGCCGGCCGGCACGAGGCCGGACGGCGGGTTGAGGGATGGATTGGCGGAATCAGGCGCAGGCGGCCACTTTGGCGGCGAGCGCTAATTTCGCCTGGGCGATGATGGCCGAGAACGCCGGGGCGTCCTGAATCGCGATATCGGAGAGGACCTTGCGATCCGCTTCGATGCCGGCGGCTTTCAGACCTTCGATGAAGCGCGAGTAGGTGATGCCTTCGGCGCGGACAGCGGCGTTGATACGCTGCGTCCACAGCCGGCGGAACTGGCCTTTCCGCTTCTTGCGGTCGCGATATTCATAGGTTTGGGCCTTGCGGACTGCGTCCTTGGCATAACGGAAGAGTTTCGAGCGGAATCCGCGGAAACCCTTGGCTCGGAGCAGCACGCGCTTGCGACGCTTGCGGCTGGCCGGTGAATTTGTGGCACGTGGCATGTTCTATTGTTGGTTGTGATCGGGCCGTTGTTGTCATTTCCTTCCGCAGTCTCGCCTGATCGTGTCTCCCTTGCGGGATCTGGCTGCGTAAAGGCCGTCCGATTCGCGGACGGGGGCGTATTTGCGTCGTTGTTACTTCAAAGTTAGGCGAAGGGAAGATTCTCTCTGACGTTGCGGAGGTCGGCGGCGGAAACCAGTGTCACTTTCCCAAGATTGCGCTTGCGTTTGCGATTTTTGCATTGCGCCAAATGGCGTTTGCCCTGTTTCCGACGTAGTATCTTCCCCGTACCCGTTACTTTGAAGCGCTTGGCGACGGCTTTCCGTGTCTTTGCTTTTCCTGAAACTCTTGGCATGGGGGGGGCAACCTAGAGACGCCAGACCGTTTGGCAAGCTAAAATTCACCAATTTTCATCAAACCGCCGATTTGGCTGTGAAAATCCGCCCCAAGGGGACGGCGGGGGGGAAGACAGGTCGCTTGGCGACCGGGTCGGGGGTGTTTGTCATAGGCTGGGGGACAGGGTGCCCCCCCCTCCGGAGCGGCGGACTCTGATCCGCCGTGGCCCATGGTGAGCCAATGCGTGGTGGCTCACCGCGTTCTAGTGGCCCCTCATGGTCCGGGGCGATTCGGAGATCGCCCCTCCTGGGGCTTGGCCCTTGCACGCGGCATGGACGTGGGGACCGGTGTCCCGCCTCCATGTCGCCACGGGCCACTGATAGGAATCGTGGCTTGCAGAGAAGCTTGGTGCCTGCTTGGATCTGGGCCCCGACCCCCGACCCCTATGGCCAACAAAGACAGCACCGATCCCGCCCGCATGGAAAAAATCGTCTCCCTGTGCAAGCGCCGCGGGTTGATTTTCCAGGCCGGCGAGCTATATGGAGGGCTTAACGGTTGCTGGGATTACGGCCCGCTGGGTGCCGAATTGAAGCGCAACCTGAAAGAATATTGGTGGCGCAAGACCGTGCAGGAGCGCGATGACGTGCTCGGCATGGACGGCGCCATCCTCACCATGGAGCAGGTGCTGGTGGCCTCGGGTCACGTCGGCGGGTTTTCCGATCCGATGTGCGATTGTCTGCTATCCAAAGCCCGCCTGCGGGCTGATCAAATTCCGTCCCAAGACGGCACGGTGTTTCACTTCCAAGGTGCAAGCCTGCCCGGCACGGCCTGGCAAAGCGACCGACCGTACTCGGTATTGATGATCCCGGGCTTTGACGAAGCCAAGGTGAAGAAAACCGCCCGGGAATACTATGCGCAGTTTGCCGCCGGTGTCCTGCAGCCAATCACCCAGGTGACCGCGCAGGACGGCGCAGCCGCTGGCGAACCGGTCCCGGCCGCCGCGATGACTCCCAAGGAAATCCTCAAGAGCCTGGTGCTGGTGGGGGAAACAAGCGAAGAGGTCAACGGCACCACCCAGTTCAATCCCGATAACGGCTCGCTTCTAACCGAGCCGCGCCAATTCAACCTGATGTTGCAAACCAACTTCGGCGCCACCGGCGACCAGATCGCCTATCTGCGCCCGGAGACGGCCCAATCCATCTTCGTGCAATACAAGAACGTGCTGGATTCCAACCGGGTGAAGCTGCCCTTCGGCATCGCGCAGTGCGGCAAGTCGTTCCGCAACGAGATCAACCCGCGCAATTTCACCTTCCGCTCGCGCGAGTTCGAGCAGATGGAAATCGAGTACTTCTGCCATCCCGACGACGGCATGCGGCTCACCGACGAGTGGTTGGAGGAACGCTTGAAGTTTTACGGCGAAATCGGCATCCCGCGCGAAAAACTCCACATTCTGGATGTGCCGGATGGCGAGCGCGCGTTCTACTCGAAGCGGACCTACGACATCGAATACGAGTTTCCCTTCGGCATCCAGGAGTTGGAAGGGGTGGCCTACCGCACCGACTACGACTTGGGAGTGCATGAAAAGGCCGCCGGCAAATCGCTGGTCTACTTCGACGAGGAAACCAAGCAGCGCTTCCTGCCGCATGTGGTGGAGCCGTCCGCCGGCTGCGACCGCACCGTGCTGGCGCTCATTTGCGAGGCGTTCGACGAGGAGACCCTAACCGACGATAAAGGCAAGGCGGAGATCCGCACCGTGCTGCGCTTCGTGCCGCGGATGGCCCCGATGAAAGTGGGCATCTTCCCGCTGCTCAAGAAAAACGACGAACAGGTGCGCATCGCCCGCGCCATCCAGAAACAACTCCAACCATGGATGAACGTGTTCTACGACGACGGCGGCGCGGTCGGCCGGCGCTACCGCCGCCAGGACGAGATCGGCACGCCGTTCTGCATCACGGTGGATTTCGATACCCTCGGCGAAAACGGCGACACCCTCAAGGACACCGTCACCATCCGGCACCGCGATTCCATGGAGCAGGAGCGGCTGCCGGTGGCGGGATTGCTGGCGTGGCTGTTGGAACGGGTGCGCTGAGACGGGGGGGAATGTTGGCACGACTTCCCGATGATCGTTTCCTGCGCATCTCCTCCTCGAAAAAGTGTTCGGCAGGATGCCGGACACTGCCGGCGTCCCGCCGGCGCTCCCCATTCCACGATGACACACGATGCCAACATGGTGAACCCTCATGACGTCTAGCAATTCACCCTCTGATACGCCCACGCGCCGCCATTGGGTGGGGTTTTGGAGCATGATCGTGCAACAGACGCAGAATGCCTTCAATGACAAGGTCGCCCAGTTCATGTTGGTGTCCCTCGGCGGCGCGGTGGGTGTAGCGGTGGAATCGTGGGCGGCGATTCTAATCACCCTGCCGTATGTGTTGTTCGCCCCGCTGGCCGGCTGGATGAGCGACCGCTTCTCGAAACGCGATGTGATGTTAGGTGCGGCGGTGGCGCAGGTGTGCGTCCTGGCCTCAATCTGCGGCGCGGTGGTCATCCGCAACATGCCGGTGGCGATGGTGGGTTTTTTCGCCCTGGCCACCCAGGCGGCGTTTTTCAGTCCGGCCAAAATCGGCAGCAACAAGGAATTGCTGGGTTCGCGGCACCTCGGGTTCGCCTCGGGCATCCAGCAGATGACTTCGATGCTGGGCATGCTGGCGGGGCAGATCCTGGCCGGTTGGCTGTATGATTCGCGTTACCGGGCCATGGGTGGCACCGAGGCGGTGGCTTGGAGCGCGGCGCTGATGCCGCTGGTGATTCTCACATTGTGTTCGGTGCCGGCGCTGGCCATGGCGTGGGTGGTGCCGCGGGTGCCGGCACACAGCGCTGTGCCCATGCCGGCGGGCATTCTGACGCAGCATTTCGGCCATTTGAAGGAGTTGTGGCGCGACGGGCCGCTGCGCCGGGCGTCCTTTGGCATGGCGTTTTTCTGGGGCTTGGCGACCTTTCTCAACCTGTGGTCGGTGAAGCTGGCCAAGGCGATGACGGGTGGGCACGGCGGCTTTGGCACCTTGTCGTCCGAGTTCATGGGGGCGGCCTCGCTGGGCATGATCGCGGGCTTCGGCTTGGCGGCGTTTGTATTGCGTCGGCGCATCGAATTGGGCTGGGTGCCGGTGGCGGGCGTGGCGATGGCGGTGCTGGCGCTGTTGATTGCCTGTCTGCCGCTGGGAGGTGGCGGGTTTTTCGTAGCGCTGGTGTTATTGGCGATGAGTGCGGCGGTGTACCTCGCGCCGCTCAATGCCTGGGTGCAGGACCGCTATCCGCCAGGCAAGCGCGGCGAGATGCAGAGCGCGGTGAACCTGCAGGATTGCTTTGCCGGGATGCTCGCGGCGGCCATCATCGAGACGCTCGGCTGGATCACCCGGCTGTGCGGGCTCGATGCGCTGCAGGGCTTGCGCGTGCAAATCGCCGTGGCCGGCCTGATTTGCGCGCTGATGACCTATTTCATCATCCGTCTGTTGCCGGGCCACTTCCTCCGCGTGCTGGCCGCCTCGGTGGTGCGCTCGATCTATCATGTCCGCACGGTCAATCTCGAGCGTCTGCCGACGCACGGCGGCGTGTTGTTGTTGCCGAACCATGTGACATATGCCGACGCGTTCTTCATCACAGCCGCCTGCGGCCGCCCGGTGCGCTTCGTGATGGATGATGTGTTCATGCAGCACCGCACGCTGCGTTGGTTCGTGAGTTTTTTCGACACGCTGACCATCAACCGCGAGCAACCGCGCGAGGCGATCCGCAGCATCATCGCGGCCCTGCGCCAGGGTGACACCGTGTGCCTGTTCCCCGAGGGGCAGTTGACCCGCACCGGCACCCTCTGCCAGCTGCAGCGCGGCTTCGCCCTCATCGCCCGCAAGGCCAGCCATCCGGTGGTGCCCTTGTGGTGCGACGGTTCGTGGGGCTCGATCTTCTCGTTCGAGCGCAACCGGTTCTTCGCCAAGTGGCCGTACCAGGCCATCCGCCATCATATAACCGTCGCGCTGGGTGCCCCGATCGGCTCTGCCGCGGCCGACCTTGACGGCCTGCGCGATGCCCTGCTGCAAGCGTCTGCGGAGGCGATCGACGAGCGCTTCAATGCGCCCGGTTGGCGGATGCGGGTGCCGCGCGGCGGCGCGGCGGTGGCGTGGCGCGCCTTCGCCGACGAGCAGCGGCGGCAATTGTGGATCAACGGCTATCAGCTAGGCCAAGTCAATGCGCTGCAACGCCGCGAGTCCTTTGGGGCACTGGCGGGCGACCCGCTGGCGGCAGCTCTGCCGGGGTTGTTTGCGGCATTCGCCGAGCTCTATCAGGCAACACCGCAGCTCCACTCCGGCCTGCCGCCGGATGCCGCCGGCCCGTGGGTCGGTGGCGACGCGTTGCGGACCGCGCTGGCCTCCGCTAATCTGGATAAAACCCTCGTGTTTTACGATTTCGGTGCGCGGGCGGTCGAGCCATTGCTGCGGCCCGGTCTGCTGCATTGCCCGTGCCTGGCGGTGGCGGGCGTGGTGGTGGCGATGTCGATGCCGGACCCGTCGCCGGTGCCTGACGTGAAAGACGTGCAGAGCGGCGGCAAGCCCGGCACTTGGGGCCGCTTGTTGCCGGGATGGCACCTCGCGCGCTCCGCCGCAGGAGGTTTGTCAGCCCACGGGCCTGCCGCGCCCGCCGGCGGGCTGCCCCTGCCGCCTGGCTGCGGCCTCGATGAGGACGGTTTCCTTGCGGCGGCGGGGGGCATCGGGAGCGGACTTGGATTCGCCCCGACAGGCGGGGCTAGTGCTTCACGGCCCAGTTCACCGCGTTAGCGAGAATCTTGCGGACCTCCGGATGAAAATAGATCGGGCTGGTCTCGTGGCCGGCCTGGAAATAGAAATAATTGCCTTGGCCCACCGTCCAACAGTAGCCTTGGATGCTTTCCTCCCGCGTCCCGTCCTGGTGCACGTGGGTGCCGCAGAAAGGCGTTGCCGCGGCCGGGGGCACGGCGTACGGATCGCTGTAACGTTCCTCGTTGCCGATGGTGAACTCCGAGGCCACGCCGGTGGCGATGGGATGTCCGGCCTCACTGACCCTGATCACCGTCTCCCTGTTGTCGCAAACATAGGCGGCGAAGCTGCATGGCGTGCCCATCAGCAGCCGGTTGGGCTTGGAAAAATGCGCGGAGTGCAACGCGATAAAGCCCATACCCTCGGCCCTGACCCGCTTGGCAATTCTGGCCGCCAGTTCGTCACTCACCTCCGCGTGCCTCTCGTGGCCCCACCACACCAACACGTCGGCTTTGGCCAGCAAGTGATCCGGCAATCCCTGCTCCGGGTCAGTCAAGTTAGCCAGCACCACGTCCCAGATCGTCATCGCCGCTGACTCCCGCAGCCCGTCGGCAATGGCCGCGTTGATATCGTTCGGATAGATGACTGCTGGCGCAGTTCCTTCCGACCACACCACCACCGTTTTCTTCGCGGCTGTCATGGGGAGTTGTTGCATGGTTCGTTGTGCTGTTGATTGGCAATGGCTCCGGCGGCCTCACTCGGGGGCGATTCCTGCGGCATTGCTAGGCTGCAAGGGTACCCCGCCCATCCCGCTGGCGCAACCGGATATCCGCTGGAGGGACAAATGCGGCGGATTGTAGCGTCGCTCTGTGAGCGTCGCTGCCCGTGGGCCGCGCCTGCGCAGCGACGGTCACAGACCGCCACCACAAGGCTTGCGCCGGGGCGGATTGTGGCGTCGCTCTGTGAGCGTCGATGCTCATGCCAATCCGCACTTGAATTTTGCGGCGGGTCTGCTTCAATCGGCGTGCCGGGGCCTCCCCGGGCAAACCGCACCGCACGAACCATGGGAAGAGCTTTTGAATGCCGCCGCCGGGCCAAGGAATCGCGTTGGGCCACCATGTCCAAGGTGTTTCCCAAGCTCGCCAAGTCGATCACCCTCGCCGCCAAAAACGGTGGGCCCGATCCGGAAAGCAACGCGCCGCTGCGCGTGGCCATCATCAATGCCAAGGCTCAGAACCTGTCCCGCGAGAATATCGAGGCCGCCATCAAGCGCGCCGCCGGCAAGGACGGTGCCGATATTTCCGAAGTCAGTTACGAGGGCAAGGGCCCCCACGGCTCGTTGTTTTTCATCGAATGCGCCACCGATAATTCGAACCGCTCGGTGACTAACATGAAAACCATTTTCAACAAGAACAACGGCCAGCTGGTCAACTCCGGGTCGCTGGATTTCATGTTCGCGCGCAAAACCGTCATCGAATTTCCCGTGCCGGAGGCTGGCAACCTCGAGGAAATCGAACTCGAATTGATCGACGCCGGGCTGGAGGAATTGCAGGTCGAGGACGGCATCGTCTCGGTCATCGGCGAGTACAGCGCCTTTGCCAGCCTCTGCCACGCGGTGGAGCAATTGGGCATCGCCTCGCCCAAGGCCGGCCTCAAGCGCCTTCCCACCCAGCCGATCGAGCTGAGTGAGGAGCAAATGATCGACGTCGAGAAAATCCTCGACCGCATCGAGGATGACGACGATGTGCAGGCGGTCTTCACCAACATCGCCTGAACCGGCTCCGTGGTTCCGGCAGCCATAATCAGCAAGCCCATGAGGACGCAAAAGGAGCACCCGTTCTAACGACGGGTGCCCCGGGGGCTCGCGGACGGGCCTTGATCAGAAGTTGAAACGGATGCCCGCTTCCCAGGCCCATGCGTCCTGCAGCTTGATCTCGGCCGCGTGATTGAACCCGACCTTGGCACCGCTAAGATTGCTCAGATAGAGCCAGCGGCCGCCGCCGAAAATCTCCAAATGCGGGTTGATGTTGTAAATGAGTCCGGTGGTAAACTGGGCGTAAAAGCCGCCACCGTTGGCGGACGAGCTCTCAGAGGTGTTGTTGCCGGAATACCTCGTCCAGGCATAACCGAGACCACCGCTGAAATAACAACTGAGCGGGCCGGCGATGGCATGCTCCAACTTGAAGTTGGCGGTGACGGGAATGATTTGGGCGTCAATGCCGAAATCCGTCGGCAGCGTGACGATGGACAGCGGATGCGCTGCGACGGACACGCTGCCATCCAGATAGCCAACTTCGAGATAGGCGGCCATGTCGAAGCCTTCGTCCAACAGGCCGAAATCGCGGCCGATCTGCAGGTTGTACATGTCGAAGTCGAGTTTGCCAACGTTCGCGCTATCATAATTGGTGCCGTCGAAGGCGGCGGCGTCGAGACCTTTGCCCACGTCGTAGATTTGGCCGAAGGATCCGGCGATGAACCACCCCATGAGGGACGGTTCGGTGCCGGGCGCGGTGGCGGTGACGGGAGTTGATACTCCGGCAAAGGCGGATGCGGCGACGGATCCTGCCGCTAGGATGAGTGTGTGTAATTTCATACGAGCCCTAACATCAGCAATCGCGGCTCCCCTGACAAGGGGAAATTGAGGGAAAATTCACCACCCCGCCGGCGGCATTCCCAGGCGTTCCCCGGCAGGCCTGTTTCACTAACATTATGTCATGAATCACCACGCCCACCGCAAATCCGGCCGCGCGGAAATTGCCCGAAAATCGTGCTTGGCACCACCGCTCAATTGTGCATCCTCAAGCCGCTATCAAATACAGCCATGACTAACTCCCCTGCTCCCGCCGGCCTCCCCGCATCCCGACTCGTCGCACCGCGCCCTGGCATCCGCCTTCGAGCCGGTTCGCAACGCGCTTTTCTAACATGCGCGGCGGTGGCCGCAGCACTGGCCGCCGCTAATGCCAAGGACGCGTCCAAACCGGCGCCATCCGCCGGCTCCGCCCTCGCCAAGGCCGATCCCGGCCCGGTGACGCTACTGGCACCGCTGAGCCTCAAGCCCAAGCTTTTCTGTGATCTGACCGGGGATTGCGCGGTGCCCGATGAACTCGCACTGGATGGCAAGGGGCACGTCTTGGTCTCATTGCCCAACTGCCTCGAATACGAGAAATTCACCCCCAAAATCGTCATGCTCGACGCGGCCGGCAAGAAGACCGACTGGTTTGTCAAGCTGCCGCCGCACCCGAAGACCGGCAAGGTCCATCCGATGGGCATGGAATTCGGCCCCGATGGCAACCTCTACATCTGCGATAACCAGTACTTTGACGACAAGGACCACCAGTCGCGCATCCTCCGCGTCATCGTCAAGGACGGCAAACCGATGTCCTGCGAGGTGGCCGTCGAGGGCACCAAGCTGTCCAATGCCATCCGCTTCAAGGGCAATGATCTTTATCTTACCGATACATTCTTCGACCTGCCGGACAAGCGCGACCAGAGCGGCGTGCGGCGCTTCTCGCTCGACGAGATCGGCGCGGGCAAGCCCGTGGTCAAGGTGCTGCCGCTGGGCAAGGACCCGCACATCATCGCCACCTTCACCGGCAAACCGCTGCCGCCCAAGCCCGACGGCTCGCTCGAGGCGGCCGCCGGTGCCGACGGCGAGGCGTTCGACAGCGCCGGCAACCTCTATGTCGGCCTGTTTGGCGACGGCCAGTTTTTCAAGATCAGCTTCAATGCCGACGGCAGCGTCAAGAGCAACGTGAAGATCATCGACGACGCCTCCTTCAAGTGTTGCGACGGCATCTGGTGCGACCAGAAGACCGACAAGATCTATCTGGCCAACTCGGCGCGCAACTCGATCCACATCTACGACGCCCGCAACCACTCGCTGCAAATGATCTGGGAGAATGACGACACCGACGGCAAGAACGGTCTGCTCGACCAACCCTGCTCCACAGTCCTGCTCGGCAACAAGCTCATCATCGTGAATTTCGACATGCCCTTCCCCGGCCTCAAGAACACCAAGCACGACGATCCGATCACCATTTCCTACCTCGAACTCCCCTGAGCACGGCTCAAGCTTAAAGCGTGGCTAACACACACCCACCCATCCGATGAGAATTCGTTTTGCGGGATTGGTTTTCGCGGGATGGTTGGGCTGTTCGCCCGGGGCCTGCGCTGCGGATTCCGGCAGCAAGCACCCGCCGCTGCTCATCGCGAGTTATTCCAGCAACGCCGCCTATGTCGTCGCTCCCGACGACAAGGTGATGTGGGAATCGGCGAAAATGCCCGGTCCCTGCCAGGACGCCTGGTTGCTTCCTAACCTTCATGTCCTGCTCAGCGGCGGCAACCAGGTGCGGGAAGTCACCGCGGACCAGCGGGTCGTCTGGCAGTATGAAGCCCCCAAGGACGTGCCGGTCGAGATTCACAATTGCCAGCCGTTGCCCGGCGGCGGCGCGCTCATCGGCGAGGGCGGCACATGCCGCCTGCTCGAACTGGACAATCACGGCAACATCACCAAGGAGATCAAACTCACCCTGGGCGGCAACGCCCACAGCCACATGCGCCAGGTCCGCAAGACCCCGCAGGGAACCTATCTGGTGACCGCGGCCGGCGAGAACAACATCCGTGAATACGACGCCCAAGGCAAACAAGTGCGGGTGTTGTTGGGAAAGAACATCGAAACGCAAGGTGTGAAATGGCCCATCGTCCATAGCGCGGAACTCCTCCAAAACGGTAACCTGCTCATCGGCGGCGCGTATGGCGCACCCGTCATCGAAGTCGATCCGACCGGTAAAATCGTCTGGAAACTCACTGCGGAGGACATCCCGGAGATCGGCTTCGCCTACTCGGCCGGTTGCCTGCGCCTGCCTAACGGCAACACAGTCGTCGCCGCCTACACCAGCAAATTCCCCGTCTTCGAGGTGACCCCCGCCAAACAAGTGGTGTGGAAGTTCCAGAATCCGGCCGTCGGCAATCCCACCCACGTGAAATTGCTGGACCCGGCAGCTGTTGAGAAATTTCTCCGCGGCGGGGAGAAGTGACGGCAGCAAGAGCGCTTGGTGACCCTGCAGGCCTGCCGCGACACTGCCTATTTAGCGAACCTCACTGTCCAAGTTGCGAACCCATGCAACCGTTTCTGGCGGCATGGCGTAGCTTGGTGGAATTTTCCCGCCGCCTCGTCCGTATCCACCCCGCCGCCGCTATGAATATGAAATCCCTCGCCCTGATCGCAGCTCTTGTCATCCTGACTTTGGGGGCGTCGCCGTTAAACGCGGCGGCGAACCGCGTCGTCTGGCTGGATGAGATGGACCTTAGCGGGGCGGTCTCCGGCTATGGCTCCACCCAAGCCAAGAAATCCGTCGACAATCATCCCCTCACCTTGCGCGGCACGGTCCACCAGCGGGGCATCGGCACCCACCCGCCGGGCAGTCTGCGCATCGATCTTGGCGGCCACGGCCTGCGCTTCCAGGCCCTCGCCGGCGTGGACGATGAAGTCGGCAAACAGGGCTCGGTCGAGTTCATCGTGATGGGCGATGATAAAAAACTCTGGTCGAGCGGCGTCCTAACAGGCGGAGGCGAGCTCAAGCCCTGCGACATCGACGTCAAGGGTGTGCTGGTCCTCGATCTGATGGTGGACACCACGCCGGACGGCTACGCGTTTGATCACTCCGACTGGGCCGACGCCAAAATCGAATACCAAGGCGACAAGGTGCCTGCGACCAAGGTCGCGCCCAAGCCCGTCCGCCAGCCCACCACCGAGCCCCAGCGCTGGCCTGCGGCCGACCAGGTGTATGACAAGCAATCCCTGCCGGATCCCGCCGACAAGGACGAGGCCGATGCGGTGCTGCGCCGCGTGGGCGCACTGATGGATCATCTCAAGACCCTTCCGCGTTGCCCGGACCTCCGGCCCGAGGCTCAACGCCTCGCCGAGTTGAAGATCCAGGCCGGCCAGGTGGCGCTTGCCACCCCGCAGCGCGCCGCATTGCTGCAGGCGGCCTGCACGCTGCGCCGCAAGGTGGCCTTCGCCAATCCGCTGCTGGATTTCAACCAAATCCTTTTTATCAAGCGCCATTTTTGTCCCAATGCCGAGACCACCGGCAACCACATGTGCGACCAGTATTTCGGATTCAACGCGATCCGCGGGGGCGGATTGTTTGTGTTGGAAAACCCGTTTTCGGACAAGCCGACCACCCGCAACGTGTTGGAGAAATCCGCTTGCGGAAACGGCCGTTACAAGGGGCGTGTTCTAACACCCAAGGACGGATTTCTAGCGCCTGAGTTGAGTTATGACGGCAAAGAAGTGATATTTGCCTGCACTGAAATTGCGGACAACGAGGCTGACCGCAAACGCTACTCGGGCAGCGGTTCCGAGGATAACACCTACAAGATTTTTCACGTCAACCTCGACGGTAGCGCACTGACCCAGTTGACGGACGGCACGTGGAATGAATTCGACCCCTGTTACCTGCCCAACGGCCGCATCATCTTCGTCTCGGAGCGCCGCGGTGGCTTCGGCCGCTGCCATGGCCGACCGGTGCCCAGCTTCACCCTCCATTCCATGAATGCGGACGGCAGCGACATCGTCACCCTCAGCCCGCACGAAACCAACGAATGGCAGCCGAGCGTGAACAACGACGGCATGGTCGTCTACACCCGATGGGATTACGTCGACCGCGGCTTCAGCCAGGCCCACCACGCTTGGACCACCACGCCGGACGGCCGCGATCCGCGCGCCATCCACGGCAATTTTTCACCGAACATGGGTGCCCGGCCCCAGTTTGAAATATCGATGCGCGCCATTCCCGGCTCGCACAAATACATGGGCACCGCCGCCTGTCACCACGGCCAGGCCTATGGCTCGATCATCCTGGTGGACCCGCTGATGCCGGATGACAACGCGATGGCGCCGGTCAAACGCATGACTCCGGACCAGTTGTTCCCCGAGGCGGAAATCGGCACCCACGGGCCGCCGGCCAATTATGCCGCGCCCTATCCACTGAGCGAACATTTCTTCCTGTGCGTCTACGACAAGGACAGCCGCTCGGACGCCGGCACGGCTAACAATTATGGCATCTATCTGGTGGATGCGTTCGGCAACAAGGAGTTGTTGTACCGCGACGACGAAATTTCCTGCCTCGACCCCATTCCCGTCAAGGCGCGCCCGGTGCCGCCGGTGATCCCGCACATGACCGCCGTGGGCAAGCCGCTCGCCGCCGGTGCCAAGTTTGTACCGCCGGACCCGAAGAGCATTCCGGACTTTGGCACCGTGGGCGTGATGAATGTCTATAACAGCATCTATCCGATGAAGGATCTGCCGAAGATCACCGCTTTGCGCATCATCCAGCTCCTTCCCAAGACCACCCCGATCGCCAACAGCCCGCGCATCGGCTTCGGCGACCAGAAGAGCGCCCGCATGGTGCTGGGGACCGTGCCGGTCGAGCCGGATGGCAGCGCATTTTTCAAGCTGCCGGTGGACCGTCCGGTGTATTTCCAGGCGCTGGGTGCCGATGGGGTGGCGGTGCAGTCGATGCGCAGCGCCACTTATGTGCATCCCGGCGAAACCCTGACCTGCCTCGGTTGCCACAACTCGCCCACCAGTGGATACGGCGCGGGCAACAGCCAGGCCACAGCGCTGCGGCGCCAGCCGTCGGTGATCCAGCCTGAGGTGGATGGCTCCAAACCGTTCAGCTATCCGATTCTCGTGCAACCCGTGCTGGACCGCAATTGCGTCGAGTGCCACACCAAGCGCACGGCCGAGGGCAAGAAGTGCCCGGATCTATCCCGCAGTGGCGGCGCCCCCAACGGCGAGTTCTGCACCTCATACAATTCGCTGCGCAATTTCACATTTTTCTGGGATAACGCGGTCTTTGACGGCGAGCCCGATAGCAAGCCGGGACAGATCGGCGCGCGCCGCTCGAAGTTGTATCAGTTGCTCGTCAAAGGTCACCACGACCTGAAGCTCAGCAACGACGACATGCACCGGCTCACCTTGTGGATGGACTGCAACAGCGACTTCTACGGTTCCTATCAAAACCTTGAGGAACAGAAGCTGGCCAAGGTCGTGTGGCCGGCGCTGGAATAGCCCGGCTAGGGCACCCCGCTTGCCAGGTGTCGTATCAGCGGCATGCTCCGGGCCAGGCTCAGATATCCTGAGCCCGCTCCGCCGACCCGCGAATTTTTTTCAACTTTTAAAAAATATTCGCTTGCGCCGTAGTGTATGGCAGTTACCATACACCAGAACACGGTTGTCCCATGCTGCATTTTCAACTCAACGTTCACACCGGGGTGCCGGTGTACCGCCAACTGATGGACCAGATCCGCCATTACGTGGCGTCCGGTGCCTTGGCGGCGGGGGACGCGCTGCCATCGATCCGCGAGCTGGCGCGCGCTCTGGCGGTCAATCCGACGACCATCGTCAAGGCCTACGGCGAGTTGGGGCACGAGGGCGTGATTGATATCCGCCACGGGCGGGGCGCGTTCGTGGCGGAGCTCCAACCGGTGTGGCCGGCGGCGCGGCGGCGTGAACGGCTGCAAGTGCTGGCCTCGCAACTCGCCGTGGAAGCCCGCCAGATGGGGGCGTCCGACCCGGAGGCCCTCGACGCCTTGCGCGGCGCATTGGCGGAACTCAACGGATCTAACCACCCAACCCCTCCCAACTCATGAACGAACCCGCCATCGCGGCCACCGATCTGGCCAAATCCTTTCGCGGCGGCGTCATTGCCGTCAATGGTCTCGATCTAACGGTCCCGCGGGGCTCGGTATACGGCCTCATCGGGCGCAACGGGGCGGGCAAGACCACCACGCTGCGGATGCTCATGGGGCTGTTGCGGCCGCAGCGGGGTGAGGCGCGGGTGCTCGGCCATGACCTGTGGAATGCCCCGCGCGGCATCCGTCAACGAGTCGCCTATGTCTCCCAGGAACAACAATTGCCACCGATGAAATCCACCGCGCAACTCTGCCACGACCTTTCCCGCCTGCACGAGCGCTGGGATTCCGCGCTGGCCGGCAAGCTGGCCGCGCGCTTCGGCATCCGTGCCGACGCCCCGCTGGCGACGCTGAGCGGCGGCGACCAGCGCAAGGTGGCGGTGCTGCTGGCGTTTGCCGCGAGGCCCGACGTGCTTGTGTTAGATGAGCCCGCCGCCGGGCTCGACCCGATTGCGCGGCGCCAGTTGATGGAGGAAATCGTGGACTTTCTAGGCGATGGGGGCGAGCGCACGGTGTTGTTCAGCACGCATATCATTGAGGACTTGGAGCGCGTCGCCGAGCACGTCGGAATCATGGATCGCGGACGCATGGTGATGGCCGGCCGGTTGGAGGAATTGCAGACGGGCATGCGCCGCGTCCAGATCATCTTCAATGGCGCGGCGGTGCCGGAAGGGTTCCGCGTGCCCGGCGCACTGCGCAGCCATGCCGAAGGCCCGGTGCTCACCGCCGTGCTGCGCATCGGGAGCGAGGCCCAGCTCGACGCGCTGCGCGCCACCCCCGACACCCGGGTCGCCGACTTCCCCCTCGGCCTGCAGGATTTCTTCATCGAATTGCTGGACCGGCCGCTGGCCGAAACGTCGCCCTCTATCTAACATGAATACCGCATCCATGTCCCCGCCCCGATCCGCACTGCCGGCGTCCTTCACCGAACGCGCGATTTTGTGCAACCTCATCCGCCAGGAGTGGTATCTGAGCCGCGGCCCGGTGGTCCTGCTGGCCATGATCTGGCTCATCGGGTTGTGGATTCTCGTCATCTTCGATCATCCCGCCTACCTCATCGCCATCGGCCTGTGCCACGTCATCCTCGTCTCGCCCAGCCAGGCGGGCCGGGATATCATCGATGGCACCGAGGAGTTCTCCTTCACCCTGCCGCCCGGCCGCAGCCCGATCTATCTGGCCCGCTGCGCCCCGGGCCTGGCTTTCCTGCTGGTGAACGGGTTGTTAGGCAGCCTGACCATCGCCTACAGCCTGCCCCAACGCCTGTGGTCGCTGTGTTTCAGCGGCGGCCTAACTGATCCATTCGCTCCCGTGTCCGCCATCCATTGGTATGGCATGGCGGTGCTATTGCCATGCGCCGCGCACGCGGTCACCGTGGCGTTGGCCGCCAATGCCCGTTCCCGCGCGGTGGTGAATTATTCCGGCATGCTTGGCATCGCGGCTGCCGGCAGCTTGATGGTGTTCGGTTTCTTCCTAGAGGACCCTCTCTGGCAGAAACCGAACGGGTTCATTGCGGGCCCGATGCTGTTTGCCATGACCGTCCTTGTCCTGCGCGGGGGGCAGCACTTCTACTGTGGCAAGGAAGCCACCGGCAGTGGCGGGGCGGTCGGCGGCGTGAGGCGCGCGGGAGTGCTGTGGTTCATCGCGATGCTGATGGGTCTGCTCGTGTGTCTCGCGGCGTTTTTCTGGCTGTGGCGCTCGGTGGCCGTGCGATCGTCCGCTGAAATGGAACGGACCCTGATCCGGCAAGAGAACTCCGTGCGCCAGCTACAATTGCGACAACAGCAAATTCATTCCGTGCCAACGCCGCCAGTCCAACCCGAGCGTGACAATCACTGATTCCAACCCTCTTTCAACGCCATGCACGTAGTACTCATCTTGCTCTTGCCTTTGCTCTTTCTCATTGGTGCCGGGGTGGCATACGCCTCGCGCCGCAGCATTCTGGCCCAGCCCGATCACCACCACTGGATCGTGCGGCTGTTGGGTGTCGTGTTGTTTGCCGCGGCCCTCGCCGCGGTGGGCTTGGGCACTTGGCGCGGCACGCATGATGAATTCAAGCTGCCATCGGTGAGTGTGGCGGTGCCGACTCATCCCCCACGCCCGGTCAAGCGATTGGCAGATTCGACCACGGTCGACCTCGGTCCCACCAAGCTCATCGGGACGGTGCTGGTGGCATGCAAGGAGCGGGGCCGGTTTGTGCCCCTGTGCGGCGAAAGCATCACTGTGGACTGGTTGCCCGAATCGTCCGCCGATCTAACATTCAACGGCGAGCACGCCGGTATCAATTACTCCGTCACTATGGCCCTGCGGGAATTCCGCACTTTTGGCCAAGACGGAGACATTCAGACAGGAGGCGGGCAGTCTTACGTCATGAAAGGAGCGACTTGGTCGAGCAGCGGAAGCGGGAGTATCGCTCCGTTGGATACGTTGCAGACCCAGGGCTTCGGCCCCGGCAGCGATACCCTCCAATACGCGCCGCTCTCGCTCATCCCGAGAGCCGTGGGTTCCGCACTGTACCTGCTCATCCACCTCACGCGCGCCGACGCGGATGATCCGTTAGAAAAAGTCACTGCCGCGCAATGGCTGGCGAGTCTGGCGGGGAAGCCGCGGCAAGATGAAGCACCACGCATCAACTCCTATCCCGGGGTTCGCCTCGATCCGAAGGCTCCGCCGGGCTTGCGCATGCTGGCGTTCCTCGGTCCCGCGGCGGTCTTGTTACTCTTTGGTGCCCTCGCCGGCTCTGTGTGTGCGCGCCGCGGCCGCCGCGGGTTTGCCTTCGCCGGATTGTTAGCGGTGATGGTGCTGGTTGCCGGCGCGCTCGACGCGATGGTCCTGCGGCGGCGGGTGGGCCTGGCCACCGATGCCGGCCAGCCTGAAAGCGTGCGGGCGATGGCACTTGGCGGGTTGCTGCGTGGCACGTTTTTCCACCGCGGTGCCGCGTTGGCGCGGCTTGGCGAGATCGCCGCGGATCCGTCCCTGCCGGAGTCCTTGCGGCAGGATGCCAGGGCGGTGATTATGGAGGGGCGATCTCCGAATCGTCCTCAAGGAGGGGCGATCTCCGAATCGCCCTGACCATGAGGGGCCAATGGGAAGCGGCTTGCCACCACTCATTGGCTCACCATGGGCCACGGCGATTCGGAGATCGCCGCTCCTTGAACACCCGCGCTTAAAATCACCCCCCTGAGGATATTTTTGGTGGTTTTCGGGCGGGTTCGCGGTTTGAATGGGTGCCAGCCACTATGTCCGCCGAAAAGACCGCCATCACCCCGACCCGCGCCGAAGACTTTCCTGAATGGTATCAGCAAGTCATCAAGGCAGCCGACCTCGCCGAAAACTCGGAAACCCGCGGCTGCATGGTCATCAAGCCGTGGGGCTACGGGATTTGGGAACTCATCCAGCAACAGCTCGACCGCCGCTTCAAGGCCACCGGTCACCAAAACGCCTACTTTCCGCTGCTCATCCCGCTTTCCTATCTGGAAAAGGAAGCCGAGCACGCCGAAGGGTTTGCCACCGAATGCGCGGTGGTCACCCACCACCGGCTCGAGTCGGTCAAGGACCCGGTCACCGGCAAGACCAAGCTCATTCCCAGCGGTGAACTCGCCGAGCCCTACGTGATCCGGCCGACCTCGGAAACCATCATCGGCGCCGCCTTTGCGCGCTGGATCGAATCGTACCGCGATTTGCCGTTGCTGATCAACCAATGGGCCAACGTGATGCGTTGGGAGATGCGCCCGCGCCTGTTTTTGCGCACCGCCGAGTTTCTCTGGCAGGAAGGCCACACCGCCCACGAAACCCGCGACGAGGCAGTCATCGAAACCCGCATGATCCACCGGCTCTACGAGGAGTTCCTCCGCGACCACCTCGCCATCCCCGTCGTCGCCGGCGAAAAAACCGAAAACGAACGCTTCCCCGGTGCCGACATGACCCTAACCGTCGAGGCGATGGTGCAAGACAACAAGGCGATCCAGGCCGGTACTTCCCACTACCTCGGGCAGAATTTTTCCAAGGCCCAGAACATCGCCTTTGCCGGCCGCGACGGCCAGGTCCAACACGTCCACACCACCTCGTGGGGCGTGTCCACCCGCCTCATCGGCACCCTCATCATGGCCCACTCGGACGACGACGGGCTGATCCTGCCGCCGCGCGTGGCGACCCAACATATCGTCATTTTGCCGATCACCCCGAAGGAAGACAGCAAGCAAGCGGTGCTCGATGCTTGCCAGGCGCTGGCCGCGACGCTGCGCCACCAAACGTATTGCGGCGAACCGCTGCGCGTGTTGGTGGACACCCGCGACCTGAGCGGCGGCGTCAAGAAATGGGAGTGGATCAAAAAAGGCGTGCCAATCCGCATCGAGATCGGCCCGCGCGACATCGAGACGCGCAAAATCTGCGTGCAACGCCGCGACCAGCCGGTGGCCGCCAAGGAATTCGTCGTGAAGGAAGACTTCATCCGCAGCGCCCATGACGTGCTCGATGAGGTCCATCAGGCGCTGCTCGCCCGCGCCACCGCCTTGCGCGACTCCAACATCACGCCCTGCGCCGAGCTCGCCGCCTTCCACGCCCACTGGGCACAGGACAACCCCGGTTGGCTCTACACCCCCTGGGCCGGCAGCCGCGAACAGGA
>CAIVSK010000361.1 GCA_903908495.1 Akkermansiaceae bacterium
AAAGTCGCAGCCTAGTGGGAGACGGGAGATCGGATGGGGCGGACTGTCTATCTTCCATCCACGATCCTCTATCTACTATCCTATATCTCTTTGACCAGCTTGGCGATGATTTGATCGGTTGTGATGCCTTCGCCGGTGGCGTTGTAGTTGGCGATGAGGCGGTGGCGCAGGACGGGCAGGGCGACGGCGCGGATTTCGTCGCTGGAGGCCGCCGAATTGCCGCGCAGCAGGGCGAGGGCGCGGGCGGCGCGGGCGAGGCATTGCGAGGCGCGCGGGCCGGCACCGTAGGCGATGAAGTTTTTCACATCGGCGCTGGCATGGGGCGAGTCCGGGCGGGTTGAGTGGACGAGTTTGAGGATGGTCTGGATGACGGATTCGGGCAGCGGGACGTCGATGGCGGCGGCCTGGAGTTCGAGGACTTTTTCGGCGTTGAGAATCGGTGCGGGCAGGACGTCGGCGTGGCCGGTGGTGCGGCGGATGATCTCGGCCTCCTCGTCGATGCTCGGATAGCCGATGTTGAGTTGGAAGAAGAAGCGGTCGAGCTGGGCCTCCGGGAGCGGATAGGTGCCTTCGTGTTCGATCGGGTTTTGGGTGGCGAAGACGATGAATGGTTCGGCGAGGTGGCGGGTCTGGCCGTTGACGGTGACCTGTTTTTCCTGCATGGCCTCCAACAGGGCTGCCTGGGTTTTGGGCGGGGTGCGGTTGATTTCATCGGCGAGGATGAGGTTGGCGAAGATCGGGCCGGGGATGAATTGGAACGAACGCTCGCCGACGCTGGTGTTCTGCAAAATCTCCGAGCCGACGATGTCGGTGGGCATCAGGTCCGGCGTGAATTGGATGCGCTGGAACTTGAGACCGAGAATCCGCCCGAGGGTGGAAACCAACAAGGTCTTGGCCAGCCCCGGCACGCCGACCAGCAGGCAGTGGCCCTTGCACAGCAGAGAGGTGAGGAGTTGCTCGACGATTTCGTCCTGGCCGACGATGACGCGGGCGGTTTCATTGCGGATTTTGGCAACGGTGTCTTGGAGGCGTTCCCAGTGGGCGGCAGGTGCTTCGGTCATGGTGATTCGTCTTCTTCGGTTGGGGTGGATGAGTCTTCGGAGTCGGGGGAGTCCCCGGAGGCGTCGGGCTTGGCGGCCGCGGCGGTGAATTTGTCGGCGTCGGCGCGGGTGAGGATTTGGATGGACAGATAGAAGCGCTCGTGCTGGTCGGATTCGAACAACTTGGCGAGGGTGGCGGCGAAGGGTTCCTCAGACACCTCGGTGCCCTCGCCAGGCGCTTGCAGCTTCGCCTTGCCGTCCTGGACCAGCCACACGGCCCGGTTGGAGGCTTGGCGGCTGCCGGCATAGGCCATGGCGACGGCGGTGGCGGATTCGTTGGCGTTGAGCGCGCTGATGGCTTGGGAAAAAACCTGGGCACCGGTGATGGTGCGGTCTCTTGGCTCGTCGGGCGTGCCCGGGCTGGGGGCCTTGGCGGGTTCCGGTTGGAGCGGGAAGATGCTGGTGATGAGCTCCAAGCCCGGGCCGAAGTTTACCGGGCTGATGCCGATGTAGGTGCGGGAATGCTTGTCAGCTTCGGCGGCGAGGGACTCGATGTGCTTGGTGAGATTGTCGGCGGCCAGGTTGAATCCGACGTCGATGTTGCCGGCTCCCTTCAGGTCGGGAAAGTAAGAATTTTCGTCCGTCGAGCGGCGGGTGATGACATGTTGGAGGGATTTGACGGATTCGGGCCACGGCAGATCGCCCGGATCATTGAACCATTTCAGCCAGGCGGCGCGTTCGTCCGGGGTGAGTGACGTGAGGAACGGGTGGATTTCGGCGGCGGCTTTTTTGCCGGCGGCGGCGACGATTTCGCCGAGGCGTTCCTCGGTGACTTTTGCGGCATCGGGCAGTGGTGGCGCCGGTTTGCCGGCGAGGCGGGCGTTGGCGCGTTCGACGAGGATGGCGTTGGCTGTCTTATCGAGGATGATGGCTGCCGCATGAGCCTCGCCGTAGACACCTGGCTGGATGGACGTTTCGAAGGCGGTGGCGGCAAGTTCCGCGATGGTGGGTTTGGTGCTGGAGCCGCTCTCTTGAAACCGGTTTTGCGGGTTGAATTGGCTCGGGACGCTGCGGGTATCGGCGAGGAGTTTGCGCCAGACGACGGCTTCGGGCTCGGTGACTTTGCGTTCGGCGGGCGGCTCGTCATTTTTGGCAACCTTGTCGTCCTTCGCTTCATCCGCAGGCGTTTCGGCGGACGGTTCTTCATCCGCCTCATCCGCTTCCCATCTGATGCTCCAAGTGGCGGCGAGGAAGCGGGCGCGGACGGTGGCATCGGTGGCGGCATTGGCACCTTCGAGGAGGGCGTGGAGGTGTTTGACGGGGGTGGCATCCTCGAGCAGGGACGAGAGGGAATTGATGGCGGCCTTGGCGTCGGCGGGTTTGCCCTTGGCGATTTGGATGGCGAGGGCGCGCGGCGACTGGCCGCCGACGAGGGCTTCAAGTTGTTTGAGGATTTTTGCGGTGCCGCCGGCCTGTTTGATGGCCCAGGCGTATTGGTTGGAGTCGTCGTTGTCGCTGCTGCCGCCTTTCGCTTGGCTGCGGACGAGCTTGGCGTAGGCATCGAAAAACGGTCTTGCGGCGGCTTTGCGGGCGCGCAGGTAGGTTTGGACGTCCTGGAAAGTGGCGATGGCCGGGTCGGCGGCCAGGACGTGGGCCTCGAACGCTTGGTGCGCCTTGGGCTCACTGGAGGCGGCAAGGATGGAGGCGGCTTGCGCGGATTGGTTGCTGGATCCGTCGCGGAGGAAGATGACGGCGAGTTCCTCGCGGGTGGCGTCCTTGTAGTCTTTCCAGAACGCGAGGGCAGTTTCGCTGATGGCGTCCTGGCCGCCTTGGCTGCGGTCGTCATCGGATTGCGGGAGGGTGGCGGCGAGGAGTTGGGTGGCGATTTCGCCGCGGGTGGCGGGGCGGTTGAGCGACTCGTAGAGGCGCAGCGAAATGTCGTCAGCGCTATCGTTGGAGGACGAGTAGCTGGAGTAGCCGGAACTCGAGCGGCTGTTGGGCAGGCAGGTGAGGAACGGGTCGGCGGCGAGGGCGGCGAGGGCCGGGATGGCGGCCATTTTCAAAGCGGCGAGGCGGATCAGGGGGGATGCTTTGGCGTCGGCATCGTCGGCCTCGGCAGGCTCACTGATGATCCAGAGCGGGGGAGGGCCGGAGGAATCGCCGCCGTAGCCTTCGCCATCGTAGTTCATGCGGTAGCGCATGGCGGCGGAGATGGCGCGGGGTTTCTTGTCCTTGCTGCCCGGCGGGTTCGGCTTGGCGGTGAATTCGGCGATGATGGCCAGGGCGCGCGGATCGATGGCAACGCCCGGCAGGGATGGCACGGGGGGCGTGGCACCCGCAGCTTGCTTTTCCAATTGCGGCATGAACATGCCCACCGCATCGTGGCTCGACCAACCGCGCGGAAAACGCTTGCAGAGGGCCGCCAGCGCTGTGTGGTAGGCCGCCCAATCGCCGGAGGTGAAAAACGCGCGGCTGGCGTCCTCATAGAATTGTCCGGCCAGCAGGTTGATGGCGGCATCGACGGCGGCTTCGCGGGAGGGAAACACCTCGAACACGGCCAGCGCGAGTTGGTTGGCCAGCGCGGGGTGGCCGGTTTGGTGGAGCTGGACGGCAAACAACAGGAAACTGCCGAAGTTGGAACTCCTCATGCCATACGAGTACCGGTCCTCGGGATCCATCTTGGTGGCGATCTTCTTCAGCCCGGCGATGAGCGCCTCCACGTCTTTGGTGAGGTCGGGCTCGGCCGGGCGCTTGCTCCCGGCTTTGAGATCAATGGGTTCGAGGCCGCCGCATGCGATGGCGCGGGGCTTGTCGCCGGTGGCGGTCGGCAGCAGCCAGCCGTTGCCTTTGACGGATTTGGCCACCTGGCGCAGTTCGGTGCCGGAGCGGTAGTCCTCCGGGACCACCGCCCAGCTGGCCTTGGCATCAAGCGGCGGCAGCCCGAGCCCGGCGAGTTGTTGGAAACCCGCTGAAAAATCCGCGATGGGTGCCGCTTGCTGCGCCCTGCCGGTCAAGGCACAGCCAAGGAATAATGCGATGAGCCATGGATTTCTCGCAATCACAGCCATGGATGTATGCCAACACCGCCGCCAGCGGAAGCTCTAATTGTTAAATCCGCGCTGTTGGCTCAGCCGATGATGCCCAACGGTTTGGTGGTTTTCCAGTTGCCGCGGGTGAAATCCGGGAATGCCTGCGGCATGCCGTCTTCGGCGACGGATTTCTCGCTGAGCGGGCCGACGGCCGACCACAGGCAGCTTTCATAGACATTCTGGTCGAGCGGGGCGCCGCTGCGCAGGCACTCGATGATGCGGTAGAGCATGAGGAAATCCATGCCGCCGTGGCCGCCCATTTTTTTGGAAAGTTCGCCCATCCGCTTGAACAAGGGATGCTCGTATTTTTGCGCCACCGCTTCCCATTCCTCAGACTCCGCCCAGCCCTCACCGTGGCCCTTGGTGACGCCTTCGATGGACATCCGGTTGGGGAAGCCGGCCAGCGTGCCGCGGGTGCCTTGGATCAGGTTGTGACGGGTGTACGGGCGGGGCGAGGTCTCGTCCCACTGCACCATGATGGTGCGCCCGAGGCTCGTCTTGATGATGGACGTGTTGATGTCGCCGCCCTTGAAATCGAGGGTTTTGAATTCCGGATTGGTCAGGTGTTGGGATTTTGCGGCGTAGAGGGCGCGGCCTTTGGCGGGCGACGAGAACGACACCAGGCGGGCAAACGTGTCTTCGCTGCGGCCGATGCTCATGTACTGGGCGACCGGGCCGAGGCCGTGGGTTGGATAGAGGTTGCCGTTGCGCTTGGCGTATTGGAACGTGCGCCACGAGCCGGTGGTGTCGCCGTTCTCCATTTGGCCGCACAGCGGGTGGATGTAGGCGGCTTCGGCGTGGAGCAATTCGCCGATCACCCCTTGGCGGACCATGTTGAGGTAGAGCAACTCCTCGCGGCCGTAGTTGACGTTTTCCATCATCATGCAATGGCGGCCGGTGGCCTCCGAGGTGTTGATGATCTGCCACATTTCCTCCACCGTGTAGGCGATGGGCACCTCGCTGAACGCGTGGGCACCGGCCTTCATCGCGCCGATGCACATCGGGGCGTGCAGCGGCCACGGAGTGGCGATGAACACGGCGTCGGGCCGGGTCTCGGCGAGCATCTTCTGCCACGCGTTTTCCTCGCCAAAATAGAGCTTCGGGGTGTGGCCGTGTTTGGTCACATTGGCGTGGGCGCTTTTCGCCGCGCTCTCGCGCAGGTCGCACACGCCGACGAAATCCACTCCCTCGAGGGTCGCCAGTTGCGCGGCATGGCCGGACCCGCGAGCTCCCACGCCGATGATGGCCACTTTGACCTTGTCGAGCTTGGGGGCGGCGAAGTCGCCCATGTATTTGGCACTGGCTGGGCGGGCCGGGGTGGCGGCCTGGGCCCTGGCGATAGCGGGGAAGGCCGCTATTCCGGCGGTGAGGCTGCCAAGGGTTTTGAGGAAATTGCGGCGCGGAGTGGGTTGGGGGGTCATGGGGTCGATGGGATGGATCGGAGGAAGCAAAATGTTCTACAGGTGAAAAGCAAGCATTCTGTCACCCGATGTCATCCCTGTGGACGCCGCAGCGAGCCCGCCGGGCGATTGCTCGGATTCGCCGGTCCGGCAAGCCGAGGCTTGCGCTGGTTCTGGAAACAGCTACTGTGTTCCTAACCCCTTCCATCACCATGACTTCTCCCTCCCCCAAAATCGTCATTTACGTGAAAACTTTCTGCGGCTGGAGCGAAGGCGTCCGGGCCACCCTGCGCAAATACCGGTTGCCCTACGAAGAAAAGGATGTGGTCAAAAACCCCGCATTCCGCTGGGAAATGGAGAAACGCAGCGGCCAACCGCTCTGCCCATGCGTCGAAGTGGATGGCCACATGCTCTCCGACGTGAGTGGCGAGGAAGTGGAAAAGTGGTTGATCCAAAATGAATACGTGCGGAAAGATGAGGTCGCTTCGGATGAACCGTCCCACACGTTTCGCGTCGAGCCGCCGCCCAAAACCACCAGCCTCGGCAAGGCCCGCCTCCCAGGCAAGGCCAGCAAAAGCCGGTTTTTCGACTGAATCGGGGAAACTTTCACAGACAAGGTCGCGGTGGGGCGGCATTTAGGAACCGGATGAGTATGAATCCCGCAAGCACTTGGAAAGCATGGCTGGCCGAAAACGGCCCGCGGCTGCTGGTGTTTGCGCGGGGTTGGGGCAATTCCCAGCATGATGCCGAAGACCTGCTGCAGGAGGCAATCCTGCGGCTGTGGCATTACCAGGAGGATAAGGGTGGGGGCCCGCCCGACCTGCCGCTGGTGTTTTCCACCATCCGTTTCTGCGGCCTCAACCTCCACCGCAGCGAAACCCGCCGCAAAAAGCGCGAGGAAGCGATCCTCTACCTCAATGATTTCCAAGACGTCTGGCTCGATCCGGTGCTCGAAGAGGACGAGGAGGCACTCTTGCTGCGCGATGCAGTCGAAAACCTCAGCCCAAAACTCCGCGAAGTGGTCGTCATGAAAACCTGGGGCGGCCTCACCTTTTTGCAGATCTCCGAAGCCCTCGCCATTTCTCCCAATACTGCCGCATCCCGCTATCGCTACGCCCTCGAACAACTGGCGCATGAGCTGCGCCGACTCAAGGAGGCCCGCCATGCCAGCGCCTAACCCGATCGAAGCCGCCCTCGCCCGCCTTATGCCGCCCGCTCTCAGCGAGTCCGGTCAGCGTTCCATCGAAGCCATGCTCGACGATCTGGCCGCCGCCGCGCCGCAGCCGCCCGCCGCGCGTGGCTGGCACAAGCCGCTGTGGACCCGCCACCTCTCACTGCCGCTGGGCATCGCCGCCTCGCTCGCCGCCTTGCTCGCACTCGTTCCCCGCAACCCCTCCGGCCCGCAGGCCTTGGCGATGGAGCGCCCCGCCGTCGAAAATGGCTCCGGACTGGTGCTGGTCAGTGAGTCCGACCGGATCGAGGAAATGTCTGACGAGGGTTGGGTGGCCGATCCTGATGGCGCTGCGATGCAAGCGGTGCGCGTCCGGGTGGTGGAAGCCAACACCTTGCGCGATGAAGCCACCGGAATCGTGGTCCAGGTCTCCGATCCGCGTGAAGAGATGATTTTGACGCCTGTCACCGTGTTCTGACGTTTGTCACCTTGCTCTGCAATGCAACTCCGTTCTTCATTCCTGATCTTTGTCACGCTCGTGGTCACCTGCCTCGGTGAGGATGTCGTCAGCAAGCCGCCGGTCGTGGCTGCGGCACCGGTGCCGGAGTCAAGCGCGCCACCGCCCGCCTCCAAGGTGGCCTGGGTCGGCTTCAGCGTGCGCAAGCCCGATCCGGCCGGGGCCGCGCAAATCCCCTCGCTGCCACCGGGCATGGGCTTCGTCATCCAAGCCGTCGCACCGGGTGGGCCGGCTGAACTCGCCAAAATCACCCCCACCGATATTTTGTGGAAGTTTGACGATCAAATGCTCGTCAACCAAGGCCAGTTGGCCACCTTGCTGGGCCTCAAGCGCCCCGGAGATGCCGTTACCCTGGCCATCTTCCGCGATGGCAAACCGCTGGAAACCACTCTCAAACTCGGGGAAGTGCCCCCCGATAAGCGCGAGTTTTCCCGCGATATGATCGATGCCGCGCTCCTTTCTGACGAGGGCAGCCCGATGAAAATCGTCAATATCCTCGATCGCACCGCCACTTTTTCCAACAATGATGGCAAGGCGTGGATCCGGCATGAAGGCGAGGGCTACCAAGTGGTCATCAACGGCCCTGACCGCAAAGTCATCTTTGATGGCACGCTCGCTGCCGATGGTAATGTGGACGGCATTCCCGCCGATTGGCGCCGCCGCATCTGTGTTTTGCGCCGCAGCCTCGATCATGCCTTGGAAAGTCGCATGGTCCCGGTTCGGGCTCCCCGGCCGCGCGTCGTGCTGCCGCCGCCACCGACTTCCGGCGTCTCCCCTCCGCCCGCGGAGCCCTCCAAACATTGAGTTTGCAGGTTAAGTGGATTTTTTACCGGGAATACCTTGCGTTTTGTTCGTCGGCTTCCCATCTTCCGCCGCATGCATCCTGACGTGGCGAGGCTGGTTGAAGCCGGTCGCATTCCCAAATCTGTTGGCGAGCGCCTTTCTCAATTGGCTCCCGGAAATTTCTGTATTCACAAATCCTTTGGTGCCGGTAAGGTAACCGACTGGGATTTGCCTGGAAAAAAGGTCACCATCGACTTTGAAAAGTCGATGGGACAAGTCATGGAACTGCAGTTTGCGTTCCAAAAAACCGAGTGGATTCCCGCCGAGGATTTCCGCTCGCGCAAAATCGAGCAAATCGAGGAACTCCGCGCCCTGTCCAAGCAGGACCCGGTCGAGCTCGTCGTTCACCTCCTCCACAGCCACGGCGGCAGCATGACCGGAGAAATCCTGGAACGGGAACTCTGCGGCACCGTCATCCCCGAGGCCACCTTCAAAAAATGGTGGGATGCCACCAAGAAATCCCTCCGCGAAAGCCGCCGCGCCGTCATCCCCTCCAAGCGCACCGAGGCGATCGTGCTGCGCGATGGCAACCGCAGTCCGGCCGAAGCCCTCGTCGCCGACTTTGAAGCCGCCCGCGACATCAAGGGCATGATCCGCGCCTTGGAAGCCATTGCGGCGGACATCGGTGCCTTTGACAATGATACCGATGCCCTCAAGCGCCTGCTCCAGGACATCGACGATGGTGCCCTGAAAGCATCGCGTGTTCTTCTCGGCCAGGCCCTCCAGCTCGTCGCAGCCCGCGATGAGGTCATCGGCTCCTCCAAGGCCCTCGACCTCGATCCCACTGCCGTCCGTCTTTCCAGCCTCATTGCCGGAGTCGATTCCTCCCGGCTTGCTGACGAAGTGGGTGCCTTGCCCTCGACCCGACAGCGTGCGGTGTTTGAGGCATTCCCCGAGGCCTATGGCGATGCCTGGATCGAAAAGATCGTCCCGGTCTTTGATTGCGTGGGTGCCCGCGGCGTGACCGAAATCGCCCGCATCCTGTTGGATCGCGGCGGCATGCCGGCCCTCGCCGCCCATTTGCGCTCCGCCCTGGCCCGCCGTGCCCTCGGCCCCGACGCCCTCATCTGGGTTTGCCGCGAGCGCAAGCACCCCGCCGCCTCGGTCTTCAGTCCGGACGTCGGTGCCTCCATCCTCAACCTCCTCGAAAACGACCACCTCGCCGATGGTCCGCGCAAAACCTCGCGCCTCCAGACCCTCCTCAACGAGGACAAGGCCCTCCTCGGTGATTTGGTCACGATCATGGATGTCAACGAGGCGCGCAACTTCGCCCGCCGTTTGCTCGACTGCCCGGTGTTCGGTGATCTGGAGAAAAAATCCCTGATGGCTCGCATTATCAAAATCCGCCCGGAAACCGCCGAACTCGTCAGCGGCGAGGGTGCCAAAAAACGCGAGGAAATCCTCCTCGTGTCGTGGGAGAGCCTCGAACGCAAAAAAACCGAACTCGACGACCTCATCCGCAACAAAATCCCCCAAAACCGCAACGATGTGAAAATCGCCCGCTCCTACGGCGATCTGCGGGAAAACTTCGAGTACAAGTCTGCCAAGGATTTGGAAAAATATCTGGCCCACCGCCGCTCGGCCTTGGAAAAGGAAATTCACAACGCCCGCGGCACCGATTTCAAGGGCTCGGACGCCTCCAAGATCAATATCGGCACCGTCGTCACCCTCACCGACACCAGCACCGCCGAAATCGTCATGTGCGTGCTCGGTGCCTGGGATTCGGAACCGGAAAAACAACACGTCTCATACCTGTCCGATGTCGGCAAGGCGTTGTTGGGCCGCGAACCGGGCGAAACCGTCCAAATCCGCGATGCCACCACCGAGTTGATGCAAACCCTAACCATCAAGTCGATCGCACCGTTCAATCCATAGAAGACCGTAAGAGAAGAGTTGTCAGTTGTCAGTTGTCAGTTGTCAGTTGTCAGTTGTCAGTTGTCAGTTGTCAGTTGTCAGTTGTCAGTTGTCAGTTGTCAGTTGTCAGTTGTCAGTTGTCAGTTGTCAGTTGTCAGTTG
>CAIVSK010000362.1 GCA_903908495.1 Akkermansiaceae bacterium
GCACGCCACCGACACCCTGGATGATTCCATCACGGTGTATCTCGGCAATGCCTTGGCCACCCTCGCGATCGGTGCCAATTCCGACACCGTGGCGACGGTTCAAGGGGTGTCGGGAGCGAGCATCACGGGCAGCACCGGCACTTTGTCAGCCACGAGTTCCTTCATCTTCGCCGGCAACACGGTCGCCGCCAAATTGGGCGGCGCCGCTTCGGTCGCGATCGGTGGCAACAGCGTCTTGTCAGGAGTCAATTCCTACACCGGCGGCACCACCATTGCCCAGGGAAAAACGCTCACCTTTTCCAATGGCTCACTCGGCACGACGGGCACCATCACGGTGAACGGCGAACTCATCTGGGCCACCGGCAACACCCAGGATCTCTCGTCGCGCATCACCGCAACCACCCAGGGCACGAAGTTCAACACCAACGGCAATGATGTCACCTTCGACAGCGCGATTGGCGGCAGCACCAATGTGGACATCACCAAGACCGGCACCGGCACACTCACCCTCAACGGCAGCAACAGCTACACCAGCAGCACCATGATTAGTGGGGGCACGCTCAAAATCGGCAATATCAACGCCCTGGGCACCACTCTGAACGGGGCGCTTATCTCGAATGGCGCGACCTTGGATGTCAACGGCTTCAACACCGGCGACAGCATCTATCTTTACGGTGGCACCGGGGTGGGTGCCAACGGAGCCCTCATCAACAGCAACACCAGCACCGCCGCCAGCCTGAGCAATTCCATCACCCTCGGTGGCAGTACTTCCGTCGGCGGTGCGGGAGACCTCACCCTCAACGGTCAGGTCAGCAACGGGTACACCAGCTACAGACTCACCAAAGTCGGCACCGGCACCCTCACTCTCGGCTTTGCGAACACAACCCAGGTCCCCGCCACCGTCAGCACGGGCACCCTCAAATTTGGGGCCCGCATGCCGGTTGGTGCCGTCACCGTCAGTTCCGGAGCCACGCTGGAGGTCAATGGTTATGAAAATTACGGGGTCACGCTGTCGGGCACCGGGATCAACGGCAACGGAGCCCTCCAGAACAACGGCGGCGCGGTGAATTTGAGCTGGGGCGTCACCCTCGCCGCCAATGCCTCCATCGGCGGCACGGGCGACTATAATTGTGACGGGCCGATATCCGGGGCCTACGTGCTGACGAAAACCGGCACGGGCACCCTAACTATCAGCTCGGATAACCATTATGACTTCACCGGCGGCCTCACGGTCAGTGCGGGGACCTTGACTGCCAGCGGCACGGGGGCGCTGGGGGCCACCACCGGCGCGCTGACCGTGAGCAATCCGAACAGCGCTGCCGGCACGGCGGTGGTCCTCAATCTTTCCACCACGGCGGGGACCACGCGAGGGTCCCTCAACGGCACCCTCGCCACCCCGTCAAGCGGCACCAACACCGCCACCATCAACAACGGCGGCAAACTTTTCACCGTCAACCAAACCACCGCAGGCCAGTACGACGGGGTGATTGCCGGCAGCGGCGGATTCATCCTCGGCGGCCTGAGCACCAACACCCTGACGCTAACCGGTGCCAACACTTACAGCGGCGGCACCACGGTGTATGCGGGAACATTGACCGGCACCGGAACGTCGCCGCTGGGTGCCACCACCGGCGCGCTCACCGTGAGCAATCCGTATATCTGGGTCGGCAAGGCGGTGGTGCTGAATTTGTCCACCAGCGCGGCGACCACAACCGGCTCGCTAAGCGGCACCCTCGCCAGCCCGTCCAGCGGCACCAACACCGCCACCATCGACAACGGCGGGCAACTTTTCACCGTCAACCAAACCGGCGCGGGCAGCTACGCCGGAGTGATCGCCGGCAGCGGCGGATTCACCCTCGGCAGCCTGAGCAGCAACACCCTGACGCTTTCTGGCAGCAATACCTACACCGGCAGTACCATGGTCAGCGCCGGCAAGTTAACCATTGCTTCCACCGGATCGATCAGCTCGACGAGCGGGGTGGTCATCGGCGGGGGTGAGTTCAACTACAACTCGGCCACCGTGCTGGGCAAGCCGGTGGTCTTCAGCGGCACCGGTGGCACCCTCAGCGGCACCGGCACAATCATCCCGAACGTGCAAGTGACGGCAGGCAACACCCTGGCCCCCGGCAACTCGATCGGCACCCTGAGCTTCGGCGGGAGGCTGAGGGTCGATGGCACCTACGCGGTACAACTCGGCACGCCGGGCGCCACGCCCGTCGTAGGCCTCTCCGACCGCGCGGTAGTCACCACGGATTTGCTACTAACGCCGGGCAGCACGCTGTGCCTCAGCGACAACGCCGGAGCTAACAGCCAAGGCAGCGCCGGGGCGGGTGCCTACACCTTGATGACCTCTGGTGGCATCGGCGGGACATTCACCAGTGTGATCAATCCGCTCAGCGCCACGCTGCATGAGGGCGTGTTTTACGTTGGCGGCCACGTCGATCTGTACCTCTACCGCTTGGCCACCGCCACCGCTCCCGGCACCAGCGCCGCCTTGGGCAACGGGCGCGTCGGCAGCAACCTGACCGGCAGCGCACAGGTGACCAACAGTGCGTCGAGCGATGGATTTTCGGAACGCCTCAAGGCC
>CAIVSK010000363.1 GCA_903908495.1 Akkermansiaceae bacterium
CCGGGTGAAAATGCTGGGACTGAGTGGCACCGCCGACGCCGTTGTGCCGTCGCGCCTGACGCACTTCGACCTGAAGACCGGGATGCGGCGGAATTACCGCGAGCAGATGGCGGCCTACGCGCTCGGGTTCATGGATTCACAGTTTGCCTCCGAATGGACGGCGCAGCTGTTGTTCTGCGACCAACGCGAGATCGAAACGCTGCGCTTCACCTACGACGAGGCTCGGCGAATCGTCGATCAGGTCATCCGGGCGTTCAATGATCCCGACAAGAAACCAGGGCCCTGCGAATACTGCGGTTGGTGCGCCAAGGCGGAATCTTGCACGGCACGCCGCGCCATCGTGGCGGAAACCCTGCCAGTCGCGGACCCCGGATTCGATTTCAACGCCGTCACGGCCGACCCGGAAAAACTCGGCCGATTTCTGGTATGCTGCGCGGTGGTCGAGGACTTCCGCGAGCGGGCGAAGCAAGTGGCCACCGAGCGGATCAAAACCGGCGGCGACGTTCCGGGCTGGAAACTTGTGACACGCAAGGGAAGCGAATTCGTCGATTGCGAGACGGTCGGCCGCCACATCGCCACGATGGGCTTTGGCCCGGTCCTGGCCGCATACGGCAATCTATCAGTTGCCAAGTTCCGCGACCTGTGGAGCCAGCGGATGCCGGGCGAGGCACCGTTCCCTGAGGAGACGGTGAAGCATGCGGCGCCGTCCACCTATCTCAAGCAATCCAAACCCAAAGCGACGACCAAGCCATGAAATCCGACATTTCGGTTAGACCAATCGTCAGGAAAGCGACTGCCAGGGCGCTCTATCTGCAAATTTCGGCGGAATGGATGACGGGCAGGCAACGGGTTCCGTCCGCCGCCCTGGCGGATGCCGAAAGCGCGGCGCGTGCCGTGTTGGCCCGTCATGCCTGCCAGCCGAAAGCCCATGTCAAGCCCCCACGGCCAGGTCACGGCGACAAATCATAATACTCACCCATCTCAAACAAACCTCAAACATACCTACCACAATGCCCACATACAAAGCATCCACCCCCACCGAGCGCCCCGATCACGTCGAACCTGGAGACTACGAAGTCGAAGTTGTCGATGCGGTTGAGTCTCTAAGCAAGAGCGGCCGCGAGATGATTGAACTCAAGCTCAAGACATCCGCAGGCAGCTACCTCTACGACTTTCTGGTCTTCATCCCCAACGCCTACTGGAAAATCGACAGCTTCCGCGCCGCCACCGGCGAGGCTGTCACGCCGGACGAGGAAACCGAGATCGTGGCAGACGACCTGGTCGGCCGCACCGGCACCGCCCGCCTCGTCGTCGAGGAATACAACGGCAAGAAGCGCAACAAGGTCGTCGCGTGGCTGTCCCCGAAGCCGGGACGCATGCCCGCGAAGGCCACCCCGGCAGCGAAACCCGCAACCCAACCTCAACCACAATCGACCGAAGATGACGACATCCCCTTCTGACCGGATGGGCCTGCGGGCCTATCAGATGAAAGCCGCCGACTTGATCGGTGCCGGTTTCAATGACTACACGAAGCAATTGCGAGTCGCCGCGACGGGCGCCGGAAAAACACAAATTTTCTGCGAGACGGTCCGCAGGCACCAGCCGCGGAGATCGCTTGTGCTTTGCCATCGGGAGGAATTGATCGGGCAGGCTGTGAGGCGATTGGAGTCGTTCGGCATTCCGGCGGAAATCGAGATGGGAGGCAGCGTGGCATCATTGCACGCTCCGGTGGTCGTCGGCAGCGTGCAGACGCTCATGGGGGATTCACGGTTGGCGCGCTGGCCGTCCAATCACTTCGGACTCGTGGTTGCTGACGAAGCCCATCGAGCCATGAGCGATTCATGGCAAAAGGTGCTCAGGCATTTTGATGGCACGGCCAACGTCCTGGGAGTCAGCGCCACCCCGGAGCGGTCGGACAAACGCCACCTCGGGAAGTATTTCCAGAGCATCCC
>CAIVSK010000364.1 GCA_903908495.1 Akkermansiaceae bacterium
CGCCGATGGTGCTGCCCTCCTTGGACATTTGCACAAACAACTCGCCGGGTTGGCCGTCGGCGTAGAGGCCGACGGTGATATATCCTTCGTGGCCGGCGATCTCGAATTTGTGGGTCAGCGACATGCGGGTATCGGCCATTTTGCGGCGATGCGGGCTGTCGAGTTGCTGGCGCAGCGCTGCGTTTTCGGCACCGAGCTCGGCGATGCGGCGGCCGAATTCCAACATTTCCGGAGCCGCCACCACCACGGCGGTGGGCTCGTCGCTGCCGCCCATGTCCTTGGTTTGGCGGGTGTTGAGCGGGGCGCTGCGTTTCGAGCCATCGCGATAGATGGCGACGGCCTTGATGCCGAGCTGCCACGCTTCGATGTAAGTTTGCATGATTTCCTCGACGGTGGCGGTTTCGGGGAGGTTGACGGTTTTGGAGATGGCACCGCTGAGGAACGGTTGGGCGGCGGCCATCATGCGGATGTGGCCGGTGTAGTGGAGGCTGCGGGTGCCGCGGTGGGCTTTGAAAGCACAATCGAACACCGCCAGATGCTGGTCCCTGAGGCCGCTGCGCACGGGTTCGCCGGTTTGCTCGTCGACGACGGTTTCGATGGTGTCGTAACGCTCGATGTGGGCGAGGATGGCGGTGATTTCCGGCTTGCTGTAGCCGAGGTTGCGCAGCGACAGCTCGACGGTTTGGTTGACGATTTTGAGCATGCCGCCGCCAGCGAGGAGCTTATATTTGACGAGGGCGATTTCCGGCTCGATGCCGGTGGTATCGCAATCCATGAGGAAGCCGATGGTGCCGGTGGGGGCCAGCACGGTGACCTGGGCGTTGCGATAGCCGTGGGTCTGGCCCAACTCGACAGCGCGCTGCCATTCCTGGCGGGCGGCTTGTTTGATATGGGCCGAGCGGGGTTCATCGGCGATTTTGTCGATGGCGGCCTGGTGCTTGTGGATGACGGCGAGCATGGACGGCTCGTTGGTGAGCAATGGCGGATGGTCCACGCCGCAGCAGCGGCTGTCGCGATAGCCCTTGAACGGACCCAGCACGGCGGCCATTTCGGCGCTGCAGGCGTAGGCGTGGCCGGTCATCACGGAGGTGATGGCACCGGCCAGGGCGCGGCCCTCGTCGCTGTCGTAGCCGAGGCCGTAGCTCATGATGAGGGCACCGAGATTGGCGTAACCGAGGCCGAGGGTGCGGAAAATGTGGGAGTTCTCGGTGATGCTCTTGATCGGATAGCTGGCGTTGTCGACGAGGATTTCCTGGGCGGTGATGAAGATGCGCACGGCGGCGCGGAAGCGGTCGATATCAAACGAGCCGTCGGCGTGTTTGAAGCGCAGCAGGTTGAGCGAGGACAGGTTGCAGGCGGTATCGTCGAGGAAGAGGTACTCGGAGCACGGGTTGGTGGAATTCTGGCGGCCGGTGCCTTTGCAGGTGTGCCATTCGTGAATGGTGGTGTCGAACTGCATGCCGGGGTCGCCGCAGACGTGGGTGCCCTCGGCGATTTTTCGCAACAGCTCGCGGGCATTCTTTTTCTCGCAGGGATCGCCATCGCTGACGCGCTTGGTCCACCAATCGCGGCCCTCGACGGCAGCCTGCATGAACTCGTCGCTGGCGCGCACCGAGAGGTTTTCGTTTTGATACATGACCGAGCCGTAGGCATCGCCGTTGTAGCTGCCATCGTAGCCCTGCTCGATGAGCGCCCAGGCTTTTTTCTCCTCGAGGGTTTTGGCCTCGATGAATTCCTCGATGTCAGGATGCCAATCCTTGAGGGTGTTCATTTTGGCGGCGCGGCGGGTCTTGCCACCGGATTTGACCACGTTGGCCACTTGGTCATAAACGCGCAGGAATGACAGCGGGCCGGACGGGCGGCCGCCGCCGGAGAGTTTCTCGCGGGTGGAGCGGAGGGTGGACAGGTCAGAACCGGTGCCCGAGCCGTACTTGAAAAGCAGGGCCTCGGAGGCCGCCAGCCGCATGATGTCTTCCATCGTGTCGCCCACGCCTTGAATGAAACAGGCGCTGGCTTGCGGGTATTGGTATTGGGTCGGCGCGCGCATCGCCTTGTCCGCTTTGCGGTCATAATACCAAGTGCCTTCGCCGGAATGCTTGCCGGTGCCATACTGGTGGTAGAGGCCGACGTTGAACCACACCGGCGAATTGAAGGCACCGTGCTGGTTGATGCATAGCCAGCTCAGATCGGCGTAAAATGCCGCTGCGCTTTCCGTGTCGGCAAAGTAGCCGTCGGCGATGCCCCAATCGGTGATGCTGCGCGTCACCCGGTGGATGAGTTGGCGCACGGAACTCTCACGACCGCCGGTCTTCGGATCGGTGCCGCGGGAAATATCGCCGTAAAAGTACTTGGATACGGCGATCTTGGTCGCCAGTTCGCTCCAATCCTTGGGGACTTCGACGTTTTCCTGGCGGAAAATCGACTTGCTCGAGCTGTCGGTGATTTCCGCGGTGCGGAATTCCCACTCGACATCTTCGAACGGATCGACGTCAGGGGTGCTGAAGAGGGTTTCAAACACGAGGCCGCAAGCGGCTTGAGGGGCGGGAGTGGACATGCGGCTGGATGGAAAGGTGAGGGTTGGCGGGGGCGGAGTCATGGTGCGAAGCAGGGAACGGGGTGGCAGGCGCTAGGGCTTGGGGCGGCAGATTGAAAAATCGAGGCGATCACTATATATGGTATTTGGCCTGCTCATGATGCCACTACGGCTAGATTTGACCAAGAAAAAAATGCCAAATTACCTGCAAGCCAAATGGCTCTAGGAGAACAATTTTACGACGGCGCGGAGGGCTTGAAACTCCAAGGCACAGCGGCTGTTAGACCGGCGGGAATTCGCTTCCCGGCGATATTCGGGCTGGTAGTCTAACCGAATAATCAGACCTCGGCGAGCGGTTCGCGTGGGCAGGACGCCGATTGCCCCCTCCCCCGGAGGCATGCGGGTCAAGCTGAGGGCAATTTTTGGGAATTGTGCGTGACGAAATCTACCACTGAGACCTGAGACCTGAGACCTGAGACCTGAGACCTGAGACCTGAGACCTGAGACCTGAGACCTGAGACCTGAGACCTGAGACCTGAGGTTTCTCATCTCCCTCAACGCCCGCTGGGCACCCCTGGCGGCTCAGGAGCGGGTGCCGAGGAGAGCCTCGCGGGCGGCGCGGATGATCGGCTCGGAGGCGGTTTTGCGCTCGTATTCGCCGGGGACGCTGGCGGCACCCATCGGGATGTCCGGCCGCCGGTACGCCATCGGGCTTGGCACTGCGGCCCGCGCTGAAAGGTGGATTTCAGTCGCACCGCTGCGGCGGATGATTTCCGGGATGAGTTGCGGGGTCACGCCGCCACCGGGGAGGATGCGGATGCGTCCTGCCGCCTGCTTGTTGAGCTGGGAGAGTGCGTCGAGACCGCGGCTGACGTCCGGCTGGCCGCCACTGGTGAGCACGCGGGGCACGCCGTGGGCGATGAGCGCCTCCAATGATTCCGGGAGGTCCCGGCTGACGTCAAAGGCGCGGTGAAAGGTGAAATCGAGGCCGGCACAGCGCTCCACGATGCGCTCCAAGCGGCCGCCATCGATCGTGCCGTCGGGACTGAGCAAGCCGCACACGATGCCATCCGCGCCGTGCTGGCGGAGAAAGTCGATCTCCCGCAGCATCAGCGCGAATTCCTCGGCGGAATACACAAAGTCGCCGGCACGCGGGCGGAGCATGGCCATGATTTTGCCCGCAAACAGGCCCCGAGCGGCATGCAGCAGGCCGATGCTGGGGGTGGTGCCGCCCTCGACCAGTCCGGCGCACAATTCGATTCGATCGGCACCCGCCCGGGCACAGGTTTGGACCGAGGCCAGGGTGTCGACACAGATTTCAAGGATCATGGACATGAGGGGAATAGGGCGCTATTGAGATATCATACCGATTGGTCGGTATTGATGTAGGGCAGTCGCGCTGGTGTCGGCGGGTGTCGGGTTTGCCACAGGGCGAGCGGGGTAGCCAGCAAGGCGAGCCCACAGACCGCCCAGGGGAAGATCCAGCCGGCGCGGGTGAAAAAAGTGGTGTCGTTGCAGAGGTAGAGGGAGGTTTCGAGCACGCCGTCCTTGAGCATCGGGAGTTGGGTGAGGCGGTTGCCGTGGGGATCGATCAGCTGGGTGAGGCCGGAGGTGGCGCAGACAATCATCCATCGGTGGTTTTCCAGGGCCCGGTGGCGGAAAATCTCCGCGTGCTGCAGGTGCTGGCGTGCGGGCCAGCGGGCGGAATCCATGCTCGGCACCGCGAACGCGGCAGCCCCAGCGGCGGTCATGCGGCGGACGCACTCGGTGAAGTCGCAATCAAAGCAGATGGGCGTGCCGATCTTGCCGAAGCGGGTGCCGAC
>CAIVSK010000365.1 GCA_903908495.1 Akkermansiaceae bacterium
CCCGCTGACGCCGAATTCGCCGATGTAGAGCGGCTTGTGCAGCTTGCGTGCCACCTCCACCGCGACGTTCATGCGCTGCGGTTTGAAATCGTCCCCATAGGCGTGGATGCTCATCAGGTTGAGGGGGTCAGGCGCGTTGCACGAAAGGATCTCCGCGAACTGCTCTGGCGTGTCTTTGGTCCAGCTGCCTTCCTTCCACCTGTGCCAGCCGTTTTCCGGTAGCGAGGTGTCGCCGGAATCGATGACGCGGCAGGTATCGTACTTGCGCACTTCGCCGGCGAAGGTGGTGTAGACCTTGCGCATGACTTGGAAGGTGTAATGGTCCTCGGGCTTGATGCCGAATTCCTTGGCATTGGGCAGATGGCAATTGAGCACCAGTTCATTGCCCCACTCCCAGCCCCAAATGGCGCGGGATTCGCGGTAGCGGGTCACCACTTCCTTGATGTAGGTGGCCATCATCTGATGGGTCTTGCTGGCCGGATCGTTCCAGGCGTCGAGGTCGCTCTCGCCCGTCAGGTCCTTCACCCAGCCGGACCAGAACAGGCTGCAGATGAGACCGACCCGGTATTTCTCCGCCAAGGCCACGGTGCGGTCCATGCGGCGGAAATACTCCTCCTTGTCCTTCAGGTAGAGCTGCATGCCGGCGCCGCCCCAGCCGGAAAAGGGCGTGCGCAGGAAAGGAATGGCGTGCTGGCCGAGGAATTTGAAGGCCTCTTCCGTGGTCTTGTCCTCGGGGTTGCCGAGCTGGGACATGAAGGCATCGACGTAATTGACGCCTATGCCCCGGTAGGCTCTGCCGTCGAGCCGGAGCTGGTTGTTCTCGATGTGCAGGCCGCAGCGGGGCTCCTCCGCCGCGGACGTGGCGATGGCCAGCGCCAGAAGCACGAGGAGGAGTGGACACGGGTTGATGGATGGAAACATGAGCGTGGATTCTGGGAATTGCGTGCTGACCTCAGCGAGTTCCCATGTCGGCGTCAAAGATGATGCGGGTGGGTTCAGGCGGTGGCGGTGGCCGGGAGGCGGCACCACTGGTGAGCGCAACCCAACCGCACAGCCCCATGGCAAGCGCGGCGCGGTGGCGGTGCAGGCGGGACAGATAGGCGGCGGGAGCAACCCACCGGAAGCCGGCTTGAAGATGCATGACTGGCGGACGAAAATCAACCAACCGGGGGAAGTCAAGCCTTATCACAACATCACCAGCGCTAACCAAATACTCGTTCAAGCGGGCCGCGGCCCATTGGCGGAACTGTGTGCCCCGATGGCTGCGGACACGGAATCCGACAGCGAGGATGACCGGCAGGCTGTCGTGCAGAACCGGGCGGGATACCTGCCGGGAACCCTCCAATCGAACTATTAAGTGGGACTTAATAGTTGCCTCCGCCACCACCTCGCCTTCGGCGAAAATCGCTTTAAGGTGCAGATTGATGTTCGCCACCGTCGTCTGGAACAGTTCGGCAATCTGAACCTGCGTCAGCCATAGCGTCTCGTTTTCAAACCGGCACTGGATGCGCGTGCGACCGTCCTCGGTCTGGTAGAGGATGATTTCGGAATTGGGCAAGGGTTCGTCGCTCATGGATTCAGCTTCCTTTCGATCTATTTTGAACTGACAAGGATTCCTTGTCAGTTATTCACCCGCACGATGGGGACGCCGTCGGTGGTTTCGCTTCCGGGTTGGACGATGCCGTATGAAACGCCGCGTTCTTCGACGAGGTCGCCAAGCGATTCGTAGCGCCAGCCGTCAGGGATTACTGGCAACTCGTCGGGCAGCGGCAGTTCTTCAAGATTAACTGCCATAACCCAAACCCCTCAGGTTTGCCTTGATGGCGGCGTGTTGGGATGGCAAATCCGTCCAATGGATGATGCGCTCATGGTGAAACACCCGGTTGCGCAGATCCCGGATGCGCTTCCAGCGTTGATCCATTTGATGGATGACCCTTTGATTCCTCGGAGCGCCGGAAAACAGTGTTTGAGGATACAAGCGGCCAAACCCGTGTGGGTGTGGTGCCGGTTGAAAAACCCCGTCCAAAATCCGAAGTTCAATTCCGCCACCACTTTTCCAGGAACCAGGGATTTGCCGGCTTGGGAGAGTGCTTGCTTCGCCTCCAGCACTTGTTCCCCCTGCCAATGGGTAAGTGCGTGGAATGGCTTACGGGGCGATTATGCGGCCTAGTCGGCAGGTTTCATCTCTGGAAAGGGTTTGCCCGGACCCAGATTCAGTCGCTTGCCCAACTCCATCAAGGCATGCACCTGCGACGGGATGAGCACCCCGTCCTTGCCGGGCGGGATGTTGAGCACGAGCAGGTTGTGGTTGGCCGTGGCTTGGGTGGTGAAACAAGGTCGGACACGTCGATACGGCGAGGCTATCGCGCCTCATTTTTTCTCCACGACGCAACTGATCGCCCATAGCCATCGGTTATTGCCCATGAAGTTGTTATTTTTGATGCGGAGTTCGTTTTTGCCGCGTTTGAGCCGGATGGGAATGCGGGCGGTTTCCAGACCGTTTTCGTGGCGGAGGGTGGCGACTTTTTCGCCGTTCAGCCAAACAATCGCCCAATCATCCAGGGCGAGGCGCAGGACGGCATCGGTGTCTTCCGCGCTCTCGAGGGTCGTGCGGGCGTAAACGGATTGACTATCCAATTCGTGAAACAGACGGTTCAGCGAGAGCCAAGTGTATTTGCTTTCAACTGCATGCACGCCCTTGGACTGCTCGCCTTGCTTGATGATTTCCGGCCAGTCTCCAGGCGGAGAATTCTCGACGAATTCCGGTTTGTTAAATCCTTCCCACGAGTTGCCGCCTGCGAACGGATCGGTGAACTGCCAGCGCTGTGGGGTGACTACTTCCGGGGCTTTGCTGCCGAGGATGCGGTAGTAGTAGAGCACGCTCTCCGTGTCGTCGCCACGGCATCCCGTGGTGAGTGAAATCGACGAGTGAAACGCGATGGGATCGGGGCCGAAGAAGCGGTAAAACACGCCGTCCTGATCTTCGCGGCCGCGGTTCACATGCCACGGGCAGCCCATCCACGGCGTTTGGCGATCATTGAATCCCCAGGTGAACCCATAGTCGTCCTCCATGTTGCAACCGCGGATGGCATGGGGTTCCGTTTCTCCATCGATGAGAATTCTCATGCCGCCGGTGTGAAACACCATGTCGCTGTGGTCCTTTTGAATCGCCCCCATGAAGAGCCCCGCAACAAACCCACGGCCCTCGGTTTCGAGCATCTTGAAACCCACATTCCTCACAGCGGGTCTCTCGATGTTGTAGGCGGCATGAAATCGGAATGGAGTGAGCGCGGCGCCTTCCCGATATTGATGCCAGTTGATCATTGTGACGACCCGGCCCGCTTCCGCAGCATGGATGCGGATGTGGCAGGACTTGCTAAAGGGAATCGGCATGAAACAGTTGTATCCTGGATTCCCCGGAACCCCCGGCGCTGGATTTGGCAGGGTGACAATCCCCGCGCTGTTGATAAAGTAGTCCTTCAAGTCGAGCATGACTCCGTAGAACGCCTTTGCCGGAACGCGCGCCTGCGGTTGCTCCGCGCCATCCACCGTCACCTCGATTTCCATGTGCTCCGCGAATAACTGCCAGATATTCCGCACGGCTCCCGGGCCCTTGACGTTCATAATGTCAACGGACTCGCCTTTCTTCAAATCGATCTGGGTATAAACTCGCTGAGACTTGAAATCCATGGGCAACTGAATCATCGGCACCGCCGGGTCCGGGAAGGTGGATGGGACGCCGGCAAGGTTCCCCGGGTCTTGGGCAATGGCAAAAGTGCTGATGAACAGAGTGGGAAGGATTTGAAGAATTCGGATGGTTCTCATAGATGATAGAGTGGAAGATAATACATTGGAAAATGATACGATGGATGGCAGTCGTTCCGGGCAACGATCCGCAATGGCACCAGTTTACTGGATCGTGACCTTGAGACGAGCGAATTTCTTGCCGTGGCCGGCGGGGAAAGAGCAGGAAATTGCAGGGTCTGAGTTTGGTGGTGCCTGGGTGACCACCGGTGTCCAATGATCGGTTTGGCCGAGGTCGTCGGATTCCTCAATGACATAGGTGACATCGCGGTTGGTGATGGCTTGGGTTCCTTTCATGAAGGAGAGCCTGCCGCCGGCCAGGGTGCCGGGCGCGGCGTTGGCTAGGTTCGGGTTGAGGCCCAGCGCATATTCGACCCCGTTGGCGAGTCCGTCGTTGTCAGGATCGGCGGCACCAGCTTGGCCGGCGATTCCGTTGTTTGACGCCCAGATGCTGTAATCGCTTTTGATGAGTTTGATCTGGTGGGCGGTGGCGGTATCGAGGACGTAGCCGCCCAAACCGGTGAGGGCCGGGGCGGAGGCGAGAGGGGTCAAACTGCCGGTGTAGCTGGCGATGACATAACTGGTGGAGGTAGGTGACGCGAGCGCGCTGAGGACGATCGTGGCACCGTTGAGGTTGAGATTGCCTGTGACGGCGAGTTGGTCCGATCCGGCTGCGGCGAGCCTGCATTGGTAGGTGCCGCTGAGGGTGGCGGTGCCTGTGGCCAAGGTGCCCGCGCCAACACCGCCGGGGGCGAGCGTGCCGGCGAGGGTAACGCTGCCGCCGACGGTGCCGGAGCCGCCAAGCGTGGCGGCCGCGGCCACAGTGACGGCGGAGGCGGCATGGAGCGAGCCGTTGATGCTGAGTTTACCGCCGGTGATGGTGGTGGCACCGGTGTAGGTGTTGGCACCGCTGAGGGTGGCGGTTCCGCTGCCCTGTTTGACCAGTGAGCCGGTGCCGCCAATCATGCCGCCAAAGGTGAAATCGCCGTCGCCAGCCAAATCCAACACTCCGCCGGCGCTCGTGACCGTGCCTGAACCGGTTAGTGCGGCGAGCGTCTGGTGCCGACCGTTGAGCAGGAGAGAAGCACCCGCCGCCAGACTGACATTCGAGTTCGCGGGAAGGCAGTTGGATGGCTGGGAGGTGGCGGTGGCGGCTAGGATCGCCGCATACCATTGGTCTGCCATCCAAGCGTAGCCGGTGTCGTTGGGATGCAGGCCGTCGCCGCTCAGGCCAGTGGCCGGGAACGCGCTGTTCAAATCCACCTCGCTGACCTGCTTGGCCTGGGCTTTGAGAGCTGCCACCACCGCTTTGACCCCGGAATTGATGGTGGCCACATTCGCGCTTTGTGCCGGCCACGGCGTGATGTCCGCGACGATGACGCGGGCAGTCGGCCGGAGGGTCAGGATTTTGTTGACCAGGGTGGTTAGATTGGTCTGGTAATTGGCGACGTTGATCTGGGTGGTGTTCCAATAAATGTCATTGGCCCCAACCAAGAGCAGAACCACATCAGGGAACTCCGCGCCGCGCCCGGTGCCGTTGCCGCCAACCAGCCAGTAGCCGCCCTTGGGGTCGCGGTCAGCGCCGCCGTAGGTGGCGAAGGGCTGAGTGTCGAGGCCATCGAGATTGTTCGATAGATGCAGCGTCGCGTAGGACGAGTAGCCGTTGTGGTGGGTCTGGTCGAGCGGTCCGCTGGGTAGGCTCGCAGGGTTGACGGTGGAGACACCGGCAAATTGAAACGAGGGGGCCACGGCGGCCAACATTGGGTATAGGTAACCGCGGTAGCCGGCATTCGAGCCGCTGCCGCCATAAGTGATAGAGTCGCCCATGGGCATGATTCGCAGGCCCGCCGCGAGGCCGGGCGAGAGACTGAGCGACCCGGCGGAGATGACGGTGCCGCCCGTATAGGTGTTCGCGTTGCCGAGCACGAGGGTGCCGGCACCCGCTTTGATCAGGGAAGTGGCACCGGTGACGGCAGCCTGGATGGTGGCGCTGATTCCGGTCCCGGCGGTGGTGATGGTGAGGGTGTTGGCACCGGAGGCGTCCGTCAGGCTGGCGCTGCCGTCGGTGCCGCCAATGGTATAACCGGTGGCGGCGAACGTGATGGAACTGACGTGGATGGTGGTGCCGCCGGGAATGGTGACGGTGCCCGCGGGGCCGGCGAAGCGTACCGCGGTGACGAGACCTGGGGCATTGGGATAGACCGTGCTGCCGCTGGTGCCGGAGGCGTCGGCGGTCCAGCCGTTGGATGTGGTGTCCCAGACGCCGGAACCGCCGATACCCGCGGTGTTGCCGTTGGGATCCCATTGGTAGCCGGCAAACGGGGTCACGTCGCGCAGTTGAATGGCGTTGAGTTGGGCGGTGGGGCTGTTGCCGGTGGTGGTAGTGGTGAGGGTGAGTGACTGGGTGGCCGAGTTGGCGGTGAAGGTGCCGGTGGCGAATTGACCCACGGCACCGGCGGCGGATGCGCCATAGTTGAGGGTGACGGTGTTGCCGCCGCCGCTGGTGATGGTGGTGGAGCGCGTGCCGCCAGCGCTGCCGCCGCGGGCGTCATTGATCCAGATCTGAACCAAATACGGCCGCCCCGACACCAAGCCGGTCAGGGTGAGGGTGGAGACCGTGGCGGCGCCTGACGTGCCCGCATAGACGGCGCCTTTCAACAGGCCTTGGTAAGCCATGCTGAGGGCGCTAAACGGCGCGCTGGCCGAGGAGAACGCGCCGGAGTTGTCAATGCCGCCGCCGAGCCAGCTCATGCTGAGGTCAGCTCCCACACTGGTGGTGGCGGCAGTGCCAGCGAACGCGACGCCGTTGACCGTCTGCGGCGCATTGGCCCAATTGTAGGCGAAAACGAGCGAACCGCTGGAGGCGACATCAGAGTCCCCGGCAATCGTCACCGGGGCGGTGAAGGTGACAGCCGCCGCCCCGGCGCAACCCGTCGCCAGCGCAAACGCGGCGACGAGCGCGGACAGGCGGCAGAGTGGCAAGAGTGAGTCGTTCATAGTGTTGCGGCCGGAACTCTTCCCTCGTCGCACTGAGCCTCTCCCGTTAATCCAGCTCCGGTGGATTGACGGGGGAGCATTGTTGAATTCAGCTTCGATCAGGTTGGCGCGAGGTCAAGGAGCTTGGCTAACGCCTACTTGGAAGAACTTGGCGTCTTGCGGACCGCTGGCCGAGGGAATCAGCCCGATCGGATAGGGCACCCGCACCGCATGGATGCTGCCGGTGCTCGTCAGTTCGGTCGGCTCGGTGGCGCTGGTCGTCCAATAGCCTGCTTCCAGGTCCGCGCTGAAGCGCAGCGTGTAGAGGATCCCGGCGCTTAGATAATCCGCGCGGCGGCCAAACACCGCGTAATACACGCCGCCTTCCTCGACGATTTCGGGTGCTCCCGGGGAGGTGACCGATGTCGCGTCATAGACGATTGCACCGCTTGACGACACCGTCGGGTCGGTGCCGAAGGCGTATTCCTGGAGGTTGGTCATGCCGTCGCCATCCGGGTCATGGCTGGGATTCTTGTCGGTGAAGGCATTGGCGAAGGTGCCGTTCGACCAGGTGTCATAGGGACTGGTGCCGGTGGAGGTGACCGTCAGCAACAGGCTCAGGGCGTCTGCGGAGATTGAGGCGGTGGCGGCCCAACCCGCTGGCAAGCTGAGGGTGGCGGGCACACTGCCGGTGATCGGCGCGGTGGCGACGACGAGCGGGTAGATGCCGGGAGCTGCCAGGACGCCGCTGGTGGTGATGTCGAGCACGGAGGCTCCGGAGAAGACCAGCGCACCGGTGATCTTGAGGGGAACGTGGCTGGCGGCCAACGTGCTCAGGGTGAAAGCAAGCCTGCCATTGTCGGCGATGGTGGTCGCGCTGTTGATAGTGCCGGTGCCGCCGAGGGTGGCGTTGGCATTGACCGCGACGGTTCCTGTGGAAATACTGCCGGTGAGGAGGAGGCTGCCGTTGTTTACCGTGGTCCTGCCGGTGTAGCTGTTAGCCCCCGTCATGAGCATCGTGCCCGCGCCGGTCTTTAACAACGCGGCGCTGCTGCTTTGGAAAATCGGGCCAATCGTCAAATCCACCGGCTGGTTCGCGTTGTCATTCACCGTGAAGGTGGTGGTGCCGCCCACCACGCCATATGCGGATCCCGACAGCCTGAGCAATTGCAACTGTGGCGCGGCCGCATCCGTCGGAGTCGTGGTGAGGTTGCCGCCCAGAGAGATGTTGCTGTCAACCGCTGTGTTGTTGCTGATGTTGGCGATTCCCTCAAGGACGATATGCCGCACGTAGGTTGTCTGGCCGTTGCAGTTGAGCACGCCACCGTCATGGATCGTGAGATCGTCACAGGTGCTGGTAAACCCGAGCGCCCACACAGTGTTCAATTTCACGGTCGCCCCGGAGTCGATCTCCACGGTGGCGTTGGCACCGGCGAACCCGCGTCCCCACTCGGGAGCATTGTTGATTTCGACGGAGCCGCCGCTGACCTTCATGGTTCCGGTGAACGAGTTCTGCGCACCCAGAGTCAAGGTGCCGTTGCCGGTCTTGGTACAGCCGCTGGTGCCGGCGATGGCCACCGCAAGCGAGGTGATTTGATTCTTCACCTCGATGACCGGCGGCGTCCCTCCAGCATCCAACGTCAGCGGTCCGCCAGCATTAAGCATCCAATTGAAATCCGGCGTGGTGTCACCAAAAACCAGCTTCCCGACAGTTGGTTCGCTGTTCAGCGTCACCGTGGCATTCGCCGTGAGGTCGAGCGTGCTGAAATCGGCCGTAGAGCCAGCGCCTGTGGCAATGACCTGTCTCAACCAGTTGTTCGCGTTGGTCCATGAGCCGCCTGCCGGATTGAGCCATACCGCTGTGGATAGGGTGTTGTAAGTCGCGCTGGCAACCGCGCTGTTCGCCATGCCGGTCTTGGTGGCAAAGGACTTGATCGTCATCTGGGTGTCCGGCGGGATGGCAATATCGGTTAGCGGAGTTGAACCATGTGCTGAAAAGAGGGTCGGCGTGTCCCCGTTCATTGTGTAATAGATCGTCGAGTCCGGGTCGGAGCTGATCGTCACGGCAACCGGCACGCAGTAGCCGCCCGCGGCAGGGAGGAATGTTGGCGCGGCAACCTGATTGAGCGCGGTCAATTGGATGCTGCCATCACTGGCGAGACCAGAGGTGTTCCACTCGCATCCGTTAGGAGGCGTCGGCAGGTTCAACGTGGAAAAGCTGCCGTCATAGGTGCCGGACACCTTGGTAAACAACATGAATTTCTGACCCACGGCCAAGGCGCTGCCCAGATCCGTCACGGTGAGCGTGCCTCCATAAGTGACCCCGGTCATCCCGCTCAGGGTGTCGCTTGTCATACTGCCACTGTTAATTTGCATGCGGGTATCGCCAGCCAACGTCAGCGTGTTGCTGACGGTCAGGGTGCCGATGGCGGCTCCGCCGGGTGACAGCGTGCCACCGCTGTTCACGGTGACCGCGCCCGCCACCGTGCCGGTCCCCTGGAGCGTGCCGGTTCCTTCGACGCTCACCGGAGTGTTGGCCAGCGAACCGTTCAACTCAAGCACGCCGTTGTTGATCGTGGTCGCGCCGGTGAAGCTGTTGGTTCCGGTGAGGGCGAAGGTGCCCGTGCCGGTCTTGGTCAGAATTATGGTATCGTTGATCGCACCCCCAAATGATGACGAGCCGTTGTTGCCGCCGACGGTCAGCGGGCCTGGTCCCCACACCACTCCAGTGCCGGTAAGTTGATCAATCGTTTGTGCCGAGCCGATATACACGGCCGATCCGCTATCAGCCAAGTGGATCACCAGATTGCTTGAAACCTGGTTGGCGCCCCCCAGCAGCGCCAATGCCGAAGATCCGGCGGTAGCAAAGTTGAGGGAGCCCGCATTGACGATGCTCAACGTGCCGCTGTAACTGTTAGAGTTATTCCTAAGTGCCACCATACCCTTGATCGTGAGCGCCCCGGAGCCGGTGATCGGCCCGGATAGAGAAACCCAGTTGTCCCAATATGCGGTCCTTCCCGTGATGGTGCCGCCACCCGCGCCGATGCTGATGGCGTTGGCAATGGTGGTGGCGGGAACATTGCGTGATATGCCACCGCCGTTGAGAACCACCGAGGTGGATCCAAGTGCGCCACTGTCGCCCAGGGCGAGCGTGCCACCATTGACGGTCAGGGCACCGCTCGCGGTGGAGGCGCTGGTCAGCGTCAGCGTGCCGGTGCCGGCCTTGGTGACGCCGCCCGTGCCGCCCAGCACCGTCCAGGTTGGCGAGTTGGTTCCGGTATCGATGACATATCCGGCGGCATTGAAGGCCACGCTGCCAGCGTTCATGACGCCGTCCATCGTCACGGTGCCGGCGGTACCGGCGAACACCGCCGGGATCGCGGTGCCGGTCCATCCCTGAAAGCCGTTGCCGCCGCCCCGGTCCCAGTCGGCCACGCTCGCACTCCAGGTGCCCGAGCCGCCGTCGCTCGCACCGTTGGCGGTGCCCGGCGCGCCATCCCAATACAAGGCATTCACGATCCCGGCGTTCAGCGCGTCGGTGATGGACGAGAGACTGTCGGTGGTGTGGTCGAAACTCCAGACATTGAGTTCATCGTAGGCACCGGGACCACCATTGTTCCCGCCTTGCGCGAAGCCGAGCAACATGCCCCCCACTGTGCCACCCAAGGCATCGGTGGTGACCTCGGTACCATTGATGTAAAAGTGGTTGGTGCCGTTGTAGTTGACGATGCCGAGGCGATACCAGGTGCCAGTGGTGTAGCTGCTATTAGCACCGGTGATGGCATTCTGGGTACCACCGCCGCCGTGGGCGAGATAGATCTTATTGTCAGACGAAAACACGAAAGAGACGCCGGTGGCATTGTTGTCGGTCTCGAACTGGACGGTTCCGCCATTGGTGTCCGGTCTCATCCAAAGTTGAACCGACCAGTCGTTGGTGAGGCTGAAGTTGGTGCTATGCCAACCACTGGGCCATGAGCTCTTCGCCAGATAGGCAGTGCTGCCAACGGCGGCGACACCGCTAGTGCCAAGCGTTGCCGTAGAGCCAACCGCCTGCTGGCCTGCGAAGTGATGCCCGCCGATATCGTCAAGCAATGGACTGAAGGGACTGGTGGCACCAGTCACGGTGCCGGATTCTCCAAGCCCATAATGGGCGAGCTTGGTGACGGTTGCCGAGGCTGCTGAGGCGATCAGCGCTTGAGCGGCAAGGCCGAGCAATAGCGTTTTGTAGGGTGCATGTGTCTTCATAGAGTTTTGGGTTGGGTGGGAGATATTCGCATGAGGCTTCCAGAGAACATCTCCAACAACGGAAAACCGGACGGAATATTTTTGGGGGAATATCTTGGTTTGCTAGGGCGTGCGGCGGTGAGGGCCGCTGCCTATGGGTCCACCCGCGTGGCGTCGCGGTAGGGGCGGTTGGTGAACACCAGCGTATTGGAATCGCGCAGCAGGTGGCGTTCCAAATCCCTCTGGCCCGCGCCGTTATCCACATCGAGCACCAAGCTGCCGTTCTCGATTCTCCAGTGGGAGGTGGCATATGGCTCATACGTTAGGCCATCGATCGTGAGGCTGGCCGTGCCGTCGGTCAGAAAACTGCGCCGGAACACCTGACCATCGTGAAGATACTCCCAAGTGCCGATGTAATCCCCGGGTTTCGCGTCCCAGGAGGCCCCATCCTCCACCAACACCACGCCGGCGGAATCCACCCTTTCCCCGGGCGGCAGGTCGGTGTGGATCCCGAGGCGCAGGGTCCAGTGGCCACGATGGTATGCTCCTGCTGGAATGATCAAATCAAAGCAGTTGTCATGGGTGATAGAGATCTCGCCGGTGACTCCCGCGTGCGGGTCCGAGGCGACGGGCTTGCCATCGCGCAAGATTTCCGCGCCATCAATGTGGATGCCGTGAGGCCCCTTCATCCACTTGCAGATGATCCGGTAGCGACCCGCGTTCCAGACCAGATGGCTGATGTCATACTCATAAACCACCGGCACGGGATTGGCTCCTAGGACCTCCCATGCAAACTCGCGGGAGGGCAGCTTGCGGGTGAATTTCTCCTGCTTGAACGGCACCGATAGGATGGTGTCATTTTCTGATAGAATCGCGTGGTTTTCCAGCAGCCGCACAGGAGGACCGACGTCCCCATGCCGATGAAACTCGATTTGCCCGCGAAACACCCCGATATTGGCCGAGCGCCCACCGCGCGCCACCTCGACGCCGAACTCGGTGCCCAAATCGACGATTTTTCCATCCTGATAGGTGACGCTGAAGCCCTCGGCGCCTTTTGGCACGTCGGCGACGAGTTTGCCGCGGGTCAGGCGCACGGCGTTGTCCCCCAGCACTTGGAATGCCGCCGGGCCTTCGATCACGGTGCGGGTGCCGCTGGCGAAGGTGAGTTCGAGCAAGCCCGTGCCGATCCTGGATTCGGTGGATCCCGCCGCCAGGGTGACCGAGCGTTCCACGGCCGGACCGTCCCATTTAACGCCCAACATGCCGGTGACCGTCGCGGAGGGTGGCTTGGGCTGGGACAGCAGGCGGGCCGCTTGAAACGGTTGGTATTTCAACAGCAGCGCTCCGCTGCAAAGGCCGACCACAAACACCGCCGCCATGCGCCACCACTGGCTCCGCGGCTTGCAGGCAAGGGCGGGCTCCGCGATTGGCAACCGTGCCGCCGCCTCGGCGAGGGATGATTCGATCCCGGAGATCTCGAAGAAGTAAGCACGCGCATCCGGTTCTGCCAGAAGCCGTTGTTCCAAGCGCATGCCATCTTCCGGAGTGATGGTGCCATCATGCCAGGCGTCGGTGAGCCGACGGAGTTCGGAGTTGGGCGTTTTCATGGTCATTGGGGGCGGAGGTGCTTGTGAACACAATGCCGCAGCGTCAGGCGGATCCGCGACAGGGTCTTGTGTAAGGAATTCGCACAGCAACTTATCGCAACTGCCAAGCCACCCTCGTTTTGCCGGTGGATTTCACCAACACCCAGGACTTGAACGGCACGGCGGTCACCGTGCGGGTGAAGGGGAATGTCAAAGCGGTGGGCAACGTGCTCATCCCGCTTCCTGACGCCAATGGCAACGGCATTCTCGACACCTGGGAGATCACCCATTTTGGCAATGCGAACCCCGGCAGCAATGCAGCCAACGCCGACGCCGATAGCGACGGCCTGTCCAACCTGATGGAATATGCGCTCGGCACCAACCCGCTACTAGCAAATCCCACGCCTGTCACCAGCGACCTCGAAGTCGTGGGCACCAGTCGCTATCTTCGGCTCACCGTTGTGAAAAATCCGGCGGCCACCAATCTAACCTATACTGTGGAGACCAGCGCCGATCTGACGCCATCGGCATGGAGTTCCGCGCAGACCCTCATCGAGCCGGGCAGCCCACCCGGCACTCTGCGCGTCCGCGATACCGTGCCGATTTCCTCCGCCCCGCATCGCTACATCCGCTTGAAGGTAAGCGCGCCTTAACCTGTTATGAATTTCAGCCCCCTAGTTTGCATCACTGTCGGAGCGGTCATATCCCCTCCTTCCTGTTCGCGCAGACGATTCCCCAATTGGGGGAAAATGAACAGCTGGCCTCCGATTACAGTGGCAATTGTGATCGGTATGGACACCAGACCTTCGGGTAACTGTCAGGAGATCTTGACATTCCATCGCTGTTCCTGTGACCTCCCCGCATGGCCACCAAGCAAGCATCCCTTAAATCCAAGTATACCAAGACCCAGATCCTCGACGCGATCGCCGTCGCCACCGACCTCAGCCGCAAGCAGGTGGCCGCAGTCCTCGACAGCCTGGGTGAGATCATCGAGGCGCACTTGAAAAAGAACGCTGCCGGTGAATTCGTGCTCCCGGGCCTGCTCAAAATCAGCAGCCTGCGCAAACCCGCGACCAAGGCCCGCAAGGGCATCAACCCCTTCACCAAGGAGGAGGTGACCTTCAAGGCCAAGCCCGCGTCCACGGTCATCAAGGTGCGGCCTCTCAAGAAGCTCAAGGACATGGCGGGCTGAGCGGTCTTTAGCTGAGGCACCCTGCGAAGGATGTCCTTTCCTCTCACATAGGCTCATGCGCTCGCAACCGAATAGCAAATTCGCGGCATGCATCCGTGCCACCGTCACAACCGCTTGGATGATGGGTTGGATCCTCACCGCGTCTGCATGGGCCGGCGAGTGGCCGTGTTGGCGCGGACCGCGCGGCGACGGTGTATCAGACGAAACG
>CAIVSK010000366.1 GCA_903908495.1 Akkermansiaceae bacterium
CGAAATCACGATTGAGATGCGTGGAAATTGGAAGGACGGAAAGATGCCGGATCCCTCGGGGCTTATTAAATTGACCGGAGGAACAGCGGGGAGTGTGAAGGTATTGACCTGCTCCCCTGAAACTGGAGCGGCTTGAGTGGGAGTCCTTGGGTGGGCTACAACCCCCAAGGACCATGAAGAAGCATCACACCGAAGAAGAGATCCTGCGCATCATGCGTCAGGCTGAACAGGGCAAGCCGCTGCCCGAATTGCTCCGTGAGCATGGGATCGCAGCCGGCACCTACTACCGCTGGAAGAGCAAATATGGCGGACTTGAACTGAGCCAGCTCCGGCGTCTGAAGGAGCTGGAACGCGAGAACACCGAACTCAAGAAGATCGTCGCCGATCAGGCACTGGACATCCGGATGCTCAAGGATGTGAACTCAAAAAACTGGTAGAGCCCGCAGCTCGTCGCACCGCCGTGGATTATCTTCAGGAAAGCTATCCGGTCAGCGGGACGAGGGCTTGCGGGCTGCTGCATCTGGCCGTGAGCAGCTACTACTACCAGCCCCGCGGCCACCGCGAGGAGACCCCGCTGCGCGAAGCGCTGCGCCGGCATGCCGCCGTGCGTCGCCGTTGGGGTTACCGACGATTAACGGTCCTGCTGCGCCGGGACGGCTTCACGGATAATCACAAGCGGATCCACCGGCTCTATCGCGCCGAGGGCTTGCAGGTGAGGCAACGTCGGCGCCGCAAACAGCGCCTGGCCCGGGGCACGGTCCAACCGCCGGTGCCGGTCCAACCCAATGAACGCTGGAGTCTGGACTTTGTTCACGACCGCCTGGTGAACGGCCGCACGCTGCGGATGCTCACGATCGTCGACGACTACACCCGCGAATGCCTCTGGATCGAGGCCGACACCTCGCTGTCTGGTCCGCGGGTGACGCGGGTGCTCGACTGCGTCACCGAATTGCGGGGCCGGCCGACCAGCCTGCTCACCGACAACGGGCCGGAGTTTGCCGGCCTCGCCTTAGAACGCTGGACCCATGAGCGCCAGGTCCAGCATCGCTTCATTGCCCCGGGAAAACCCTCCCAGAACGCCTACATCGAGAGCTTCAATGGAAAGCTCCGCGACGAATGCCTCAACGAACACGAGTTCCTCCACCTCCACCACGCCCGTGATCTGATCGAAACCTTCCGCGATGACTACAATCACTACCGGCCGCACAGCTCGCTGGGCGGACTGACGCCGGCCGAGTTTGCGGCGCGAAAAATCGCGCCGGGCCCCCCCTGGGGGCCCCTTGGACCAGACCAACCCTCCACTTGCAGTCCCCACCATCAAACCCCAACCTCATCTAACCCTCCAAGACTCTCATTGAAAGCGCTCCAGTCCAGGGGGGCAGGTCACGTACAGTGCAGAATGTCGTCGCAGAATGGAACACGGTTAATTCAGAGGATAAAGGTGTAGTGCTCCTTCCGCTTGGATGGGAGCACGACACGACCCCGCTTCAGGGAGAGCGTCCTCAGACTCTAATCAATAAGCAGGTCTTGTCTAAGGCCGACGTTTTGGTGGCAATATTCTGGAATCGCCTAGGTTCTCCAACCGGGAAGGCGCCGAGTGGCACCGTGGAGGAAATTCGCGAACACATCTCGGCGAATAAGCCAGTACTGATCTATTTCTCCTCGATTCAGGTCC
>CAIVSK010000367.1 GCA_903908495.1 Akkermansiaceae bacterium
CCTGCCTGGCGGAACCTGTTAGCTGCGCGGTGAACTCCTGCGAAAACAGCGGCGTGAAGCCGGGTGACACCGTGCTGGTGATGGGTGCCGGCCCGATGGGCATTCTCAATGCCCTGGTGGCGCGGCATTACGGCGCAACCCGGGTGGTGCTCTCGGAAATCAACCCCGAGCGGCTGCAACAGGCCGCCGGCTTCGGCTTTGACCGCCTGGTGAATCCTGCGGCGGAAGACCTCGCCGCAATTGTCCTGGATCTAACGGATGGCTACGGGGCGGATGTGGTGATTGTGGCGGCACCCGCCGCAGCACCGCAGGCCGAGGCGTTGGCCTTGGTGCGCAAGCACGGCACCGTGTGTCTGTTCGCGTCCATGCCGCATGCCCAGCGCATGATCACGATTGATAGCCGCTTGCTCCACTATGGCGAGCTGCGCGTCGTGGGCAGCAGTGACTCCACCCCGGCGCACGTTCGCAAGGCGGTTGAGATCTTGAATGATCCAACATTTCCGGCTGATAGGATCGTGACCCACGAGCTGCCGCTGGACGGCTTCCACGAGGCGATCGAGTTGATGAAAGCCGGCGTTGCGCTGCGGGTCGTGCTCAAGCCCTGAAGAATTTCTCGCGATGGAACTCAACCTGAAAGAAAAAGTGGCATTGGTGACCGGCGGCTCCCGCGGAATCGGGGCGGCCATCTGCCGGGCTTTGGCGGCCGAGGGCGTCAAGGTGGGCGTGAATTACTCCAGCAGTGAGGACGAGGCGAACGACGTGGTGGCCGGCATCAAGCGCGACTTTGCCATCGATGCGCTGGCCGTGAAAGGCAACCTCGAGGACCCCGCGGCGATCGCCGGCATCTTCGACGAGCTGGAAGAATGTTGGGGCAAGGTTGACATCCTGATCAACAATGCCGCCTATTGTCCGGGCGGCCCGCTGGAGAGTTATACCATCGAGGTTTGGGAGAAAACATTCCGCGTCAATGTGACCGGATGCTTTATTGCCAGCCGGGAACACATCAAACGACTCCGGGCGGGTGCCAGAACCGGTAAAATCGTCAACATCGTTTCACAAGCCGCCTTTCTCGGCTCGACTTCCGGCCACCTGCCGTATGATTCCAGCAAGGGTGCGGTCGTCTCGATGACCCGCGCCCTGGCCCGCGAAGTGGCACCCGAGGGCATCAACGTCAATGCCATCGCCCCGGGCATGGTCAAAACCGAAATGGTCGCCGCCAACCTGGCGACAAAGTTGGATTATTATATTTCGCGCATTCCGTTGGCACGGATTGCAGAGCCGGAAGACATCGCGAATGCGGCGGTGTTTCTTGCCTCCGATGCCGCGTCCTACATGACGGGCACGACCATGGATCTGACCGGCGGCATGCTGATGCGCTAACTCATCAACTCACAATTACAACCCCACCCACAACCACAATACCATGCAACGTACGCTGACAATGTCGAATCGGATCAAGCTCAGCGCGATGATGTTCCTGCAATTCATGATGTTCGCGGTGTTCTGGGGTGCGCTGGCCACCTACGTGACCAACCAGAAGTGGGACTCCATGAAGCCATGGATCCTGAGCACCATGCCACTGGGTGCCTTGGCCTCGCCGGTCATGGGCATGATCGCCGACCGCTTCTATAACAGTGAAAAAGTGCTCGCAATGTCTAATCTCGTGGTTGCCGTGTTGTTGTTCATGGCCGGCCGCGCGAGCGGCAGCACCGAGGTATTTGTCTATCTGTTGCTTGCCCTGCTATTTTACATGCCCTCCTGGGGCCTGACTGCCACGATTGCAATGGCCAACAGTCCCGCCGAACAATTCCCGCAGATCCGGGTGTTCGGCTCCATCGGTTGGGTCGCATCGATGCTCTTCAGCATTGTGGCGTTGAACCTTTTCGGCACCACGATTGATGGCACGTCCATTCCGTTCTACTGTGGTTCCGCGGTCGCGGTGCTGGGTGCGGTCGTGGCATGGATGTGCCCCGCAACCCCGCCCCAGGGCACGAGTCGGAAGTTCTCGGTGATTGACGCGTTGGGCTTGCGCTCGGTTGCGTTGATGAAGGACAGGAACTTCGCGGTGTTCATGTTGGTCTCGATGCTGGCAATGATTCCCTTCAACATCCACTTCGCATTCCTTTCCGACTTCCTGGCGGCCAAAGGCTTCAAGCTCCTCACCGCAACCAATTACATCGGCCAGGCCGGGGAAATGGGCTTCATGCTGCTGGTGACAGTGGCCATGCGCAGATTCGGTGTCAAATGGTCCATCGTCGCCGGGCTCGCCGCCATGGTCGTCCGCTATGCCGCATACTATCTTGGCGCGGGTGACATGATGCCCGCCATCTATGTGGGTATTCTAGTCCATGGCATCATCTTCGGCTTCTTCATCGTCGGCGGGCAGGTGTATATCGGCAAGACCGCACCGGCGGATATGCAGGGCCAGGCACAGGGGTTCTACGCGTTGATGACGTTCGGGGTCGGTTCGCTCATCGGCACCTTCGTCAATAATGCGATGATCAATTGTTATACCACCCGCAACGCCCAGGACCTCCTAATCGGCGAGTGGGACAAGGTGTGGATGATCTCGGCTGCGAGCTCAGTCGTGCTGCTTGTCATCATGACATTGTTGTTCAACCCCAAGCTGGAAACCCCCAACGCCTCATCTAGCAATGGATGACAAATATTTGATAGGCATTGACAACGGTGGGACCCTGTCCAAAGCCGCGCTGTTCCGCGCCGACGGCGTTGAGGTTGCCTCGGCTTCCCGCAAAGTTGAAATCATTGAAGCGCATCCGGGTTGGTCGGAACGCTCCGCCGACGCCGTGTGGCGCGACACCGCCGCCGCCATCCTGGAATTGCTAGAGCGCGCCGCCATCGATCCGGCCACCATCGCCGCTATCGCCTGCACCGGTCACGGCAACGGGCTCTATCTGGTGGACTCCGGTGGTTGTCCGGTCCGCAACGCGATCAATTCCACTGATGGCCGCGCCGCCGACATCATCGAGCGCTGGAAACGCGACGGCACCGCCGCCAAGGCCCTGCCGATGACCGCCCAGTGCGTGTGGCCAGCCCAACCTAACGCCCTTCTCGGCTGGCTGCGTGACCACGAACCGGAGACCCTCGCCCGTGCCAGCGCCGTGCTCTTTGCCAAGGATTTCACCCGGCTTAAACTCACCGGCGAAATCTGGGCGGAATTGACGGACATGTCAGGCAGCAGTTTGATGAATGTTGTTACCGGGCAATATGACGACGCAGTTCTGGATCTGTTTGGCATTCTCGAGTTCAAACATCTCCTGCCCCCGCTTAAGAATAGTCACGACCTTTGCGGCTGTGTCACCGCTCAAGCCGCCGCGGAGACCGGTCTGACTGCAGGCACGCCGGTCGCCGGTGGCATGTTTGACATTGATGCCTGCGGTCTCGCCTCCGGCATTGTCGATGAAGCTCAGATGTCTCTGGTATCGGGCACCTGGGGCAACAACCAATATATTGCCCGTGCTCCGCTCATCGACAAGGATCTGTTCATGACTTCCCGTTATAGCATTCCGGGATGGTTCCTGATGCTCGAAGGCAGCCCGACTTCCGCCAGTAATCTGGAATGGTTCGTGGCGCACATCCTCGATGGCATGCCGCTGCCTAGCGGAAAATCAAGCTACGGCCATTGTGACGATTTGGTTGCCGGCCTGGGTGAGCCAGCCATCGACTCGCCGATTTTCCTGCCGTTTCTCTATGGCTGCAACTTGCCCGCTGCCGTGCCGAGTGGTTTCATCGGACTCAAAGCCAAACATACCCGCGGGGATCTCCTGCGTGCCGTCTATGAGGGTGTCGTGTTTTCGCACTTCACCCACCTCAAGCGCTTGCTCGAGTTCCGGCCGGCACCCGCATGTATCCGCTTCACCGGCGGTGCCGCACGCAGCGGGGTGTGGGTGAAGATGTTTGCCGATTGCTTCCAGATCCCCATCGAGATTCCGGCCGGTTCCGAACTCGGTGCGCAGGGGGCCGCCATCGCCGCCGCGGTCGCCATCGGCCATTACCCGGGCTACCCGGAGGCCGTCGGCGCCATGACCCGGATCGCCCGGCGCTGCGAACCGGATCCGTCACTGGGCGGTATCTATCAACGAAAATTCTCGCGATACATCGCCACGGCCAATGCCCTGGCAGCAATCCCGTGATTCCCTACCAACCAAAATGAATACAATGACGAAATGGTATCTGACATTTGCGGTGGCTGCGGCCTTTGCCGGTTGCGAAAACAAGAAACCCATGTCTGCGGTGCCGGACCTGCTGCTCAAGCCCCGCGTCGGGTTCCTGCTGCCGGAGAAATACAACAGCCCGGATGGCATGACCATCGGCAAGGACGGAAGCATCTATCTGTCGATCAACAACGTGGTTCACCAGGAATTCCCCGCGATGATCCTGAGGATTACGCCCGACGATAAGCTGGAGGAAGTTATTACTTTGCCACCGCATCCAGAGACCAAGCTAGCCAGTCCCCTCGGCCTTGCCTTTGGCACGGATGGCAATTTGTATGTGGCCGACAACCAGGCGTTCTGCACCAAGGACGCCGGCAAGTCGCGGCTTCTGCGGGTGAACATGAAGGATGGCAAGGCGACCGGTTGCGACGTCGTGGCAACCGGGTTTACCATGGCCAACGGATTGGCGACGCAGGGCGACGGCGTGTTCGTCTGTGAATCGACCATCAGCAGCGCCACACCCACGCCCAGCGGTGTCTATAAGTTCAAACTCAACGAACTGGATCCCGCCAGTCCCGTCAAGGTCACCGGCCTCGACGACCCGCACCTCGTCGTGAAACTAATGACCCAAAACCCGGAACACAAGGTCGGTGCCAACGGCCTGGATTTCGACGCGGCCGGCAACCTCTATGTTTGCAACTTTGGCGACCGCGAGGTCATCAAGGTCAGCTTCGACGCGGCCGGCAAGGTGAAGACGCAGGCGGTGCTGGCCAAGGAGCAGGGCATGGAAAGTTGCGATGGCTTGCACGTGGACGCCGAGGGCAACTGTTGGGTGGCGGATTTCCTCGGCAACGCCGTGGTCAAAATCAGCAAGGACGGCAAAGTCACCATTATCGCCAAAAACGGCGAGAGCGACGGCGCCGATGGCAGCCTCCACGCCCCGTCGGAATGCATCCTGCGCGGCAACAAAATATATGTTTCTAACATAAATCTTACTTACGGTCCGCATAAATCCAGCAAGGTTTACACGATGTCCGTGATTGATCTCAACAACTGAATTGCAATTGAACTAACCGACATATCTATCTATCACATGAACAACTTTCTGGACTTTGCGGGCAAGACCGCGCTGGTAACCGGCGCTGCCGGTGCGATTGGACGAAACGTGGCACGCGGTCTGGCCCAGTGCGGGGCGCGGGTGTTTATCACGGACCTGCGCCAGCAGGGAGTGGATGAGACGCTTGCCGAACTCACTGCCGCAGGATTTGACGTGGCCGGGCTGGCGGCGGACATCACCATCGAGGCGCAGGTCACGGCAGTGGTGGGCGCTGCGGCGGCACGCTTCGACAATCAGATCGACATCCTGGTCAACGTCGCCGGCGTCGCCGGCCAGAACCCGATCGAAGACATCACCGAGCAGGAGTGGGACTTTGTGTTTGCGGCCAATTGCAAAGGCACCTTCTTCTTTATCAAGCACGTCGTGCCCATGATGAAGGCGCGCAAATACGGCAAGATTGTCAATTATGCCTCCAAGTCCGGCAAGACCGGCTCGGCGCTCTGCAGCCACTACTCGGCCGCCAAGGGTGCCATCATCACCCTCACCCAGTCGCTCGCCTTTGAATTCGCCAAGGATGGCATCAACGTGAATTGTGTTTGTCCCGGCATCACGGATCATACCGGCGTGTGGTCGTTCATGTCCGCCAACTACATCGAAAACCTCAAGCAGGAGCGCGAGCAGGTGGTCAAGCAGTTCACCTCCAAGATTCCGCTGGGGCGGCTGGCCGGCATTGAAGATGTGGTCGATGTGACCGTGTTCCTGTGCTCGTCCGGGGCGGATTACATGACCGGTCAGGCCATCAATATCACCGGCGGCCGCGAAATGCATTGAACGTGAACTAACACACATTTACACTTATGAGATTCACCAAAGAGATGATTGGCGGGATGATGGACCATGCGGTCCTCAAGCCGAATTGCACGGACGAAGACATTCGGAAGAACGCCGAGGCATGCATGGCGCACGGCATCGGCGATCTTTGTGTGCGGCCCACGGATGTGGCTTATGCGAAACAACTCCTCAAGGGGTCCCCGGTCACCGTGGCCTGCGTGGTGGGCTTTCCCCATGGCGCGGCCCGGCCCGAGACCAAGGCGTTGGAATCCCGCCTGGCGATCGAAGACGGTGCCGATGAGCTCGACATGGTCATGAATATCGGCAAACTGCTCAGCGGCGATTCTGAGTTCGTCAAGAATGACATCGCGGCGGTGGTGGCCGTCGCCAGACCTAGCAATGTTGTGGTGAAAGTGATTCTTGAAACCTGCCTGCTCACGCCGGAACAGATCGCCCAAGCCTGCGAGTTGGCGGTCGCCGCCGGTGCCGACTTTGTGAAGACCTCGACCGGTTTCAACGGGGACGGGGCCACGGTGGAGGCCGTGCAAATCATGTTGGACACGGTCAAGGGCAGAGCCAAGGTGAAGCCATCCGGGGGGATCCGCGATTGGGACCGTGCCGTCATGTTTGCCGAAATGGGCGTGCAGCGCTTGGGAGTAGGGGCGGGTCCCCAGATTCTTGCCGGCGCGCCGGTGGACGGAAGTTATTGAGAGTCATCCTTGGTTGGTCTCGATCTAACAGATACCACGCACATGAAAATTGCAGTTTTGAGAATCGGCATTGTTTTGATCGGTTCTATCGGCTTGGTCCACGGGGCGGAGCCTGTAGGTCCGTGTGCCGGGGCGTTCACGTTTGCGGCGTGGATCAATCCGGAGAACCCCAACAGCACGCTGTTTTCGACGTCCTCCAGTGATGCTGCGACCCGGCCGGCCTGGAAGGAACTCCATACCTGGGGCGAGGAAATCTTTTTTTCAGGCAATGCCAGCGGCGGATTCAACGCCCGGGCCAGGGCTTGCGACGGGCAATGGCATCATGTCGCGTTTGTTGGGGATGCCCAGGCGAAAAAGCAATACATTTATGTGGACGGCGAGTTGAAGCAGACGGGGACCTGTGAGATGAAACCCGACGCGCCGGGTGCGCCGTTGTTGATCGGGCGAGGCTACGAGGAGATGGGCAACACCCTGTTTTCTTATGTCGGCAAGCTCGATGATCTGCGCTTGCACGGCAGGGCCTTGTCCGCCGGGGAAATCCGCACTGCAATGCAGGGCGGCGAGATCGACGCCAAGGGCGCGCCGGCCCTGCGCGTGAAGTTGGATGGCGATGCGGCTGAAGTGGCGCGTCTCGGCTGCGGCGACAACCTGAAATTCATCGATGGCAAGGTCGGTCGCGCCGCAGTGCTGAACGGTTGGGGGTATTTCGAGGTGGCACCGGATCTGAGCCGGATCCAGTGGAAAGCCTGCTCATTCAGGTTCGACGGCTCCCCGGAAGAGCGCAAGTGGGCGCAGCAGGATGGGTTGCTAGAACCGACGACAGGCCCCGCCCAGCAGGCGCAGCGCTATGCCTCGGCCACCGCGAAACGCTGCCCCGCCATGGCCGAAGAAGCCGGCAAGCGGGCGGACAAGGCGGATCATTTCCGCCGGGTTGAAGGCGTTAGAGAAGTGTATCTCAAAGCCTGCCAGTGGAATCAGGGGCAGAGACGCAAGGTGGCGACGGTGTCCGCGCAGATAGACCTGGCCACGAGCTACCTCAACCAGCTCCAGAAGAAGCCGGGTAAGGGCTTGGATCCGGCACCCTATGTGAAGCAACTGGAGGAGGTGGCCCGGCAGGGGCGCGCGCTCAATGAGCAGGCCTCGGCTGCTGACCTGACGAAGTGGACGGACGGTTTTGACCAGGTCCAACAAGCCATCTCAGCCAAGTGGCTGCTTTCCCAGGGCATCGACAAGATCGCGTTCATCAAGCGCTACACCTTTAATGGCGGCCATTATTACACGGAATACATCCAGGGGAGTTATCAACCCGGCGGCAACCTCTGCATCTTGGATCTCAAGGACGGCTCGGTGAAGGAAATCGCTCCTGACATGAAGACCGGCGTGTTCGAGCGCTTCGATATTTCCTTCGACGCGAAGAAGTTGGTCTTTGCCTGGAAGGCGTCCAACGACGTCGGTTACCGCATCTATGAGGTGAACGTGGATGGCAGCGGCCTGCGCCAGGTGCTCATGCCGCCTGCGGATGAGAAAGACCTCGTCCGCCGCTACAGCAATGGCTATCATCATGGCACCGACGACATGAGCCCGTGCTATCTGCCAGACGGCGGCATTTGCTTTGTCTCCACCCGCAGCCAGTATGGCACGCTCTGTGACAACCCCGATTGCTTCACCTCCACCACCCTGTTCCGGATGGATGCGAGCGGAGGAAACCTGCGGCAGTTGACCACCAGCGCGTTGAGCGAACAAACGCCCATCGCCACCGAGGACGGCCGGATCCTCTATTCCCGCTGGGAGTATGTGGACAAAGGCGCGGTGAGCGTGAAGTGCATTTGGTCGATGAATCCCGACGGCAGCGGATCGAGTGAGGTGTACGGGGCCGACATCGCCCTGCCACCCACGATGACCCAACCGCGGGGGATTCCCGGCGAGCCGGCGGGTTATGTGTTGCTTGGCGCGCCGCACTTTCCGCAGATGGGCGTGGGGCCCGTCATCCGCCTCGACATGACCAAAAACATGCGGACGCGGGAGCCGATGACTTATATGACGCCCTACACCGATATCCGCGGCGAAAGCGGATTTGAATTCATGGATGACGACGGCAAGTGGTATAGCGATGGCTGGGGCCGCGGGCCGCTGTTCCGGGACCCGTTCCCGTTGTCCAAAGACCATTTCCTGGTTGCACACAAGCCGGCCGGCTCGCCGCTGACCGAGCCGAATGCATACGGCATCTCGTTGTTGGATGAGAATGGGAAGCTGCAACTGGTTTACAAGGATCCTGCCATTTCATGCTGGGTTCCCTATCCATTGAAGCCGCGCAAGGTGCCGCCGGTGCTTTCCTCGTCAAAAGACAAGGATTTGGCGCAGAAGAAACTGGCCAAGTGCATCATCACCGACGTCTATCACGGGCTCGAGGAGGTGCCGCGCGGGTCGATCAAATACATCCGCGTGTTGGAACAACGGCCCCGTCCGTGGACGGCACGCCGCTACTACGAGGGCGATCTTTACGACCAGCAGCACGCCGTGATCACCAAGGACACCCATCTCGCACTCAAGGTGCAACATGGCATCGTGCCCGTGGAGACGGACGGCTCGGCAAGCTTCCTGGTGCCGGCCGATGCGAGCATCTTCTTCCAGGTGTTGGATGAGAACTTCATGGCCGTGCAGACGGAACGCACCTATGTGAACTATATGCCCGGAGAAGTCCGCTCATGCGTCGGTTGCCATGAAACCCAGCAGTCGTTGGCGCAGCCCGGCAGCCAGCGCGGCATGCCCATGGCGCTCAAGCGGCCGCCGTCCGTGCCGGGTCCCCAACCCGGCGAGAAGGACGGTCACCGGACGCTGGACTACGCGCAGGACGTCCAACCGGTATGGGATAAGAACTGCCTGAAATGCCACAGCGGCACGGAGCCCAAGGGGAGACTCAACCTGAGCGGCGAAATGACCGAGTTGTTCAATGTTTCCTACGAGAGTCTGATTACGGAGCGACGGCCCGAGGTTGGTTTGTTAGGCCTGATCGTCGGCGAGAACCATCCCAAAACCGGCAACGTCGAGTACCTGCCCGCCCGCTCGCTCGGATCGCATAGCAGCGTGCTGGTGGCGATGCTCAGCAAGGGGAAGGTCGCGCTGGCAGATGCCAAACAGGCGCAACGAGCCGCCAAACTCGCGGAAATCCACCGGAACATCAAGCTGAGCCAGGTGGAACTCCTCAAAGTGACCAACTGGGTGGACACCAACGGCCAGTATTACGGCAGTTGGTGGGGACGGCGCAATCTGAAGTACAAGGGCCTGCCGGACTTCCGCCCCGCCCAGACGTTCAGCATGGCCACCACTAACATCAATCCCTATCCAAGCTGGCAAGGCGGAAAATGACCGTCACTTGAGTCTTGCCGGCCAAATAGCCGGCAGAACCCGGTGTTCCACCTCGGCCTCGATTTGAGTTTGTTTGCCGGGTTCTGAAAAATGTTGGCGGAATCCTGGTGGTGAAAATCGCAGTTGTAGAATGGATTATGTTGAATCAATAGATCCCACAATATGAAAACACCCCTGCCCGCCTCAAATCCTTCCCGCCCCTGGTCCCGCGCCATCTTGCGACAAGCCTGTGGCCTGCCGTGCTGGAGGTTTCTCCTCACCCTTCCGGCCGCCATCGCCTTGTGGGCAAACCCTGCCCAAGCGCAAATCAGCTCGACCACTCCGCAGTTCAGCTTGGACGCCAGCACACTCACCGCAGGTAACATTGCCACTCCGGTCGCCAACAACGGTGCCGCCGGCGGCTACTGGGCACCGGAGGGAGGCAACCCAAGTGTAGCCACCGTGGGCGGGCTGAAGGCGGTAACCTTCAACGGCCCGAGGTTGCTGCTGACCTCCGACAGCGCCGGCACCACCAAACAAAATGCGCCGCTGTCATTGATCAAACTCTCACCCGGTCCGGTGAAGTACACCGTGTCCACATGGATTTACCGCCAGGCCACCGGCGGCGGCGAGGCTTACCTGAGCTGGGCCCCCTACCAACACGGCACTTGTTTCCAATACATCGGAGGCAACGGCTCGGCGGTGGACAATTGGACCGCCGGGGGCTACGTCAATTACAACCCGGCACCCGCTCGAGGCGAGTGGCACTTTGTGGCCGTCACCTACGACGGCAGCGCGGCAAAATTGTATGTGGACGGGGCGCTGCAAGGCAGCGGAAACACCGGCTTCGCCGCCGACAACCCGGCGGCCAATTATCCTGTTAGAATCGGCAGCGGCGAGCAGGCAACCAATTTCAGTGACTACCTGACCGTCAATGCGATTCGCAATTTCGGCGGCTCGATTAGCAGGCTCGACGTGTATGACGTTGCCGCCACCGCGCCGGAGATCACCAGCCTGTGGACGGCCAACTCACAATCTATCACTGCCTCGGCCACTGCGGGCGGCTCGATCTCACCCGGAACAGTAAGCGTGATCACCGGCACCGACAAGACCTTCACCATCAGCAGAAACTTCGGCTACATCGTGGACGTGGTGGTCGACGGCGTCAGCGAAGGCAATATCTCCAGCTACACCTTCACCAACGTGACCACAGCTCACACGATCGCCGCGAATTTCTCGCTGCCGCCGCCAAATGTCCTTTCCGGCAACGTCACGGCCGCTGCGGGCGGTGGTGCGACGGTTTCGGTCAAGGCGACAGCCACCGGTCTGCCGGTCCAACAGGCGACGACCGACAGTTCCGGCAACTACTCGCTGAACGTTCCGTCTGGGGGCACGTATTACGTCTGCGCCTCACAGACCGGCTACACGGTCTCGGCGAACCAGATGGTCACGATGAGTAGCGACCAAATCGCCGACTTCACTCTTATTGCCTCCGGTCGCAACATCCCGGTGATGGAGAACTTGTTGTTCGCGGCGCTCGGCGAATCGCTGCCCACCACCCAGGGCGCGGACACTGGTAACTGGCCCCTGCGGTTTCCGTTTGCATCGAGCGCGACCAAGATCGGCTCGCCGACGGTGGATTATCCGGACTCCGCCGGCCCCGTGTGGGCGATGAACCACAATGGCAGCACCCAGGACGGCCACCGGATCATGCAGATTGCGCAAGGCACGGTGTTGCCGATCAACGGCGCCACCATCGTCACTGTAATCAAGCCCAAGCGTGTGGGCGCGGTGAATATGTATCAGCCGGTCGTAAGTGTTCTTCTCGGTCAACTCGAACTGAGTGTGAGAAACGGCGATGGATTGATTCAAGTGGGACGCAAGGGCACGGATTGGACAAACTACGACAGCGCTGTCGCGATCCCCGACGGCCAGAAAACGATCATCAGTCTGGTGGTGCAGCCCAACGGCACCTACAACGTTTACACCAGAAAGCTCGACGACACCGTTTCGACTCTGGCCTTCAGCAATGGCGGCACCGCGGACATGACCTCGATCACCGCGCAGACGTGGTATGCCGTCGATGTCAATATCGGCAAGGGCTGGGAGGGCGACGCATGGTCGTCGTTCAACGGCGACATCGGCGACGTGATGGTATACAAGACGGCCCTGAGCGACACGGACCGGGAGACCCTTGAGAGCGATCTGTACGGCAAGTATTTCACCATTCCGACGTACGCCATCACGGCGAGCAGCGGCCCTAACGGTTCGGTCACGCCCGCCGGTGTGACGGAAGTGAGCAGCATGAACAGCCAGACTTATAACATTACGCCGATCACGGGTTACGGCGTCTCCGATGTGTTGGTCGATGGCGTATCCGTGGGCCCGGTCACCAGCTACACGTTCACTGACGTGAGCGCGGTGCACACGATCGAAGCTTCCTTTGTGCCCATGCCGGTCTATGTGGTTTCCGGTCAGGTGACCGACTCGGTGAGCGGCAGCCCGCTGGTCGGCGCGTTGGTCTTCGTGTCAAGTTCGGCCAATGCTTCCGTAAGCCCGGCCCATGTTCTAACAACTGACAGCGGCGGCAATTACACAGTCAACCTGTTTGACGCGACGTGGTATGTTTGCGCGTCGGAAGCCACTCACGCGACGTCGGTCGACCAGGCTGTCAGTGTGTCCGGAGCGGATGCCGGGGGAGTGAGTTTCGGCTTGGTTGCGGACGGGAAGAACATTCCGCAGAAGGACAAGCTACTGTTCTCGGTCGTCACCGAATCCCTTCCCACCGCCACACTGGCAGCTCCATGGCCGGTCTTCATGCCGCTGGGAGCGCCATCGCTCACCGTCCGCGGCGGGTCGCCTACCAGTACCACGGGCGGTGGTGTTACGTGGGAAAGTAATAACTCCGCCAACGGTGACGGCTACCAGTTCGGTGGAACGTATTGGGACGCGACCGGCCAGCATGCAATCGCCTGCAACGGTGTAAGCATCGTGGCGGTCGTGTCTCCGACCAGATCCGGTGACGGTGGATGGAGTTCGATTGTCGATATCTTCTACTCCACGCTCTGTCTGTCGGTCAAAAACAGCACGGGTGAGATTCAGGTCAGGAGAAATCCCGCAGGGAGCATGTTCGGCACTGGCTACTTCATACCTGATGGCCAACCGACCATCGTCAGCCTTGTCGTTCAGTCCAATGGGAACTTCATTGTCTGTGCCAACGGTAGTCAGGTCTATGCCAATGCAAGCACGACGGATGTGACCTCGCTGATTCCGGGGACGACTCCATACGCGGGCGGCAACGGCGGGGGGCTTTTCGGCACCTACATCACCGTCGGCCGCAACTGGCCGGATGGCTGGACGACATACAACGGGAAGATCGGCGACGTGTTCGTGTACACGACCGCCTTGCCGAGCGCTGACCGGATTCAACTGGAAACAAGTCTGGGAACCAAATTCGGTATCACGCAGTCGCCCTACCAGCAATGGCTTGCGACACAAGGCAACCTGCCCAGCACCGCCGGGAACCTGGGGACCTTCGCTTTTGGTCTCGATCTCACCGGGGGTGCCTCCCCGGTCACGGTGGCACCGAACCCGACCACCGGCGAAATTAGATACACGCGGCGCAAGGACACCGGCCTGGGCTTCAACTACGAATCTTCGACCACACTGGGCGATTGGCAGCCGTTCACGCCGGATGCGCCCACGCCCACTGTGACAGCCATCAGCACCTCGCTGGAGGATGTGACCATCAAGATTCCCTCCGGTCTTCTAGCCGACCCCAAGCTATTCGTCCGCGTGACGGTAACGGAGTGAGCGGGAACGATAGTGAACGATCATTAACCACCGACCCGCTTTTTTTCTAACGGTCGAGCGACAGAAGCAGTTTCCGGAGTTGTTGGGTTCTCTCCGGACGCCAGCGGGGCCGCCTCTTCAAGGCTGGCGGCCCCGCTGAATTGTCGGTTGCAATCAGCAACGGCTCACGGCAATCGACAACCTGCCCAACACCCCTGGAAATGTGGCCGACTGGGCGGCGAGGCGGAGAAAACTGGCGGAAATGCCGTGGCAATGGCGCACGTATTGCCGACAGGACTACAGGACAAACCACTCCACCACAAAGTCATGACGAAACCAGGCACCAGAACACCGCAAGACGCCCCCCCCTCCTTCCACCGCCGCTGCGGACTCCGCCGCGCTGGGAAAGACCTGCTTCTCACCGGCAGCATCCTCTGTTTGTTGCTTGGCCCGGCACCAACTGCACTCGCGAGCGCCTACAGCGACGCGGTGTTGGCGGACAATCCGCTCGTCTATTACCAACTCAACGAAGCCAGCGGCACCACCGCGGCGAACTCGGCGGCAACCGGCAGCACCTACGACGGAACCTATAACAACGTGACCCTGAATGCCGCCGGCCCTAGCAGTTTCCTGGACAAGGCGGCAGTCTTGGACGGCACCACCAGCAGCATCACGCTGCCGGCGCTGGCCAACGGCCTCACCGCCATCACCATCGAACTATGGTTGAATTGCGCGAGTTTCACCGCTGACAATGCCAACTGCATCTACATGACCGACGGCTGGCAACCCGGCAGCCTTCACTATCAGTTTGCGCCCCCCAACTGGACCGGTAATTTGCCGCTGGGAACGGCCGCGTTTGGCGCCTACACCGGCAGTGGCGGAGCCTACTCGCCCGCAGTTTCGACGAGCCAATGGCACCATCTTGTCGTCACATCCGGCAGCGGATCGACCACCTTTTACCTTGATAGTGTGGCAGCGGCCCCCTCGGCTGAGACCATTCTGGCCAACTTGGTGCAGGCCCACATCGGAGCCTGGGGCGGCGACGGCCGGTTCCTGCAAGGGTCGGTGGCCCAGTTCTCCGTGTACAACAAGGCGTTGCCCGCATCGCATGTGCTCGCACACTACAACGCGGGCATTGCGGGAACAGCCACGCCCAACCATACCATCACGGCCACCGCGCCGACGGGGGCCACAATCAGCCCGTCGGGAAGTGTCGCGGTCCTCGACGGCGAAAGTCAGACATTTGTGATTGCAGGGAGCATGGATTTCAACATCACCGGTCTCGAGGTGGATGGTGTCTCGCAAAGCCCCCAGGCTTCCTACACTTTCGACACCGTGACGGACAACCACACGATCACCGTTGTTGGGGCCGCCGCCACGACGACCATCACCGGAAACGTGTCACCGCTGTCGTCCGGCCAGGAGGCCGCGATTACCGCTACTAACACGGCGACGTTGCAAAGCGTCATCACCACCACCGTTTCCGGAGCCTATTCGATAACAGCCGGGGATGGCACCTACACCCTCACTGCCAAGGCGCCGGGCTTGCTCTACGCCGCAGCACAAGAGGCCACTGTCGCAGGTGTTGATATCACTCATGACATAGCGCTGGTTGATACTCCGCTGGTGGACGTGCAGGCGATCAATCTCACGCCTGGTGCGGCCAATTCCGCGCCAAATGCCGGCACCCTTGGCGGAAACTTTGTGGCGACGGGTCCAAACCCCAGTGTCGGGGTGGTCGCTGGCTATCAGACACTGGAGTTTAACCAAACCCCGATGCAACTCCGTGACAGCGGCGGAGCCGCGATCGCTCCTCCGCAGCAGATCGTCGGCAGTCCGAGCGCGACGCCGAAATACACCGTCTCCGGGTGGTTGTACCGGCAGAGCTATCCCGCATCGGGAGACAACGCCGGCTGGCTCTCCTGGTCGGCACCGTATAAAACCGCCTGGTTCCATTACGGCCCGGAATGGATGTGTTTGGATAACTGGGAGTCAGGCTATCCGAGCCTTGACTATTGGCCTAATGGTTGTCCGCCGGCAGCCGCCTGGTACCACTTCTGCATCACCTGTAGCGGGAGCAGCGTCACCCTTTGGATCTACAACTCGGACGGCTCCCTGTACCTCACCAAGACGCAGTCCGGCTCCGGCTATCTAACCCCGGACAGTTTCTACATCGGCGAGGAATACCCGGGCTGGCCGAACTGGGGATTCCCGTTTGTGGGGTGCATTGCCTCACTCCAGATCTGGCCCTTTGGGATTACGCCGGACGACGTGGCTGCTGTTCAGGCCTATGGCCAACCGCGTGCTCCGATCAGCGCGGGTTCCTACAGCGATTGGCAGGCCGCCCATTTCAGCGCGGCGCAAATCACCGCCGGCCTTGCCGATCCGGGTGCCGATGCCGATGGCGACGCGATGACTAATTTCCAGGAATTCGCCTTCGGCCTCAATCCCACCTCGGGCTCATCGGTCAACCCGATCAGCGTGCCCTTCAACATGGCCACTGGCAAGTTCAGCTATACCCAGACCGTCAGCAGCGGCCTGGTCTACACGGTGTGGACTTCCACGGACCTGAAGGATTGGGCACAGGACTCCGAGGCGACCGCAAGTCAGGCGGTCACCGGCGCAGTTGGTGCCATCCAGACGGTTGAGGTCACGGTCACGGCCGCCCCGCCCAACGGCAAGCTCTTCGTGCGGGTGAAAGCGCAGTGAGAGGAAAGCAGAAAGCAGAAAGCAGAAAGCAGAAAGCAGAAAGCAGAAAGCAGAAAAAAGATTGCGGATCGTGGATGGCAGAGTTTCCGCCACGCTCCGCGATTTTGTGGTGCTGCTTCGGCTGAGGGAAAATTCATAGAAATTCATGAAAAGCAAGCATAGTTTCATTAGCAGGTTGGTGGTGAAAGCCATCGTGCTGGCCTTGTGTGTGTTAGGCAGCGCAGGCAGCGGCTTTGCCCAGCTTTACCAGGACAACCAAAGTGGCTACTCCAATCAGGATGTCAATACCGAGACCCGGCGCTCGGAGCACATGCGGGTCTGTTTCGGCCACTACAACCGCGACACCGGGATGGGCGGCATGTCCGAGTGGCTGGCCCAGGGCAACCTGCAAATGTACGAACAGATGTGGAACCGCTGGGTCAACGAGATGGGCGTGCATGACATCAACACCAAGGTCGGTGACGCGGTCACCAAGTACCGCTCCAACTTCAATTTCCTGATGACCTGGAATGACGGCGGCGGCGGTGGTGCGTATTCGAGCGGCGATGCATTGGGTTATGGATATGCCATGGCCAATCCGGGGTATTGCCAGTTTGACCCGCCGTCGGGCGCCACGCCGCACGAAAACGGGCACGCGTGGGAAGTCGACTGCGGCGGCTTCAACGGTTCGGACAGTTCCGGCGCGTGGTGGGAATGCACAGCCAACTGGATGCAACTCCAGTTGCTCAACAACTATCCCGGCCCCGGCAATGTCATCAATAACCCGATGTATTATCCGTGCCACGGCCGCGATTATTATGACACCTGGACGATCTACGAGGCCGCCAAGGATGACCCGCGCTACGGTGCCGCCTGGGTCAACTCCGTGTGGACCAATGCCACTGCCGAACAGGCGCAACATGAATACATCCTCGACCGGATGATCCGCTGTGATAGTTCCGGTTCGGCCGACAAGGCCGGCGCGTTCAAGGACTTGTGGGGAGATATGGTCAAGAAGTTCATCACCTGGGACTACGCGCGCCACCAGTGGTTCGTGTCGTCCAACAGCCCGGACGACGGCACCAATTGGGAGTTCTCCCGCCGTTGCCGCACGCCCTTGGTGGCGGCACCCGGCATGCCCGGTTGGTATCGGCCGGCACGCGCCCACTGGCCGATGGAATATGGCTTCAACCTGGTGCCTCTGGCGGTCACGCCCGGCACCACGGTGAGTTGTAATTTCCGGCCATTCAGCGACGCGGTGCGCCAGTCGGATTGGCGTGCCTGCCTGGTGGCCGTGAACAACAATGGCGACGCGCATTACAGCACGCAATGGAATACCGGCACCAACTCGATCAGCCTGTCGGCGGATGAGGCGCAACTCTATCTGGCAGTCGCGGCGGTGCCCAAGCCGATGAAGGTCGGTGCCAATATCGGCACCAGCACCATCGCCCAAACGTGGCAGATGCAGTTGACCGATGCCGGGTTGTTGTTGCCGTATGCGGTGCAGTTCACCAATGCGGGTCCGCGCAACGTGAGTTATGCCAAACCCGCCGGAGTGACTTGGAAGAGCCATACCAACCCCGACGCCACCATTTGTTCTAACATCGCCAGCGGCGCAACCGTGGCAAGCACCGCCTACGTCGGCCCCAATGCGATGGTGCTCGACAGCGCACAGATTCTCGGCAACGCCAAGGTCATGGACTATGCCGTGGTCCGCGGCAACGCCCAGGTGCGCGACACCTCCGAGGTGTCCGGCTACGCCTTGGTGCAGGACTCGGCACAAATCTACGGCCACGGCAAGGTCCGCGATTGGGCCGAGGTATATAACAACTGCACCGTCTTTGGCGACGGCAAGGTCATCGAACACGGCTATGTGGGAGACAACGGCAACATCAATGTTTCCGGCAGCTCCGTGGTCAAAGGCACCGCCTACATGTGGTCCACCACGCCCAGCTCGGAACTCAGCGGCTGCCTGATTAGCGATGGCG
>CAIVSK010000368.1 GCA_903908495.1 Akkermansiaceae bacterium
AGCCGTAGTTGTAGTAGCCGGTCGGGGAGTCGAGAAATTCTCCGTGGAAGAGGAAGTCCCAGTTCTCCGCGGTGGTGGCGGCGCTGAAGTCAGGGTTCATAAATGACACCTGGCCGAAGGGCGAGTATTCGAATCGCCGGATGATGCCGCCGTACTCGTCACAGATGGCGACAGGGTCCATCGCATCGTAGAGTGCGTAGCGTTTCTCGACGAGGATTTCTCCCTCATAGCGTTCGCGCTTGACGAGATCCCAACGGCTGTGCAGGCCCCAAAGGTGGCGTCGCTCCGGGCCGGTGTCTGAGTTCATGTATTGCTCGACCGCCCGCCAAGCGGTGTTGTAGTAGTAGTGGGTGGTGTCGGTGCCGTCGTTCGAGGTGATGCGGCGGGTCAGGCCGTCGTAGGCATTGGTCTGGACAACCGTGGAGCCGTCCTTGACCTCGACGAGGCGGTTCCAGGCGTCCCACTTGAGGTCGTACCGCGTGTCCCAGTTACCCGGGGCAATGTCGGAGATCTGGTTACCGACCTTGTCGTAGGCTGGCTGGACCACTCCGGCGGGGTTGGTGACCGAGGTGATTTCGTTGGCGCGGTTGTGGCTGCGGGACTGGCTGAGATTGGAGTCGTCCTCGTTGTCGTAATGGTTCCAATTTCCGATCGAGTCGTAGCACCAGTCCTCGTTCTGCTGGCGGTTGTCGATGCCGGTATAGTCCGGCGCGGTTCCGGTCAGGTTGCCGAGCTGGCGCTGGACGACCTGATAGAGCCCGTCATACCAGTAGAAGTTGTCATGGCGGCCCGCCTCGGCACCGCCGCTGTTATGGGCGAGCTGGTTGCGGCGCCACTGCCGGTTCGATGCCCGGTTGTAGCCGTATGTAACGTTTTCAATCACGGCGGTTCCTTGCTCCCATAGAACCTCGACCACCCTGCCGAAGTTGTCAAGGCCACTGTATTTGTCGCTGGCGGTGCCGGTCCCGGTCTCGTAGGTCATTTCAACCGGATCGGTCGCGATGGCGGTGTAGGAGGTGCCGACCACGCGGCCTAGCCCGAGGTAGCGGTAGGAAACCTCATCGGTGACGCCGAGTGCGAGGACATCCGGCCGGCTGAGTTTGTCGGCCTCTGTGCCGGTGTATTTGACCTTGGTGGAAACCCCGGACGGGTAGATCATGCCGGTGCTGCGCAGGGTGTTGTTGCCGCCGGATTCGTAACTGTAGCCGACTTTCAGAGTGTCACCGTCGACAGCCCCGTCATGTTCCTGCCGGTCAGCACAGAACTGCCCGAAGCTGTTGTACCCGAAACTGACTTCATTGAGCGGGGTCTCCGCCTCCGGCGTGGCGTAGCTGCCCACCTTGGATAACCGCATGTGGTTGTCGTAGTGGTAAGTTATTTTCTGGACCGTGCTGTCGATCCCGGTGCCTAAGGTTCCGACCACGTCAGTGGGCACGCGCGCCGTCGCATCAGTCCCCTTGCTGATCGCCACCCCGGACCTCCTACCCGTGCCGTCATAGGTGAGGGCCGTACCGTGGCAGGCGCTCGGGCCACTGGCCAGCGCGATGAATTTTTCGCCGTTGCCGATGCCGGATGCCGCGACAGGGACCGGGACACTGCTGTTTGCTGTGTCGCCATTGCCTAGCAATCAATACTGCCTGAAACCCCAACTGGCCATGCTGCCGTGGGAGCAAAGCCAGACTGTGGGCGTTGGCGGCCTGGAGCGCGATCACCGTCTTGCCGACGGGGGAATCGAGATCCACCGCCACCCTGCTTTCCTTCTCCAGCAACAACAAATCCCCGTCAGGGTCCGTTCTCACACAGACACGGGCTTGCCAAATTTGAGGGCACCGAGGTGCCGGGCGATTACAATGGATTTCTTGAAAGCCGCGAAGTCCGGGCAGCATCGCACACGCGGGGGAGGCGGCGGAAAAAGTCGGTTCATTCCGGTCTAGCATTTTTGTTGGCACCCTCACACCGGCAATCCACCACAGCTCTATGGGAAATTCCAAAAACTTTGGTTAGGGACACGCTTTAGGACACAGTTAGGAAATCTAATATCATCAACATATTGACAACTAATGACTTACAGACATACGGCATGGAACCGGAGGCGCGCAGCTACGGGCGGGCGGCCCTTGGTGGGGTGTCCTTGCCCATGAGCTTGGCGATCATGGCGGCATCGATGTTGAAGGTGCCGGTGTCGAACGCCTTGGGCACCTGGTTTTCCAGGATTTGGTACTCGAAGGCCTTGATCGGTTTGACGTCCTTGACCTGGGAGAGCAAGTAGACACGGATCGTCAGCGCCTCGGAACCGGTGCCGCCGGGCAGTTTGCTGATGGCATATTGGACTTCGTTGGGGCCATCGACGGCACCGCCGATGACGATTTCGGCCTCCTTCGAATTGGCGAAGCGGTGGCGGCTGAACTTGTTGACCTGCACCTTGACCTCGCGGCCCGGGCTGAACACGTAGACCTTGGCAATGTATTTGGCCATCGGCGCCTCCAGCGGGGTCGGCGGGATCTTGCCGGACGGCTGGGCTTCCGGGGCTTCTTTCAGGTATTTGAGCTCGCCGGCCGCCAACTCGCGGCGAACCTCCGGCAGCGCCTCCAGATTGACAAAATCCGCCCGGTCGTAGCGCCACTCACCGCCCTCGCTGACGAAGGCGAGCACCAGCAGGTTCTGGGTTGGGGTGCCGCCCACCCCAAAGTCGATCTTGCCGAAATACGCCGCGGTGGCGGTGGGGCCGTTTTGTTTGGCCTCGAGGAAGGTCAACCCCTTGAGTGCGGGCGGCGGTGCCGGCAGCTTGAAAATGGCGGCTGGGAAGGGCAGCTTTTCCGAAACGATGAGATTGCGCACCTCAGCGCGGCGGTGGGTGGCGGTCACCCGCTGCCAGGCATCGGCGTCTTGGTGGATAATGGCGTCACGCCAAGCGTTGTAGGTCTTCTCCAACGCCGGGCGCAAGGTGACCTGCGAGGCGGCCAACGTCGTCAAAAGGGCGCTGAGCGAAAGAATATGGAGCTTCATCGGCGAAACCATTGGACAAAACCCCGGTTTTCACAACAAACAAATGGTGTGCGAGCCGATCGCACCGTCAAATACTTCCAGCCCATGAGTCGAATTCTACCAAATGTGCCGCCGCTGGGCGAGGCCCGCGACCGCAAGATGCTTGAAGAGGCATCGTCCTACGTCTACCGCCAGACGCCGCAAGGCGAGGTGTTGGCGCACCTGTTCTGGCCCAAAAAGATCTCGGTGGCACCACGCCCGGCAGTGGTTTTTTTCCATGGCGGGCTGTGGGATGCGCCGATGCACACCCAGTTTGTCCCGCATTGCCTGCACTTCGCCGCGCGCGGTGCCGTGGCGGTGGCCGCCGAGACCCGGATTTTTTCCAAACATGGCAGTGGAGCGCTGGAAGCCATTGAGGACGCCCGCGAATTGATTCGCTGGTTGCGCCAACACGCCGAAACCTTCAATCTCGACCCCGCCCGCATCAGCGTCGGCGGCGCGGCGGGCGGGGCCTTGCTGGCGCTGCTCACGGCGATGCCCAAGGCCAAGCAGATGCCGCCGGTGGATGGTTTTGAGTGTCGGCCGCAGGCGCTGTTGCTGTTCAGTGCGATTGTCAACACCACGCCAAAAGGCCAGGGCTCGGAGCGCTTTCCTGATGCCAAAGCGGCCACCCGCAACAGTCCCACCTCGCTGATCCGCACGAAATTGCCGCCGATGATTTTCTTTCACGGCACCTCCGACCGCATCGCGCCCTTGGCCGAGGTCAAACGCTTTCGCAGCCGCCTGCGCTGGCGGCGCAACGCCTGCGAACTGGTGGAGTACCAGCGGGCCGAACACAGCTTCTTCAATTTCAACGTCAACCAGCTCGACTTCGACCTGACGCTAGCCGCCGCCGACGCGTTCCTGGTGAAGCACGGCCTGCTGGAGCCCGCCGCCGCCAGCGACGGGGCAGACAGCTAGGCTCAAGCGACCTGCCCAAGACTGTTGCCTTAGGCGATGCAGAAACGAAACTGGGAGAGGCGGCGGGCAGGATGCCCAAGACTGTCAGTTCAGAAGGAGGCTGTCGGGAGCCTACTCTTGGGCGGGTTCCCCGACGACGATGCGCGGAAACACCGGCTTGGGCTTGCCGATGGTGTGGCCGTCGGGCAGCAGCCCCCAGCGCAGGCCGGCGAGCTTGATGCTGGTTAAGGACGGCAGATTGAGCTGGGCGGCGAGTTTGGCGGCGGCATCCGGCAGGATCGGGGAGAGCAGCACCGCGGCATGGGCGACGCTTTCGGCGAGGTGATAGAGCACGCTGGCGAGGCGCTCGTGGTTGGCCGGATCCTTGTTGAGCTCCCACGGCTTCATCCGCTCGGCATAGCCGTTGCAATGCACGACGTGGCGGCTGATGGCTTCGAGCCCGCGCGAGACATCGCACTCGTCCATCGCAGCCTGATAGGCGGCGGTCGAATCCGCTAGAGACGCCTGCAGCGCCTGCTCGTCGGGGGTGGAGGCGGCACCGTGCTGGAGGATGCCCGCGGTGAAGCGCTGGCTCATGTTGAGGGCGCGGTTGCAGAGGTTGCCCAGTTCGTTGGCCAACTCGGTGTTGAAGAGCATGATGAGCCGGTCCGGATCAAAGTCGGAGTCCTTGCCGGTGATGATGTCGCGCACCAGATAGTAGCGGACGGCATCGACGCCGAACTTGTCGGCGAGTTCGTTAGGATCGACGATGTTGCCGGTGGACTTGGAGAGTTTGTCGCCGCCCTTGCTGTTCCAGAAGCCGTGGACGAGGAGGCGGGGGATTTGGGCATCGGTGAAGCCCATGGCATGGAGCATGCAAAGCCAGTAGATGCCGTGAGCGGGCACCAGAATGTCCTTGCCGATCAGATGGGTGCTGCGGCTGCCTCCGACGTTCCAGAGTTTGGCGAAATCCGGCAGGCCGGCGTCTGCGGCGGCGTGGTAACCGGCGAATGAGATATAGTTGATGAGCGCGTCGAACCAGACGTAAGTGACGAAGTTGGCGTCGAAGGGCAGCTCGATACCCCAGCGCAGGCGCTCCTTGGGGCGGGAGATGCACAAGTCGGTATCGCCGGAGCGCTCCAGGGCGTTGAGCAGCTCGGTTTTGCGAAAGGCCGGGGTGATGACGTCCGGGTGGCTCTCGATGAATTGCTTGAGCCACGCGGTGTGATCGCTGAGTTTGAAATACCAATTCTCTTCCTCGACAATGTTGACCTCGCCCCACTGCGGGCCGAAATTGCCGCTTTCATCGCGGTCGCGGTCCTGGAGGAATTGCTCCTGGCGGACCGAATATGGAGCAGAATGGGATTTTTTGTAGAGCTGGCCGCTTTGCTGGAGATCGCTGAGAATCCCCTGAACACACGCCTTGTGGCGCGGATCGGTGGTTTCCGCCCAGCCGTCGTAATGGACGCCGAGCTTTTCCCACAGGTTGAGGAATTTCTTGGTGGTGCGTTTGACAAAGGTGGCGGGATGAACCCCTTCCTTTTCCGCGGTTTGCTGGACTTTCTGACCGTGCTGGTCCACCCCTGTTAGAAAATACGCCTCCTCGCCGCGCAGCCGGCGGTAGCGGATGATCACATCGGCGAGCACCTTCTCATAGGCGTGGCCGATGTGTGGCGCGCCGTTGGTGTAGTCGATGGCGGTGGTGAGGTAGAACACGGGGGGCGGGAGGTTAAAGAAGAAGAGGATTAACGCAGAGACGCAGAGACGCTGAGTTGGATTGTAGCGGCGGTCTGTGACCGTCGCAGCCGAGTGGAGACGAGGGGACGGGAGACGGGAGACAGAAGAAAAGAATGAGCGGAGCTATCTCTTGTCTTCTGTCTTGGAGCGCAGCGGTCTTCTGTCTTGTCAGCGCTTCTTATACAACTGTTCGACCTTGGCGTCCTCGACGCGTGAGGCCATCCAGGAGTCGAAGACGAGCATTTCGTTTTGGGAGGCGGCAGAGGCCACCGCGGCATCGATGCTGGCGGCGCTGTTAGGATCCTTGACCACCTCGCGTTTGACGACGTGGAGGATGAAGACACGGTCGGACTCGATGATGACGTCGGCGATGGCACCCGGATCAACGTCGGAGGCGGCCTGGAACAGGTTTTGCGGCTCGGTGGCACCGTCGGGCTTGTAGGTGCTGGTGACGGCGGTGACGGACTTGATGCCGGTGAGTTCCGCTTCCTTGGCGGCATCGGCAAACGATTTACCGGCGGCGATGGCCGCTTTGATCTTGGTGATGGCGGCCTCGGCGGCGGCTTTGAGGTCGGCGGCGGCCTTGTCGGCGATGAACTTGGCGCGGACTTCGGCACGGGCCTCGCCGTAGGTTTTCTCACGGGCCTTTTCCTCGCCGTCGAGGCGGGCGATGAGCCATTGGTTGTCGGCGACGGCGATGGGCTGGTGGAATTTGGAGATGGGGTCGGAAGTTTCGCGGATGTGGAAGAGTTCATCGACAGCCTGGCCGCCGCGACTGGAGGCGCGCACCTTGATGGCCAGATCGGCCGGGGCGTCACCCAGGGCGAAAAAATCGGTGGTTTTGATTTCCCAGGCGTTTTTCTTGGCCAACTCTTCGAAGCCGGCTCCTTTGTCGTCTTCGAGTTGGTCGGTGAAATCAGACACCAGCTTGTCGGTTTCGATTTGTTTGGCGCGGCGTTCCTCGGCGAGGGCGGCCGCCTTGAGTGCCTTGGCCTCATCCTTTTTCTTCTTGGCGGCGGCTTTGGCCTCGTCGGTGGCGGCGGCTTCGGCGATGGATTCCGGGGCATCGGGCTCGGCTTTTGCCTCGGCGGGCACTTCCGGGGTCACCAGAATATAGGAGAACTTGCGCCGCGGGGTGGTCTGATAGGCGTCCTTGATCGGCTCCCAAAATGCTTTGATTTCGGCTTCGCTCGGCTCGATTTTATCCTCGAACGGGCCGAGGGGCAGGCAGGCGAGGTCTGCGCTGATCTGTTGCTTGGAGAGGGCCAGGGTCTTGGCGGCGGCATCGCGGTCGGCGCCCAAGCCGGCGCTGAGCAGAGTCTTGAGCTTGCGCGAGGCGAGGATATCGGCGGCAAAATCCAGCAAGTCGTTTTCGGTCAAACCGAGGCGGCCGATGCTCTTATCGATGAAGGCGCGGTATTTTTTCTCATCAAACGCCTTATCGGCACCGGCGAAGGAATGCATCGAGCGGACATAGGCGGAGACTTCCTCGGCGCCCGGAAAGATGCCGAACTGTTCCTTGGCCTCGTGCAGCAAGAGGCGGCTGACGAAAAACTTCTCGGCCAGATCGTTCTCGGAGGTGGCGCCCTTGGAAAGCTCGATGACAAACTGATAGGGAGTGTAGTCGCCGGCCCCCATGATCATCTGGGCGAGACTCACCGGGCCGCTACCCAGCTTGCTGAATTCCTTGTCGCTGTAGGACCGGCCGGCGACCCGGAGGATCGAGGTGCCGCCGCCAGCCGAGTTTCTGCGGCCTCTGGAAAAGTCGCCGAAAACGAATGCCGCGGCGACCAGCACCAACCCGAAGACCAGCAGGCCCTTGTATCTGTGAAGTTTTTCGATCATGCAATGGGGGCCTGTCGTTACCACAGGCGCGGTGAGTTAAGAGCGGCACGGGCCGCGCGGCAATCGTATTTTTTCCGTCAGGCAAGATTGCTTGCAGGGTTGGCGACGGGGCAGCCTCGGCCTGCGGGTCAGCAAGCTCGTTGCGCCCAGCACGCCGGAGGGTTCCGGGAATGGCGCTGAACAAGATTGGAATTGGCAGCGCGGCGCAAACCCGCTCTAATTCCGCCGCAAGGACAATCCATCCCCTACCCCGCCATGGCCCAAGCCGTCATCGATCCCGAACAAGTCCGCCGCTTTGCCGCCGAGCTGAAACGTTTCAACGGCGACCTGCGCGAGCGCACCGCCTCACTCATGGCCCGATTCACCGCCTTGGGCGACACCTGGCAGGATCAGGAACAGGAAAAATTTTCCGCTGAATTCGTCCAACTGATGAAGACGCTCAAAGCCTTCCTCGATCTCTCCGAGCGCCACACGCCCTATTTGCTGCGCAAGGCCGACCGCATCCAACAATACCTCGACCAGCGCTAGCAGCGCGTCCTGCCCCCTCCCCCGCGATGTCCAACCAAGCCAGGATTTCCTCGATCGATGCGCTTGAAGCCTTTCGCGCCGAGCTGATTCACTATATCGAAAAAGCCCGCGTCGCCCTCGAAGACATGACCGGCGAAGCCCGCCGCACCCGCACTTGGCTCGACGTCGACCGCAGCCAGCATTGGGCTGGCCAGCTCAAGCGGCTCACCAAGCTGCTGCATCAGGCGGAGGAGGAGCTCTACAGCGCCAATCTGAGCAACCCGCTCGCCGCCAACGCCCTGCAAAAAATGGCGGTGGTCAGGGTGCGCCGCAAACTCGATGAGGCCGAGGCGAAAATGCGCGTCATCAAACATTGGCGGCAAATTTACGACAACCGCACCAGCCCGCTGCTGCGCCAACTCGAACCGATGTTCTTCCGCGTCGGCCAGCAATTGCCCAAGGCCGTCCACTCCCTCGGCGAAACCATCAAAACCCTCCAGGCCTACGCCGAGACCCACCGCCCGGCCCAACGCCAGGCCGCGCCGCCGCCCGGCCCCGAGTCCACCTCACCCGAATCCGCACCATGAGCCTCTCCGGCAGCAAGGGCCTGCTCACCGACGCCACCCGCCAGCTCCAGCTGCGCTGGTCCGACGCCCGCAACGCGTGGCGTGACCACAAGGCCACGGAATTCGAAGACCAATATCTTTCCGATTTGATGACCAGCGTCAACTCCGCCCTGCGGGTCATCGATGAACTCGATCAATTGCTCCAAAAAATCCATGCCGACTGTGAATGACCCCATGACCCCGGGCCACGTGCTGGCACAACTCCAGGCCCTCAAGGCCGGCATCGCCTCCACCCTTGGCCACGAGGATGAACTTGTCCAGTCGCGCGCCGCCCACATGCTTGTCGTTAGACGCGGCAACACCCAGCGCGAGGAAACCGAAACCGCCCGATCCACCGCCCGGCTCGCCGAGCTGGCCACCCGTCACCGGCAGGCACTGGAAGGCGCCCAAGCCACCTTGGACGCCCGCAACGCCCGGATCCAAAGTGCCTATCACAACAGCCGCAATTCCTTGTCCCAGCGGCTGCAAGACCTCAAGGACCGCCGCATCGGCAGCGTCCAAGGAACCATTCTGCGCAACCGCAAGTCGCGCAAGGCGGAACTGGCCCACGCCAACGCCGCCCACCGCGCCTTCCAGGAATTGTTAGTAGCCGACCGCAACGTGCGCCACCAACTGCGCGACGCCGCGCTGCGCTCGTTGCGCTCGTTCCGCTTCGTGCTGCGGCCGTTATTCCACAGCCGCCACGCCGCCCCGGACGACTCCGCCGCCCACTCCGGCGCGGAAGCGCTGCACGCGGCGTCGCTGGCCCAGCTCGAGGCTTTGCGCGTCCTGGCCGCCGCGATCGACCGCCAGCCTCTAACCAAGTTTTTCCGCTGGGTGCCGCTGCTCGCGCTCGGCTTGCTGGCGGCGGGGATTTTCCTGTGGCCGGCCTGGCAGTCCGGCAGCGGGCTGAGTGCGGTCCAAACGCCGCTGCTTATCACCGAAGGTGTGCTGCTGATCTTCTGGTTGCTGGCCCTGGCGCTGGCGTACCCCCCGGCGCGCAGCGCCGGACAGGCCGTGGCGACGGCCCGCGCGCTGGCCATTGCCGCGGAAAAGGCCTCCGCCGCACGCATTGCCGACCTCAGTGCGGAAATCCAGGGCAAGGAAAAACAACAGGGCGAGGACCTCAGCGAAACTTTCCGCGAATCCGGCTCCGAGTGGCTCGCCAGCATGCGCGACGGCCAGAAAGTACTCGACCTCAAATTCGCCCGGATCCCCGCCAAACTCGAGCGGCTCCACCAGCGCAAACTCGCCAGACTCAACCACGCCTTCGAGCAGGCCAGCCAACTCGTCACCGACCAAGCCGCCGCCCTCACCCTGGATCGCAAGCTCGCCTTTACCGAGGCCACCGCCGCGGTTGATGCCGATATCAACGCCTCACTCCAGACCATGGCTCCGCCCTGGCAGCACGACGTGCTGCAGCCATGCCGCCAGTTGTCATTGTTGGATGACGCCTCGCACAGCCGCTTTCCCGCCTGGTCGGCCGCCACCTGCTCTAACTGGACTCCCCCCGCCACCGCGCCCGCTGCGGTGCGCGTCGGCTCGATCGAGGTCGACCTAACGAAGATGGCGCCCCGCTTGCCCGTTTCGCCGCAGTTTCCCCTGAGCGGTGAGGCGGTCTTTGCCGCGCCCTTCACGCTGGGCTTTCCGGACCACGGCTCGTTGTTGATAGAGACCAGCGGCGAGGCGGCGGCGGCGGCCACCAGCGTGCTCAACGCCATCGCGCTGCGGCTGCTGGCGAGTTTACCGCCTGGGCGCGCCTCGTTTGTGTTCATTGATCCGGTGGGTCTGGGCCGCGATTTCGCCGGCCTGATGCACTTGGCCGATTATGAGGAAACCCTCATTGCCCACCGCATTTGGACCCAAACCACCCAGATCGAGGAACGCCTGTCCGAACTCAACGAGCACATCGAAAAAGTCATCCAGATGTATCTGCGCAACGAGTTTGCGACCATCGCCGAGTACAACGAACAGGCCGGCACCATCGCGGAAAAATATCGATTTCTAGTGATCGCCGGCTTTCCCGCCGCCTTCAGCGAAACGGCCGCAAAGCGCTTGTTAGCCATCGCTTCCAGCGGCGCGCGCTGCGGCGTGCATCTGCTCATTCACCGCGACCTGCGCCAACCCGCGCCAGACCCCGCGCTGGACAGCGAACTGCGCCGCGCCTGCATCCGCGTGGCGCTGGACGGCGGCACCGCCAAATTGCCGGATTGGCCGGCCGGTGCCAACACCGTGAGCTTCGATGCGCCGCCGGCCGATCAGGACGCCACCACCCTCATCCACCGCATCGGCCGCGCCAGCATCGACTCCAACCGCGTCGAGGTCCCCTTCGCCCAAATCGCGCCGCCCCCCGGCGAATGCTGGCACTTGGACACCACCGCCGAACTGCGGGTGCCTATCGGGCGCACCGGTGCCAAGAAGCTCCAGATGTTGGCCATCGGCAAGGGCACTCGCCAGCACATGCTGGTGGCGGGCAAGACCGGATCCGGCAAGTCCACCCTGTTTCACGTCATCATCACCAACCTTGCGCTGTGGTGCAGCCCGGAACAGGTCGAGTTCTATCTGGTCGACTTCAAAAAAGGCGTCGAGTTCAAGTGTTACGCCACCAAGCACCTGCCGCATGCCCGCGTCGTCGCCATCGAGAGCGATCGCGAATTCGCCCTCAGCGTGTTGCAACGCGTCGATGCCGAATTGAAACGCCGCGGCGAATTATTCCGCCGCGCCGGGGCGCAGGACCTATCAGGTTACTCGAAAAGCGATGGTGCCACCGCCATGCCGCGCAGTTTGCTGCTCATCGATGAGTTCCAGGAATTCTTCACCGAGGACGACGCGGTGGCGCAGGAGGCGTCACTATTGTTAGACAGGATCGTCCGCCAGGGCCGCGCCTTTGGCATTCACGTCATTCTCGGCTCGCAAACCCTCGGCGGTGCCTACACCCTCGCCCGCGCCACCCTCGGCCAGATGGTCATCCGCGTCGCGCTGCAATGCAACGAGGCCGACGCCCATTTGATCATGGACGAAGACAACCCGGCACCGCGCCTGCTGACCCGGCCGGGCGAAGGCATTTACAACGACCAGTCCGGCGCACTCGCCGCCAACAGTCCGTTCCAAATCGTGTGGCTGCCTGAGGCCGAGCGCGATGCCATGTTGGACCAGGTCAACGCGTTTGCCCTCAACAGTGGCAAGCCGGTGCCCACGCCGATTGTGTTTGAAGGCAACGCGCCCGCCGAAGTGCGGGACAACCCGGAGCTCGCCGCCGCCCTCGGCAGCCACCCGACCAGCCGCCCGCCCACCGCCCGCGCCTGGCTCGGCGCGCCCAATTCGATCAAGGGCCCCACCGCCGCGTTGTTCCAACGCCAGAGTGGCAGCCACCTGCTCATCACCGGCCAATCCACCGAGCGCACCATCACCCTGGCCGGCATCGCGCTGCTCTCGCTCGCCGCGCAGTACCCGCCAGACGCCGCTGAGTTTGTCATCCTCGATCCGCACGACCCGGAAGCCGCCACCTCCAGCCTGTTCCACCGCCTCGCCGCCATCCTGCCCCACTCCATCCGCATCGCCAGCCCAGCGGATGCACCCGCGATTCTAGCCGAATTGGCGGCCACCCTGGACGCCCGCGCCGCCACCTCCGGCCGCGACGCGCCGGAGGTTTTCCTGATCATCCACGACCTCCAGCGCTTCAAGGTCCTACGGCCGGACGATGATTTCCGTTTTGCCCTCGATGACGACGCCAGCGCCGGCCCGAGCCCGGCGCAAGCCTTCGCCAACCTCCTGAACGAAGGCGGCCCGGCCGGCATGCACGTCATCGCCGCCATCGATACCTGGAACAACGTCAGCCGCTGGATCCCGCGGAAATTGTTGGGCGAATTTGAGATGCGGGTGTTGTTCCAGATGAGCATCAACGACTCGTCGAACCTCATCGATTCGCCCGCCGCCTCAACCCTCGGCATGCACCGCGCGCTTTTCCACAACGAGCACTACGGCACCCTCGAGACCTTCCGTCCCTACGCCATGCCCGATGCCGCATGGCTCGATGAAGTCGCCGGCGCATTGTAGCAGCGGTCTGTGACCAACGACTGCTCAATTACACCATTTTTTATAGTGCTGGTTGGTGACCGTGGCCGGTCGGCCAGACATTGAAGCGGTATAAACGGACTCAACGCAAGCCTCACTCGACCCGAAATCCGGCGAAAGGACATCCTCATCATCGAAGGCAAGGCCTGATCAAACGTCTCGACTCACTCAGCAAACCGGTTTAACCATTCTTCCAAGCCAATGAAAAATCCCGAGATCACCCAGAGCCACAAAGATGTAGTGGAACGGCAGATGCAACGACTGGCGCTGCGCAATCCTTCTTGGAGAATCAAGGAAACGGACTTCAAGAAGCTCTATCCGTATCTGGCGGTTCAGAAGATCACCTTTCTGCAGGATGATGAAATCTGGGAACTCCTTCAGTGGACGGATTTTCACGAAACCGGCAAGCAGGAGGAATTGCTGGATGCCTATTTGATTCTCGATCAGGGTGACGAAATCGAGCTTAAATTGTTCCAATTCAAGTTCCGGGACAACTACGCGGGCGGTGTTTCCACCAAGGAACTGTATGCCTTTGTGGACCGGATGAACCGAGTTTTCCTCCGGGCCGACTTGCAGGACGAGGCGACCTTGGAAGCTTTTGTCGAAGTCAGGCAGGCCGTCGAAGAGGCCAGGAAATCCAACCCGAAAGCCAAGCGGATTCGGATTCAATGTTTCTTCGTCGTCAATGGCCAGGACGTGAGCCGCACCGATCAGGGAAAAGTGGACGAAATCCGCAACATCTACGCTCAGGACCGCCAGACTTACGGCTTCACCTTCGAGACTTACGGCATCCATAAACTTTACGATCTCATCACCCAGGGACGGGTGCCGATCGCGGGCGAGATGATCGAGATGCTCACCGATCGCAGTCCGGAACCGTTCCTTCTGCACGACATTGGCAAAAACCCAAACGGAATGCCGCTGAAAGTCGCTGTCGGATTCGTCAATGTAAACCAGTTCACTCGACTGGTGGACCGTTACAGCAACAACGAACTCTTCGAGATGAACGTCCGCTATTTCCTTGGAGCCGGACGTGAGGTGAATCGGCGGATCATCGAGACCATTACCAGCGACCGCAGTCCATGGTTTGGCTTCATGAACAACGGCGTGAGCATCACGGCGGAAAAGATCGTGGTGGACCGCCCGTCCAGCGGCGGAAAAATGCGCATCCACCTCGAAAACCCGCAAATCATCAATGGCTGCCAGACCGTGAACGCCCTCTACCACGCAAAATACAGCAAGGAGCTGAAGGATCGGTTCCAAGGGAATTCTTCCGTCATGGTCCGCATCTACGAAATTGATAAGGAGAACCGCGCTTTCCTCGATGCATTGATCATCGCGACCAATTCCCAAAATGCGATTCGCCCCCAGGATCTACTCTCAAACGATCCCATTCAGAAGGTTTTGCAGCGCACCATGGGATCCTACGGCGTCGGTTACGAACGAAAAGCAGGCGAGGATCTACCTGCCCGGCTGGGTCATAAATCGATTCTTTCCAAAGAGGACGCCGCCGCCGCCTACATCGGCATCATCGAGGGAACACCTTCAAAACTCAGAAACTCTCTCAGCCGCCGGGAATTCTTCAGCCGCGGGGATGATTACTATCGTGTCTTCGCGCTCATCGAGCCTGAGAACGACGAAAAACCTGAAGATGCAGCAAGGCGGATTAGTGAGGAAACCGAACTCGACGCAACTGGCATGCGGCGCTGTTTGGAAATCCTGATCGCATGGCTACTGCGTGAGGAATGCGGCAAGCGCATCGCCGCCGAGACCGACAAAAAGAAAAAGGGAGCACTTCGAAAGGCGACCTATTTTCTCGGCTGGCTCATCAGCCTGGCGGTTCAGGACAAGATCGTGGATCTACTGGATAAACATCAACAGAATCCGGCCAATCCATCTGTGAAAGAAGCGTTCGAACGACTTGCCCAACATGCATGCACTGCATGGTTTGATAAGTCCGTTGAACAGTTTCACAAGACCCAGAAAGCATTCATCAAACAGCACGGGGGCAACGAAGACTCAACTCTTAAGAATACAAGGTTTGTGGAACTTCTCGCGGACAACTGGCCTGACAAAAAATAGTCCACGGGTTCGCAAAAGCATGAAATCCATCGCCCGCTTCTCCGTTGATCCCCGGCTTTCCGCCCACCTCTGGGAAAGCTAGACTTCCAGCGAGCACTCCGAGAATTGGAGGACAACGCATGGGATGCCGAGGCGCGGGTGGTTAGGCACTCATGCCGCCACCTCACATTCGTTCAGATACTCCGGTCGCACGACACGCCTGTCCACTTCACACCCGTCCTGTGCTATTTCCGTCCCTGCCACTGGCGCCACTCGGCTTCGGCGGCGGTGGCATCGATGAGGTGATCGGCGGCCACCACCCGGTATTTGCGGTTGGAAACCGCCGGATGGGCGTCGTCCAAGGGCAGGGCCGTGTCAACCACCGGATTGAAATTCACAAACGGCGTGCCGTTGCCGGTCTTGGAATCCCACACCCGCAAGCGGTCCGGCGTGCCCGCCACCTCGCTGGCCGCACTCATCAGCAGCACCGAGGCTGACCCGCCAGGGGTTGGACCGCTGACCACCACCCAGCGCGCCGGCTGCCCGTTGGCGTCGTCGCGGCCTTGGCCCCCGCTGGTGAGCATGCGGCTGTTGTCCTTGTTCCAAGTGCTGCTGCCACGCCAGGAAAACCCGCTGTAGCGATAATTCACGATGGTCACCGGACCGGCCAGCGCGTGTTGGCGCAGCACGATATCGAGCACCAGCGCATCGTTGCCGCGCAAGGCAAGCCCCACGGTGGCAGTCTCCCGAATGACGGCCCGCGGCTCGCCGCCGGGCTTGCGCACCACCACTTCGTTGGTGAATTCCCAGCCGAGCCGGTCGGGCCCCACATCCAGCTGTTTCACGGCGCGCGCCACATGTCCACCCTGGCCTTCCTGGATTTCCCAACAATTGTAGCGCTCGCCATCCACCTCGATGAATTTCCACGGCCACCACAGCCCCAGATGGTGCAGATGGTCGGCGGGCTGCACGGTGGTCCATTCAAAGCCCGCCGGCGTGCGCAGCGGATGGAGAAACGCGCTGGCGGCAAACTTGGCACCGCCGACCGGTGCCGCCAACGGCACGCTCTGCCAAGCAAACAGCAAGGTTTCGCCATGGCTCGCCTCGACCCGACCGGCGCGCGTTGCCGTCGTCCATGACCCCGCCGGCTCCGCGGCGGCAGCCAGCGACGCCAACGCCCCACACACCATTCCCAGTGCCCGCTTCATTGAATTGTTTTGGACCATCATGGCGGCTTCATACGCCACGGCAGCAATGGTTCTTTCCACAGCGTCTGCGCCAGACGGTGGCTACGATAGAGGTAGGCGCACCTCCATTCAATAAGCCTGAGACAAATCCGACACCGTCTTCGCACTGGGCTGCGGCGTCCCGCGGCGCGTGACCCGAGCAAGAGGCTTCCACCGGCGGCTGGACATGCCAGGCAGATGATCCGAGGAGCTACGAGGCTCCCCCTTCCGCGCATTTTTCGGGTTGCCGATGCAACGGGGGCGGATTAGCGTCGCGTCCCGGCGCGATTGCCGCGCTCCCCTACCCACCATCCCATCATCATGTTAGAAGGATCCCAGCCATGAAAGCCCAGTCCGACCACCAAATCCGCGTGTTTGCGCCGGCCACCGTTGCCAACGTTGCATGCGGTTATGACGTGTTAGGTTTTGCGATCGACGCCCCCGGTGATGAGGTGGTGGTCAGGCTTTCGGACACTCCCGGGTTACGCATCACCAAGATCACCGGCGACGACGGCAAGTTGCCGCTGGAAGCCGAGCACAACACCGCGGGCGTCGCGGCGATGGACTTGCTGCGGCATCTGGGCATGAGCGACCGCGGCATCGAGATGGAAATCCACAAGAAAATGCCCTTTGGCAGCGGCCTGGGCTCATCCGCGGCGAGCGCGGTGGCTGGCGCGTTTGCGGTCAACACCCTCATCGGTGAGCCGCTCACCAAACAACAACTGTTGCCCTTTGCGATGGCCGGGGAGGCTTCCGCCGACGGTGCCTGGCACGCCGACAACGTGGCACCCTGCCTGTTGGGCGGGATCGTTTTCATCCGCTCCAATGACGAACTCGACGTCGCCTGCATCCCCGCCCCCAAAAACCTGTGGGTCGCGGTGGTCCACCCGGACATTGAAATTCTGACAAAAGTGGCGCGGGAAATCCTGCCCAAGGAAATCCCCCTGATCAACGCGACCCAGCAGATCGGCAATCTCGGCGGCCTGCTCTGCGGCCTCATCCAAGAGGATTACGGCCTGATCAGCCGCTCGATTCACGACGTGATTGCCGAACCGCGCCGCCAAAAGCTCATCCCGGATTTCTATCGTGCCAAACGGGCGGCGATGGCGGCCGGCGCGCTGGGTTTTTCGATTTCCGGCGCGGGGCCGAGCGTGTTTGCGTTGTGTGAGGGCGAAGAGACCGCGCGCAAGGCGGGCGAGGCGATTTCCAAGGTGTTCTCGGCGGTGCCGCTGCCCAATCAGATCTATGTGTCGCGGGTCAATCCGCGCGGCGTGCACGTGATCTGATAGAACCGATCCAACTTCCGCTCACGATGAACTTTGTCAGCACCAACAACCCCGCCCACCGGGTTTCCCTCAAACAAGCGGTCCTTGATTCCCTGCCGCCGGACAACGGGCTCTACATGCCGGAACGCCTGCCGGCGCTCGACGCGGGGTTCTGGCAGGAGTGGCGCGATCTGACGTTCCAGGAAATCGGCTTGCGGGTGGCGCAGGCGTTCTTCGGCCACGACGTGCCCGCGGAGGCCCTCCGCAGCATCATCGACGAGTCGCTGAGCTTTGACGCGCCGCTGGTCGAAGTGGCGGAGCGGCAACACGTGTTGGAGTTGTTTCATGGCCCGACGCTGGCATTCAAGGACTTTGGCGCGCGCTTCATGGCGCGGCTCATGGGCTGGCTGGCCCGCGACGACGCCAGCATGCTCACCGTGCTGGTGGCCACCTCCGGCGACACCGGCGGCGCCGTGGCGCATGCGTTCCATGGCGTGCCGGGCATCCGCGTGGTCATTCTCTATCCGCAGGGCAAAGTCAGCGGGCTGCAGGAAAAGCAACTCACCACCCTCGGCGGCAATATCACCGCTCTGGAAGTGGACGGTTCGTTTGATGACTGCCAGCGCCTGGTCAAGGCCGCATTGTTGGACTCCGGTCTATCCGGCCAGCTGCGGCTCACCTCCGCCAACTCCATCAACATCTCGCGGCTGGTCCCGCAGAGTTTCTACTATATCCATAGTGCCAGGCTGCTGCCGGCGGGCGTCGCGCCGGTGTTTGTGGTGCCTTCCGGCAATCTGGGAAATCTAACAGCCGGACTGCTGGCCGAGCGCCTCGGCCTGAAGGTGGAGCACTTCGTGGCGGCGAACAATCGCAACGACGTGCTCACCGAGTATCTGGCCGGACAGCCGTACGCGCCGCGCCCGAGCCGCGCCACCCTGTCCAACGCGATGGATGTGGGAGCGCCGTCGAATTTCGCACGGCTGCTCGCGTTGTTTAATCACGATCACGCCGCGATGAGCCGCCGCATCAGCGGCTGTTCGGTGAGTGACGAGCAAACGCTCGCCGCCATCGCGGAAGTGGCCGGCTGCCACCACTATCAACTCGACCCCCACGGCGCGGTGGGTTGGTACGCCGCCCAGCAGTGGCACCGCGCCCACCCGGACTCAACCACCGTCGTCCTCGAAACCGCGCACCCGGCAAAATTTGCCGAAGTGCTGGCCCAGGTGCCGGGCATCGGCCCAGTGGCCATTCCCGATCGCCTGGCCAGCCTGGCAGACAAGGACAAGTGCGCCATCCCGATGGCCGCGGACGAAGCGGCGTTTTTCGCCTGCTTGCGCAAGCTGCCATCTATCGGATAGACACCACGCTCCAGCCCCACCCATCTCAAGCCCCCTGCAACGCCATGTTTGACAACCCCGCCGAGTGGAGCGTGGCAGCCTCCGGGCAAGTGGAAGGCCGCTTGAGCGCGATTGCCGGACCCGCAGGCCAGGCGGGCATGCGTCTCGACTATGATTTTCATGGTGGCAGCGGCTTTGTGGTGATTCGCAAGGAAGTCCGTTTCGCCCTGCCGGAAACCTTCGCCTTCGGTTTTTCGATGCGCGGCAGCGGCCCGGCCAACCATTTTGAATTCAAGGTGGCGGACCCCGGGGGGGCGAATGTGTGGCGCCATCTCCACCCGGACTGCGCATGGCCCGCGGCTTGGACAGCCGTCCAGGTCCGCGAGCGCGACCTGCCCTTTGCCTGGGGACCCGCCGGCGGCGGTGCCCCGGGCGCAGTGGGTGCCATCGAGTTCGCAGTGGTGGCCGGTCCCGGCGGCCGCGGCACACTGGATCTAACGGATTTCTCGATGCTCGATGAATCGTTCAAGGTGGCGGCGGCCGTCGCGGCCGCTTCCAGCAGCGCGGCGGGAAATGAGGCGGAGGCGGTTTTCACCGGTGGCGGCTGGCGCGCCGACGGGCATGACCCGCAGCCGTGGTGGAGCGTGGATTTCGGCCGAACACTGCGCTTCGGCGGCGTGGTCATCGATTGGCCGGACGCCCTGCCGCCGCGTGCCTACGTCATGGAGGTTTCTGCGGATGGAACCATCTGGTCGCCGGTCTATCAAGCAACATGCGCCGCCGGGGCGCGCAGCCATGTGGCGGTGCCGGGTGGCGAAGCGCGCCACTTGCGGCTGTCGTTTGCCAACGCGGCCTGCGCCGCGCTCGCCGCGCTGACGATCAAGCCGGACGGGTTTTCCCGCACTCCTAACGAATTTATCCACGCCGTCGCAGCGGATGAACCGCGCGGCTGGCACCCGCGCTACTGGCACCGCGAGCAATCGTACTGGACGCCGGTGGGCAGCCCGCAAGGGAAACGCCGCGGCCTCATCAACGAGGAAGGCATGCTCGAGGTGGATGAAGCCGGGTTTTCCCTGGAACCGTTCCTGTTGCTAGGCGGGCACCTGCTCACTTGGGACGACGTGACCACCAGCCCCTCGCTGCCGGCCGATGGCGCTCCCCTGCCCTGCGTCACCTGGCTGGGGCCGGGCCTGCGGCTGCACGTGCGGCCATGGGTTGATGGCGCGGACGCTAATCTGACATTGCGGGTGGCCTACCTGCTGGATTGGGACCTGCCCCCGCCCCCGGACCTGCGGCTGGTGGTGGCGGTGCGACCGTTTCAAGTCAACCCGCCGTGGCAGGCATTCCGCAATCTGGGCGGCATCAGCCCGATTCACCACATCAGCGCCGAAGCCGCCGGCCTGCGGGTGGCCGGGCACCTGGTGATATCCGACATTCCGGCCGATGCCCTGGGTGCGGCGGCGTTTGAGGAGGGCGGCGTGATACCCTATCTGGCACAAGGCTTGGTTCCGCCCCGCAGCACCGTCGAGGATGCCTCCGGTCTGGCCTCCGCCGCGCTGGTCTGGAACATCGGCCCATCCCGCAACGAAGTGATCCTATCGGTGCCATTTTTCGGACAAGTCGCCGCTTTGAAAGAAGACGCGCGGGCCGCATCCCTAACAGAATGGAGCACCCTGCTCAGCCGCGTGCAATGGCGGGTACCGACCCGGGCGGCGGCGGCGATCGCCTGCTTTCGCACGGCAGCGGGACACATTCTCATCAACCGCGACGGGGCTGCGATCCAGCCTGGACCGCGCCGCTACACCCGCTCGTGGGTGCGGGACTGTGTGATCATGGGCGCGGCCCTGGCCAAGGCCAACATCCCGCACGCCCTCAGTGAGTTTCTGCAATGGTATGCGCCATTCCAGCGCCCCGATGGCTTCGTCCCCTGCGTGGTGGACCGCGATGGGATCGACTGGCTCGTCGAGCACGACAGCCACGGCCAATTGCTGTGGGGCGTGCGCGAGGCGTTCCGCGCGGAGGGCGACCGCGGATTCTTGGAATCGATGCGCCAGCCCGTGCTGCGGGCGGCGGAGTATCTGCTTCACCTGCGCAGCTTGCGCATGACCGCGGAATACACCACCCCGGAGCGCTCCGCGTGCTACGGCCTGCTGCCGGAATCCGCCAGTCATGAAGGCTACCTCGCCCATCCGGTGCATTCCTATTGGGACGATTTCTGGGGCATCCGCGGCTTGCACGCCGCGGCCGAACTCGCCGTCGCCCTCGACCTGCCAGAGGCGGCCCTGCGGTGGGGAGAAGCTGCCGCCGCCTTTCTAGCCGACGTGCAGTGCTCGCTGGAAAAGGTCATTGCCGGGCGCAAGCTCGGGTACATTCCCGGCTCGGTCGAGTGGGCTGACTTCGATCCGACGGCGAGCGCCAATGCCATCGCGCTGCTGGATTTTGCCGATGACCTGCCAGCCGCGCCGCTGCATAAAATGTTGGAAACCTACCTCGCCGGGTTCCGCCGCAAACATCGCGGGGAAATGCCGTGGACCAATTACACGGCCTATGAAATCCGCATCATCGGCGCCTTTGTCCGCCTCGGCCAGCGCGAGGAAGCCAACGAGTTGCTGGATTTTTTCCTCGCCGACCGCCGACCACCGGCGTGGAACCAATGGCCGGAAATCACCTGGAAAGACCCGCGGTCGCCCGGCCATCTGGGCGACGTGCCCCATACTTGGATCGCCGCGGAATACATGCTGGCGCTCGCCTCGATGGTGGCGAGCGAGCGCGATGGCAGCGACTCGCTGGTGGTGGCGGGCGGCCTTCCGTGGGCGTGGATTGCCGAAGAGGATGGCTTCGCCGTCGCCGGTCTTCCCACCCGCCACGGCTTGCTGGATGTTAAAATCACCGCCACCAGCGAGACCAGCATCACCATAGAACTCGGCGGCCTGCGGACTCTGCCGGTGGGCGGCCTGTGGCTCGCGCCCCCCCTGCCGCCGGGCAGCAGGATCATCACTGCCACTGCCGCCGGCGGTGAGCCACTAACACTCAATGCCGCAGGCACTAGCGTGATCGTTAAAAAACTGTCGCTGGTGGCGAGTCTGCTGTTGGGCCTGCAAAAAGTGCCGGAGCGTGCCTGACGGCACCGCCTCCGGCCTCCGGTTGGAAACAATTCACAGCTGCGCGATGCGTTCCAGCGGCAGCCCGGTGGCCCCAGTGATGATCTCTGCTGCCACACCCGCCGCCTTCATACCGGCGGCAGCCTGAAGCAATCCCTCGGCTTTCCCCTCGAATGGCAGCACCCCGTTGAGAAAATCCCGCAGAATCTCCGGGTGCTCACCGAAAATCCGCTTGAACACCAAATCACTGCGGGGATCGAGAAAATGCGCCCTATCCGACGTAGGGTCGCATGCCGGGGGCCACTGTCAAGCCGACAGACGGCAGCGCCCCTCCCCGCGGTCGTCCGCCAGACCCACCCGGCGTCAGCTGAAAATTTCAATAATGGGAACCTCCTGATAACTGCGCATCGCGAGACCAACGACGCCTAATAGCTCCAATCCACGGACTCGGTGACCTTCTTGGCCACGGGGTTGTGCGTGATGACCCAGCGGCTGTCACTGCCGATTTCCAGACATGCGTCGAAACGCAGGTCTGCTTCGCCATTCTTGGCCAACACCAAGACGCCCATGCCTTGCTCGAGCAACAAATCCAAGATCAGCTTGATCTGCTCCTTGGGCAACGAGCTGCCTGGGCGGTCCAGCACCACGAAGGTCGGGCTGGCTAACACGATGCGCGCCACCGAGAACAAGTGCTGCTCGCCGATGGCCAGCAGATCGTCCCAATCCTCGTGGGCTTGCAAGCCGCCGAGCCGCCTGACCACATCGACCAGATCCAGCTTGGCGAGCACTTCCATGATGGCGGGATCGGGGGTTTTGGCGGCGTTGTCCATCCGCACCAGAATGTCCCGCAAGATGCCCGGCGGCAAATACGGCCGCTCAGAGAGGAACAAGATGTCATCCAGGCATGGCCGCACGATGCGGCCGCTGCCGCTTTCCCAAATACCGGCCAGCGCCCGGAACAAGGCGACCTTCGGCTCGTCTTCCAAGCCGGTGACCAACCAACACTGGCCGCGCGGAATGACCAGATTCAGCTCACCGACCAAGCGCCGTTTGCCGTCACTCGAAAACAGCGTCACCCCGTCAAACTCCACCCGCTCCCGATCCTCATCTAACACGATTGCAGACGCCTGCGTGCTGCGCGCCTTTTCCATCGCCTCGCCCAGGCCGTTGAGGCGCGCGGTCACCGCGGAAAACGCCGAAATCGATTGAAACTGGGTGACGATGAGCGACAGCGCGCCAAGCAGGGTGGAAAACGCCATCGCCGACTGGGTGACGACCCCGAAGTCCTTGATTTCACCCTTGATGAACATCGGCGCGACGATCAGCGCGGGAATGATTTGAATGAGATAGTTGTAGCCGGTGGTGAAAAACCCCAGGTTGCGGTTGACCTTGATGATCCGCAGGAAGTTGGTGGTCAATTCATCAACCCGCTGGCTGAGCCGCACCTTGAAGCGCATTTCCCGGTGAGCCACGGCTATCGACTCGGAGTTTTCCCGGACATGAATCAGCGCCGAGCGAAACGACGCCTCCATGTCCAGCTGCCGGTAATTGAGCCGGATCAACGGCTTGCCGAGCCAGATGGTCAGCAGCGAACCGCACACCGCGTAGCCCACCGCCACCCCGAACAGGCGCGGGCTGATGCTCCACAGCACCCCGGAAAACGACACCGCGGCCAAGGTGCCGTTCAGGATGAGCAAGGTGAACGACAGCGTGGTGGTGGTGAAGGCGCGCACGTCGTCGGCGATGCGCTGATCGGGGTTGGCGATGCCAGTGGCCGAAGCCATCCGGTAATACGTGCGGTCACTCAGATAGAGATCGGCCAGGCGGCGGGTGAGTTGTTCGCGCCAGACCAGGCCCAGCCGCTCTTCGGCAAACCGGTAATACACCGCCACCGCCGTGGAACCGGCAAACACCCCTGCGTACAACATCGCATTGAACCAGAAATCACCCAGGTTCTGGTGCTCGATCGCCGACATGAAATCGCGGCCGACGTAGCTGTTGAACACGTTCAAGCCGGTGATGCCAAACATGCACAATCCAATCAACAAGGTGCAGCGCAACGCCTTGGGCGCATACTTCGAATGGGCCAAATGGCCGATGGCCCTGCCAAAACGCTGCAAGGTCAGCCGGGCAATCTCGAGTTTTCCTTTGGGCATGGGTTCAAACAAGCTGCAGCGACGCCTCGATCGATTTGAGGATGCCGATCCGGCCGCTGCCGGTTTTGGACGAGGACACGATCACCTCCGGCGGTACCGCCCGCCATGGGCCCACCGCTTCGAAAAACAACCCGATGTTGGCTTGGATCTTGCCGAGCGCAAGCTTGTCGGCCTTGGTGAAAACCAGCACGAAAGGCACCCCGGAGGCGTCCAGCCAAGTCACAAAATCCACATCGATGCGCTGCGGCGGCAAGCGCGAGTCGATCAACACAAACACTCCGGTCAGATTTTCCCGTTGTTCGAGATAGTCCTTGATCAACTCGCTGAAACCGAATTTCCGCTGCTTGGTCACCTGCGCAAAGCCGTACCCGGGCAGGTCCACCAGACTCCACGCCTCATTCATCAGGAAAAAATTCAGCAACTGGGTCTTGCCGGGCATTGCGGAAACCTTGGCCAGGTTGGCCTTGCCGCAGAGCATGTTGATGAGTGAGGATTTGCCCACGTTGGAGCGGCCGACAAAGGCAAACTCACGCCATGCCCATGCGGGGCAGGCGTCAACGTCCGCAGCACTAACTTTGAAGGTGGCCGATTTGATTTTCATGATTCTCAAGGCGCAGGTGGGGTGAGCCCGCCTGCAGCGATCAAACCCCTGCGAACCTTTCCCGACGAGAACCAATTTCCTCGCCCCACGGAAATGCCAGCAAAGATAAGCACTAATACTCACCAGCCCCGCATTACACCTCATTTATAAATACCGCATCTGCGGACAATTGCAAGTCATGGATAAGTCTTTTCGCTGAGACACAGCCTCCAGAGGCTGGCGGAGAACGACTCACACCTGAGAATTCTGCGGGCATGTTTGGCAGGAGCGGGGCGACATTTCTCACCAGGTGGATCACGCCGGTGTTGGCAATCCGAGGTTGCCAGCCGGAATCCAGCATGCTAGCTAGGTGGCATGCGAGCACTCATTTTTGGTTTGGCAACGGTTTTAATTCCGGCATGGGGGCTGCTTGCAGCCGAGGCCCCCGCAGTGGCGGAGACGGAGAATGCGCCCGCAGTCAAGCCGCTGGTGGCGGTTTATGATTTGGAAGGCCAACTGGTGGAAGGCGGCCAGCCGAAGCGCTCGCTGTTGGAAATGGATGCCTCTCGGCCGCTCACCCTGTTTGATCTGACCAAGAGCCTGGGCCGGGCACTCACCGATCCGGCGGTCAAAGCGGTGGTGCTCGACGCGGATGGAGCCGAGTTGGATCTCGCCCAAATCCAGGAAATCCGCGCGCACCTGCAGGCGCTGCGCGAAGCGGGCAAGGATGTGTGGCTGTATAGCGAGCACATTACCAACAAGATTGCCCTGCTCGGCAGCGCGGCCAACCACTTCGCGCTGATGCCGGAGGCCGATTGCGCGTTCAACGGAATCTACGCCGAATCGATGTACTACAAAGGCTTGCTCGATAAGCTGGGGGTGCAGGCCGATGTGATCCACATCGGCGATTTCAAGAGCTATGGCGAAGCGTATTACCGCAGCGGGCCGAGCGATTACGCCAAGCAGCAGGAAGAAACCCTCATCAACTCAGTCTTCGAACAAATCGTCGCCGAGGTGGCCAACAGCCGCAAGCTGCCGACCGACAAGGTGCGCGCCATCATCGATGATGGTGCCCAAACCGCAGCCGGACTCGTCGCGGCCGGACTCGCCGATGAGATCCTCTACCGCACCGAGTTGGTGAAAAAATTGCGCGAGACGTACGGCAAGGAGGCCAAGTTTGACCGCAAATATCAACTTCCCGACCTCGACGGGCCGGAGATCACCGGCTTGCTGGATGTGTTCCAATTGATGTTCCGCAACAAGTCGGACTCCGCCAAAAGCAAAAAAGACTACGTGGCGGTGGTCGCCCTGGACGGCGACATCTCCGATGAATCGGTGGCTCCCGTGCGGACCCAGATTCTCAAGCTCCTCAAGGACGATCACGCCAAGGCCCTGGTGCTGCGGGTCAATTCGCCCGGCGGTTCGGCGCTGGCCAGCGAAGTGTTGTGGGAGGCCGCCGACCAGTGGAAACACAGCCAGCGCCCGCTGGTGGTGTCGATGGGCGGAGTGGCGGCCAGCGGCGGCTACTACGTTTCGAGCCCCGCCGACCGGATCTTCGCCGAGCCCGGCACCATCACCGGCTCGATCGGCGTGGTCGGCATGAAATTCGTCATCGGCGGTGCCCTGGAAAAGCTCGGCATCACCACCCATGCCATTCAGCGCGGCAAGAACGCCGGAGCCATGAGCATGACCCACGAGTATTCCAAGGAAGAGGCCGACATGATCCGCAAGTCGATGAGCGCGGTTTATGCGACCTTCAAAAAACGCGTCACGGATGGCCGCGGCAAGGCGCTGAAGGGCGAGCTGGAAGCGCTGGCCGGCGGCCGGGTCTATAGCGGCAAGGACGCCCTTGAAATCGGGCTCGTCGATGAGCTCGGCGGCCTGCGCGAAGCAATCATTCACGCCAAGCGGGCGACCAAACTGGCCAAGCTGGAAGTCCGCTTGCTGCCGGAACCCAAGAGCGCCATCGAAGGCCTCTTCGCCAAGCCCGACAAGGACGAAACCGAAATCATCCATGCCGGGGCCACGCCAACCGCGAGCGCCCGGATACGCCAGTTACTGGCCAACGGCGGCATCCTTGAGGCATTGCCGGAATCCGCCCGCGCCGGGGTGTGCCGGCTGGCCGCACGCGTCGAGGCGTTCAAAGGCGCGCCGATTCTATTGCTGGGCCCGGATGTGAATTTGCGCTGGTGACCGGCACGGAGTGAACGACGCTTGCCAAGCGGGCTTCAAGGAGGGGGGCATCTTTGTCCCCCTGAGAGAGCCAGGCGCTGTGCATGGGCCAAATGGCGGCGGGACGCCGCCACTCCTTGGGAGAGACCCGTCCCGGCGGATTCTGCGCTTGCATCTGGCAGCCGGTCTGCGAGCTTGCCGCCATGCGTGTGATGGCACTTACAGGTGGAATTGCTTCAGGAAAATCAACGGTTTGCCGCTTGCTTCGCGAGTGCCTGCCCTCGGTCGTCATTTTTGATTGCGATGCGGCGGTCCGCCGGATGCTCGAGGTCGACCCTGAAATCATCGCCGTGGTGGCCGCCACCTTCGGCCCGTCGGCACTTGACGGCCAAGGCCGGGTGGACCGCCACTTCCTGCGCGGCCGGGTATTTGCGGACGATGCGGCCCGCGGCCAGCTCGAAACCATCATTCATCCACGCGTGCTGCAAGAATGTCTTGATTCCCTCCACCAAGCCGTGCAGAGTGGCGCGACGCTTTTCGTCGCTGACATCCCGCTCTTCTTTGAAAAGGGTCTGGATTTCGGCCAGGAGCAGGTGATTGTGGTCGCCTCATCCCGGACCACCCAAATCCAGCGACTCAAGGCACGCAGCGGTTTCGATGAATCCATGATCGAAGCCATTCTCGCGGCGCAACTGCCCACCGCAGAGAAAATCCGCCGCTCGGATGTGGTGTTTTGGAACGAGGGTCCGCCCGTGGTTCTCAAGGCCCAAATCCGCCGTTTTTCCCAATCCCATCTCATGACCCTCCCCAACGCCTCCGAAGTCTCGGACCCGAACAACCCGCCCACCGCCGTGGTGGATTACCCATCGATTCCGGTTTCAATTGATGTCAACCAATTCCGCCTCAAATCCCTCGTCGAACTCCAGACGCTGGCGGAGACGATTCCCGCCCGCATCCCCGGCGGCTTGGCAAAGAGCCAATTGGTTTACGAATTGCTCTGCTTCTATGCCCGCGAAGGCACAGGGCTCATCTGCGAGGGCATTCTCGAGTTGTCCAAGGACGCCTTTGCCATGCTGCGCGACCCGCAGCGCAGTTTCCGCCCCAGTCAGGACGACATTCATCTGGCCGCCAGCCTGGTGCGCGACCACGGCTTGCGCGTCGGCCAGCGCATCAAAGTGCGGGCCCGCGCCCCCCGTGAGCGGGACAAGTATCTGATGGCCGTGGAGATTGTTGAGATTGAAGGGATTGCGGCGGCCGAGTACCGTGCGCCGAAGGAATTCGACAGCCTCACGCCCTTGTTTCCCAATGAGCGAATCCATTTGGAAGGCGATGGCCCGGATTTCCTCGGCGTGCGCGTCATCGACCTGATCGCGCCGCTCGGCAAGGGCCAGCGCGGCATCATCGTGGCCCCCCCGCGGGGCGGCAAGACCATCCTCCTCAAGCAAATCGCCCGCTCGATCCGCCTCAACCATCCAGATATGGAGTTGATCATTCTGTTGCTTGACGAGCGCCCCGAGGAAGTCACCGATTTCGAGGAAACCGTCGGCGCGGATGTCTACTCGTCCACCTTCGACGAAGCCCCCCGCCGCCACGCCCAAGTCGCCGACATCGTCATCGAACGCGCCAAACGCCTGGTGGAACGCGGCAAAGACGTGATTCTTTTGTTGGACAGCCTCACCCGCCTCGCCCGCGGTCACAACTCGGCAATGCAAGGCGGGCCGATCGGTTCGGGCGGAGTCAGCCCCGCCGCCCTGCAAAAGAGCCGCAAGTTTTTCGCCACCGCCCGCAACGTGGAGGAAGGCGGCTCGCTGACCATCCTAGCCACCGCGCTGATCGAAACCGAGAGCCGGATGGACGACGTGGTGTTTGAGGAGTTCAAAGGCACCGGCAACATGGAAGTGCGCCTCGATCGCGAACTCGCCGAGCGGCGCGTCTTCCCCGCCATTCACATCCCCCAGTCCGGCACCCGCAACGATGACCGGCTCTATCATCCCGACGAATTCCTCCGCGTCGTGGACATCCGCAAGCAACTCGCCCAACTGCCCATCGGCGACGCCATCTCCACCCTTCTAACCAACCTGCGGGCCACCAAGACCAACACCGAGTTGCTCATGCGTGGCATGCGCTAATTCCCGAAATGCGTTGCGATAGCGGTTCATGATGCTCCCTGCGACCTGCATTTTCTCCTCAAACCCCGGCCGTTCCGGCGTGATGCGCAGCCAACCCTCCGCTGCGGGAGTCAGAAACAACACGTCGCCCTCGCTGACTTTGAGGGTCTGTAGCGCCTCCTCGGGCAGCACCATGCCAAGCGAATTGCCAATTTAGCGGACTTCGGTTTGGATGGGCATGGAATAACCGTCGTTGCCACGCGGGGCTTGTCAAGCAACGATGCGGCCTCTCGCGAAAATTCCCTAGCTGGTGGCTTGACATTATCGGTCTTGATGCTAGCCTCCGGCCCCGGCCGGTTCGGGAGGAGAGTATTTTCCACCGCACGGCACTTACTTACTCATCCCCAGATCCTAACAACACGATGGCCACCAAGAAACAGGCAGTCAAATCCCCTGCCAAGAAATCCGCCCCGCCAGCCGCCAAGAAGGCAGCTGCCACCAAAGCTCCGGCCGCCAAAAAAGCTGCAGCCTCCAAAGCTCCGGCCGCCAAAAAAGCAGCCACTTCCAAAGCGATCAAGTATGTTTACACTTGGGGCGCTGGCAAGGCAGACGGCAATGGCAGCATGAAACCACTGCTCGGCGGCAAGGGTGCCAATCTCGCCGAGATGACCCGCATCGACCTGCCGGTGCCTCCCGGCTTCACCGTCACCACCGAGGTGTGTACCTACTTCTATGCCAATCGCCGGACCTATCCGGTCCAGCTGCAGAGCCAGATGGAAGCGGGCGTCAAGAACATGGAAAAGATCATGGGCTGCAAGTTCGGCGATGCCAAGGGCATGCCGCTGCTAGTGGCGGTGCGCTCCGGTGCCCGCGACTCGATGCCCGGCATGATGGACACCATTCTCAACCTCGGCCTCAACGACGACACCGTCCAATCGCTGGCCGCCGCCACCAAGAACGAGCGCTTTGCCTGGGATTGCTACCGCCGCTTCGTCCAGATGTATGGAGACGTCGTGCTCGGCTTGCAAAAGCTCGAGGGCGAGGACCACGAACCCTTCGAAGTGGTGATCGAGGAATTCAAACACGAGAAATACGGCAAGGACATCATCGACTCCGAACTCACCGCGCAAGACCAGATGGAATTGGTCAAGCGCTTCAAGGCGCTCGTCAAGGAGCGCACCGGTCACCTGTTTCCAAGTGATCCCTGGGACCAGCTGCGCGGTGCCGCCGGTGCCGTCTTCGGCTCGTGGATGAACGACCGCGCCATCGTCTATCGCCGCAAATACAACATCCCCGCCGCCTGGGGCACCGCCGTGAACGTGCAGGCCATGGTCTATGGCAACACCGGCATCACCTCCGGCTCCGGCGTCGCATTCACCCGCAACCCAGCCAATGGCACCGACGAATTTTACGGTGAATTCCTCATCAACGCCCAGGGCGAAGACGTCGTCGCCGGCGTGCGCACCCCCGAACCGGTGCTCAACTTGAAAAAGGAGATGCCCAAATCGTATGCAGAATTGCTCAAGGTGCGCCAAATCCTTGAAAAGCATTTCAAAGACGTGCAGGACGTCGAGTTCACCATTCAGGAAGGCAAGTTGTTCATGCTGCAAACCCGCAACGGCAAACGCACCGCCGCGGCCGCCCTCAAAATCTCCATGGACATGGTCAAGGAGAAACTCATCGACTGGGAAACCGCCGTGTTGCGCAATCCCGCCGATCAGCTCGACCAACTCCTCGCCCCGATCTTCGACCCGGCGGAAATCGCCAAGGCCAAACCGCTCGCCAAGGGATTGCCCGCCGGCCCCGGCGCCGCGTCCGGCAAGATCTATCTGAATGCCGACCGCGCCGTCGCCGCCGAAGCCCGCGGCGAAAAAGTCCTGCTCGTACGCAACGAAACCAGCCCGGAAGACCTCCGCGGCATGATCGCCGCCGAAGGCATCCTCACCGCCAAGGGCGGCGTCTCGTCGCACGCCGCACTGGTCGCCCGCCAAATGGGCAAGGTCTGCATCTGCGGCGCCTCCGACGTGGAAATTGACTACGACAAGCTCACCGTCACCGCCTCCGGCCAAACCTTCAAGGAAGGCGAATACCTATCCATCGACGGCACCTCCGGCATCGTCTACGGCGGCCAAATCAAAACCGCCCCGTCCGAAATCATCACCGGTATCGTCGATGGCGACAAGGCCGCCAAGAAAACCGCCAAGTTCAAGAACTTCCTCCAGCTCATGGAATGGTGTGCGCAGACCACCAAGCTCGCCGTGCGCACCAATGCCGACACGCCCGAGCAGACCCGCATCGGCATCGCCTTCGGCGCCGCCGGCATCGGCCTGACCCGCACCGAGCACATGTTCTTCGAGGGCGACCGCATCGACGCCATGCGCGAGATGATTCTAGCCACCGACGTGACTGCCCGCAAGGCCGCGCGGGCCAAGCTGCTGCCCTCTCACCGTGAGGACTTCACCGGCATCTTCAAGACGCTCAAGGGCCTCCCGGCCACCATCCGCTTGCTCGATCCGCCGCTCCACGAGTTCCTGCCCCACACCAAGGAACAACAACTCGACCTCTCCAAAAAACTCGGCGTCAAGGTCGATACCATCATCCAGCGTGTCGCCGACCTCCACGAGTTCAACCCGATGTTAGGCCACCGCGGCTGCCGCCTCGGCATCGCCTATCCGGAAATCACCGAGATGCAGGCCCGCGCCGTCTTCGAAGCCGCCGCCGATGTGGCCAAGAAGAAAATCCCGGTCAAACCGGAAGTCATGATCCCGCTGGTTGGCTTCCAGCAGGAATTCGACCTGCAGGCCGCCATCGTCCACCGCGTCGCCAAGGAAGTCATGGCCGAGAAGAAAGTCACCTTTGACTATCAGGTCGGCACCATGATCGAAGTGCCGCGCGGCGCGCTCACCGCCGATGAAATCGCCAAGGGCGCCGAGTTCTTCAGCTTTGGCACCAACGACCTCACCCAAACCGCGCTGGGTATCAGTCGCGACGACATGGGCAGCTTCATGACGCCCTACATCGAGAACGAGGTGTTCAGCAAGAACCCCTTCGCCACCCTCGATGCCACTGGCGTTGGCCAGCTCATGGAAATCGCCGTGACCAAGGGCCGCAAGACCCGTCCCAACATCAAGCTCGGCATCTGCGGCGAACATGGCGGCGATCCCGATTCCGTCAAGTTCTGTCACTCGCTCGGCCTTGCCTACGTGAGTTGCTCACCGTACCGCGTCCCCGTCGCCCGCCTCGCCGCCGCCCAGGCTGCCATCGAGGAAAAACGCGCCGCCAAGAAGTAACCCCCCCATCCAACCTGCCGGCGGCCCTCGGGTCACCGGCCCGTTCCACTCCCAAGCCGTCCCGCGATCCCGCGGGGCGGCTTGTTGCGTTTACGGCACTTGCGGCAGGATGCCGCAACCTGCCGGCGGGACGCCGGCGCTCCCCGTCTCCCCGAGCGAATCATCCTCCATCCGCAGTGACGGGTGGCTGCAGGTCTTCAAGTGACTATCGGAAGAGCTTGACATCTTCCCGATGTCTGTGTGACCTCTCCGCATGGCCACCAAGCAAGCTTCGCAGCGATTCATCCGCCTGCGGGTCATGCGCTGGTGGCTTGGCTTCGTGAGGCAATTGACCGGGGTCAGCAACCCCTGATACCCGCCCTCCGGCTATACAACCGGTTCTTCAACGGCCTCACCCCAAAAGCAATTTCTTAGCAGTCGTAAATCCCTAGCAATTATAGATCCATGAAAAAATTAATGTCGGCATTATCGATCACATTCCTGCTGTTGGCGCTCCGCCTTGCCTTTGAAACGTCGTTCGCCTCCCCGGCCTCGGCCACCGGAGGCGAGACCGCCGCCGCTTGGGACGCGGTGGGCAACTTCAACCCGGTGGTGCCCGGCTACTTCGCTGACCCGACGCTGAAGAAGTTCGGGGACACCTATTACCTCTACACCTCCACCGACGGTATCGGCGCGTGCGAGGGCTGGACCCAGGTCTGGATCTCCAAGGATATGGTCAACTGGGTCAACCACAAGTTGAACTGGAACCCGAACGACAAAAACTGGGCACCGGACTGCATGGAGAAAAACGGGAAATACTACCTTTTCTACAACTTCCCATGCATGACTTTCGCGGCCGAAGGCGACAGCCCTGTCGGGCCTTGGAGACCTTATGGAAAGACCCCCCTCGTCCCGGACAAGTTCGTCCCTCCAGTCATCACGCTCGATTTCCAGAGCTTTCAGGACGACGACGGCGCGACCTACGGCTACTTCACGACCTGGGCCGGCAATAACGACGCCGGAACGGGGTGGGTCAAGTTCAACGACGACATGAAGACCTTCGAGAGCAAGGGCCGCATTCCCTATCACGAGCTGCAGGGCATCATGGAAGGCCCCTTCATGCTCAAGCGCAAAGGGAAGTACTACATGATGTACTCGAACGCCTCCTGCCACGATGAAACCTACAACGTCCGCTACTCGATCAACAAAACCGGCCCCACGGCCGCCACCGGGTGGATCTACGGCCAGAACAACCCGATCCTCTCGTCCGACGTGCCGCGCAATATCCACGGCACCGGCCACCACAGCGTGCTGCAGGAAAACGATAACTATTTCATGATCTACCACCGGCACGACATCTGGGTCTCGGCCGGGGGGCTCACAAGGCAGACCTGCATCGACCGCATGAACTTCAGCGCCGACGACCAGATAGAAAAGGTCATCCCCACACACCAGGGCGTCGGCTACTTCGGTGCCAACCAGAACAAGTTTCCCAACCTCGCCCGGGGGGCCTCGGTCGTCGCGTCCTCGAACGAAGGAACCTACTTCCCGCGCTACGCTACCGACGACAACAACGCCACGCTCTGGCGCGCTGGAGCCGGGAAGATGAATGAGTGGATCGAGATCGACATGGGGAGCGTTCAGAAAGTCCGGCGCACCCATCTGCAGTTCGAGTATCCCGAACACGTCTATCAGTACGTCATCAAATACTCGACCGACAAAACGGCCTGGAAGGTTTTCGCCGACAAGCGGTCGAACCAGAAGCCCGGCTGTCCGATGGTCGACGACAACGACGTGGAGGCGCGTTACTTCCGCGTGACCATCACCAACATGGAGCCGATCAAGAACGTCGGACGGCGCGCGGGCATCTGGAACTTCAAGGCCTTCAGCGGCATCGACCCGAACTACGAGGCCCTGATCAAGAAGTACGTCAACGCGGACCTCAATCCGCCCCTGCCACCGCTGCTGATCGAGGCCGGCGCCGGCTACGGCGGAACCGTCAGCCCCTCGGGAATGAAGGACGCCTGGCCCAAAAGCGATCATGTCTTCACCATCACGGCGAATTCCGGCTTCGCGATCGAGGACGTGATCGTGGACGGCAAGAGCGTGGGTGCCGTTGCCTCATATTCGTTTGCAAAGATCGACGACAGCCACCAGATTTTCGCCCGCTTCAAAAGCAAAAACAAGGAGACCGGCAGCGTCCCCCGAACGGACGACCTGCTCTTCTCGTGCCTTGCCGAGGATTTGCCGGAAGGAGACAAAATCGCCTCCTGGCCAACGCAGTTTCCCAAGGGCGGATCGCTCGCTCCAATGTCCAACCCGACCGTGACGCGCATCGACGGCCGGAAGTTCGCTTGCATCAACGCGCCGGAAGGCAACGGATTCCGATTTGGCTCCGCTCGCACGGCGGACATCGCCTGCAACGGGTTCACGATGGTGGCCGCCGTGCGCCATCGCCGTCACAGCGCACGTGACGCCTGGGACTCGGTGGTCGACATCTTCTATGACCGTCTGCAGCTCGGCGTCTGCAACTGGAACGGCGCGGTGTACGTCCGCCGCAACGGCCGAGCCCAGACCAGCGACTTCGCGCTTGCCGACGGACAGATCGCCGTCCTCAGCCTCGTCGTCAAGCCCGACGGGACTTGGAAGGCCTTCGCCGACCACCGGGAAATCATGGCCAGCGATTCCGCCGATCAGATGACGAAGCTCGTGCCCGGCGTTGTCGGCGGCTACGGGCGCTGCATCAACCTCGGCCGCAACGAGCCGGACGCGTGGTCGACCTTCAACGGCGAAATCGGTGACGTCTTTCTCTACAAGACAGCATTGAGCGACGCCGAACGCAAGGAACTCGTGAGCTTCGTCGCGGCGAAGCTGGTTGGCGGCGTCAAGCCCAATGCGGCCAAATAGCTGGGACGCCAGCGCCTGAAGCAACCCCTTTTGTCCCGGTCCGGCCAGGGGCTCTTTCAACGACCTTTACCGAGCTGAGTTCAATGCTAGCAGGGTGTTCAACTGATTGAAGCGGATTTGTGCCAAGTAGTAGATCCGGCCGATATTGGTCATGAACGCCAATGCGCAGGCACAACCTAACAGGCAAAGGGTCCGTGCCGCCGTCATGCGCTGGAGCTCAGCGAAAAACCAGGTCGCCATCAGGAAACTCTGAGTCTTCTGCCAGCGCCGGGCCATGAGCCACACCGCCGCCGGCGGCACAACCCAACCGTAGCCGTAAAGGTCCCCCTGGCCCCACACGCTGGAGGACGCGATCATGGCCGGCACCCACACACTCACCAGCCCCACCAGTGGCAGCCAGTCATGGCGGGTTGCAGCGCATGGGGCGGGGGCATGTAACGGGGGGTAAAGGCCGGGGGGGGCGAGGTGACTTGGGGCGCTCATTGCAAACCCGAAGCATGCCGCGCAGCGGGGCTTGCGAGCAACCCACCAACTCCTTCAAATCCACTCATCAATTCCGACGTCGCAACACCGGCCAAATGCCGCCCGGATTTCAAGATTGCAGGGCTCGGGCCGCATCCATCAAAGCATGGAGGCTGTCGTAGTCGTATGACTCCACCAAGCTCCGCATGTCGTCCGCCAGCGCGGATCGCTCGAGAGCGACGGCCGCGAGAGCCTCCTGCATGCCCTTGACGTGACCACGATCGAGTGCCCGTTTAAACCGCTGGCGCAGGGCCTCCGGGAGGGCGGCGAAATCGGCGACTGACGGCAGTCCATCGGCAGCTTGCGGTTGGGTTTCCGCAGTCTCGTATTCAAAGCGAACGCCGAGAATGCGGCCGATTTCGCTGAAAAGAGCGGCGCGGTTCACCGGTTTGGCAATAAAGCCATCCGCACCGGCGGCCAGCGCGAGGGCCCGCTCCTCCGAGAACCCGGATGCGGTCACCACCAGCACCGGCGGTGCGTCGCCTCCGGGCAACTCGTGGAGGCGGCTGATCGTCTCGTAGCCATCCATGTCCGGCATGCGCTTGTCCATCAGCACCAGATTCACGCGCGGACTCCGCGCCAGTCGGGCCAGGGCGGCGGCACCAGACCTGGCCACCTCGGGGGCGAATCCGGCGGCCCCCAGCATCATCGAGAGCATTTCGGTGTTGGTGCTGTCATCATCCACCACCAGCA
>CAIVSK010000369.1 GCA_903908495.1 Akkermansiaceae bacterium
GCCAAATGCGAGGAAAAGCGCTCGCCGCACATTGAAGTGGCGGTGAGCTGAGCCGATTGATTGGCGGGGCCGTCGTTTTCAGGCGGCTCCCGCCTATTTTTGCGGTCAGGTGCCGGCCTTTTTTGTCCATGAGTCGCGCAGGGCGACGCTGCGGTTGAACACGGGTCGGATTCCGGCCTGGTGCTCGGTGGTGTCGGCCACGAAGTAGCCGATGCGCTCGAACTGGCAGCTGAAGCCCGGTTCGGCTGCAGCGAGAGATGGTTCGATTTTGGCGGTGATTGTTGTTAGCGAGTGTGGATTGATCACCGTGAGAAATCCGCCCTCTGCGGCGTCGGGATCCTCGACGCTGAAAAGGCGGTCGTAGATGCGGACCTCGGCATCGCTGCCGTGGGTGGCATCGACCCAATGGATGGCGGCGCGGCACTCAACGCCCTCCGGCGTGCTGGCGCCCAGGGTACCCGGCAGGACTTCGGCGCGGATCAGGCAGACGTTGCCGGCCGCGTCCTTGTCGTAACCGGTGCAACGGATGATGTGGGCACCCCGCAAGCGCACATGGCGGCCCGGCCCGAGACGGTGAAATTTTTTCGGCGGATCTTCCATGAAGTCGTCGCGCTCTATCCAGATTTCGCGGCTGAGGGCGACTTGGCGGACCCCGGCGTCGGGGTTTTGCGGATGATTGGGAATTGAGACGTGTTCGAGGGTGCCGGCGGGGTGGTTTTCCAACACGACTTTGAGCGGGTCGAGCACCGCCATGCGGCGCGGCGCGCTGGCGTTGAGGAAATCCCTGACATCAAATTCCAACAAGGCGACGTCTGTGGTGCCGTTGAATTTGGTGATGCCCACGCGTCTGCAAAAATGGCGCAGGGCGGCGGCCGGGTAACCGCGCCGGCGGATACCGGAGAGGGTGGGCAGGCGCGGATCATCCCAACCGCTGACGTGGCCTTCCTGGACGAGTTGGAGCAACTTGCGCTTGCTCATGATGGTATAACTCAGACTGAGCCGGGCGAACTCGATCTGGCGCGGCTTGGAGGGCACCGGGCAATTCTCGATGAACCAATCGTAGAGCGGTCGGTGGTTTTCAAACTCCAGCGTGCACAGCGAGTGGGTGATGTGCTCCAGCGCGTCTTCGAGCGGGTGGGCGAAGTCATACATCGGATAGATGCACCACGCGTTGCCGGTGTTGTGATGTTCGGCGTGCAGGATCCGGTAGATCACCGGATCGCGCAGGTTGAGGTTGGGCGAGGCCATGTCGATTTTGGCGCGCAGCACGCACTCGCCCTCCTTGAACTCACCGGCCCGCATGCGGGCGAAGAGGTCGAGATTTTCCTGCAGCGGGCGCTCGCGGTAAGGCGAGTGGATGCCGGGCTGGGTGAGATTGCCGCGACTGGCGCGCATTTCCTCGGCGCTATGTTGTTCCACATACGCCTTGCCGTGCTCAATGAGATGCAGGGCGCATTGATAGTAAAACTCGAAGTAGTCGCTGGCAAAATACAAGTGCTCGCCCCAATCGAAACCGAGCCACTTGACATCGGTCTTGATGCTTTCGACGTATTCGAGTTCCTCCTTCTCCGGATTGGTGTCATCGAAGCGCAGGTGGCAACGGGCGCCGCTGGCGGCGTTTTCCTCGGCGATGCCGAAGTTCAGGCAGATCGATTTGGCGTGGCCGATGTGGAGATAACCGTTAGGTTCGGGCGGGAATCGGGTGATGCTGGTGGCATGCTTGCCGCTGGCCAGATCCGCGGCGATAATCTCGCGGATGAAGTCGAGCTTGGCCGGGCGGAGGTCGGGGGCAGAATCGAGGATAGAATCGGGCATGGGAAATGGAATGATTAGATATCAGTGATCGGGGGAAGGCGAGAGACCGCTGCGCTGCAAGACTCAAGATAAGAAGCGCGATTTATCGCTCACCCGACTCCCGCCTCCCGACTTGTGTCTCTTCCCC
>CAIVSK010000370.1 GCA_903908495.1 Akkermansiaceae bacterium
CCGGCAGAAACTCATCCCGGCATCCCAGCCCCAGCCCGGAATGAAACCCTGCCAATCCCGGGCAGACTTCCTGCCTGTCCGCGCTTGAAACGACTGGCTGGAAGCCCGTCGTCCGTGACAGCCAAGATGCCTATCGTCCTGCTAAACGAACCCTATCGGGCGGCCCGCCCGTTCCCCCTCGAAGGGGTTTCTCTGCCGCCTAATTTGAGAGTGAAATGATTCGACTTGCGGAACCCACCTGGCAGCGGCCAGCATCAGCGCGTGACCCCCGAACTTGAAGATCTGTTTGCCTTTCTGCGGTTTCCCAGCATCTCGACCGACTCCCGCCATGCCGACGACGTCCGCTCCTGCGCCGGGTGGTTGCTTGCCAAGCTCGCCGCCATGGGCCTCAACGCGCAACTCCACGATACCCCGGGCCACCCGCTGGTGGTGGCTAGAAACACCCACCTCGCCGGTCGCCGCACGGTCCTCATCTACGGCCACTACGATGTGCAACCGGTCGACCCTCTCGCGCTGTGGAGCAGCGGGCCGTTCTCCCCGGAAATCCGCGATGGCAAAATCTGGGCGCGCGGCGCAGCCGACAACAAGGGCCAGATGCTCGCTCATGTGTTAGGCGTGGAGCAAACCCTGCGCGAACACGCAGAACTGCCGGTCAACCTGATTTTCCTGTTTGAAGGCGAGGAGGAAATCGGCAGCCCCAATCTCGCTCCCTTCCTGCTGGCCCAGCGCGAGGCGCTGCGTTGCGATGTGATCGCCATTTCCGATACCGGCATGGTGGCCCCCGGTGTGCCGACCCTCGGCTACGGCCTGCGCGGCATCACCTGTTGCGAAGCAATCATCCGCGGGCCCAAGGGCGATCTGCACTCCGGCCTGTTTGGCGGCGTGGTGGCCAACCCCGCCACCGCCGTCGCCCGCTTGGTGGCCAGTCTCCACACCGCCGATGGGCGGGTGGCCATCGACGGGTTTTACGATGATGTCCGGCCCCTGGAAACCTGGGAGCGCGAGATGTGGTCTGCCATTCCCGGGGTCAGCGACGCGGATTTCCAACACGCCTCCGGTTCTCCCGGATTGTTCGGCGAGCCGGGCTATTCCGCAGCCGAGCGCACTTGGGCGCGGCCCACCGCCGAGGTCAACGGCATCGGCGGCGGCTATCAAGGCGAAGGCTCCAAGACCGTGATCCCGGCCCAAGCCTTCGTTAAACTCTCGTTCCGTCTCGTCCCCGACCAATCGCCGCCGGCGATCATGGCACAGGTCACCCGTCACCTCCAGGCCCACTGCCCGCCCGGCGTCTCCGTCGAGGTGCTTCCCGGCCATGACGGCAAACCTTACGCCACCGACCCGCATTCCCAGTTCGGCCTGGCCGCCCAAGCCGCCCTGCGCAGCGTGTTTGGTGCCGAACCGGTGCTCATCCGCGAGGGCGGCAGCATCCCCATCGTCCAAACCTTCCGCGAAATCCTCGGCGCCGACACCTTGTTGTTAGGTCTGGCCCTGTCCGACGCCCAGGTCCACGCCCCCAATGAGAATTTCCCCCTCGCCAACTTCCAAGCCGGCATCCGTCTCAACCAGGCCCTGCTCCAACAACTCGCCAGCGCATGAGGCAGCAGACGCAAGGCCGCTGCGCTGCAAGACTCAAGATAAGAAGCGCGATTTATCGCTCACCCGACTCCCGCCTCCCGACTTGTGTCTCTTCCCC
>CAIVSK010000371.1 GCA_903908495.1 Akkermansiaceae bacterium
ACCGACACCGCCGACTCCGCCGGGTTTGTTTCCGACACCACCGACACCGCCGACTCCGCCGGGTTTGTTTCCGACGCCACCGACACCGCCAACTCCGCCGGGTTTGTTTCCGACACCACCGACACCGCCGACTCCGCCGGGTTTGTTTCCGACACCACCGACACCGCCGACTCCGCCGGGTTTGTTTCCGACACCGCCGACACCACCGATTCCGCCAGGTCCATATGGCGCACCACCGCGATGAGCCGGTGAGTGCTGCCAGTTGCCACCTTGCTGGGCGCGGTTGATGTGATTGACGTTGTTATAATGGTTGATATAGTTGTTGTTTATATTGACGTTGATGCTGCCGCCTCCCCAGCCACAATTGTAGCCCCAACCGCCGCCCCACGCGGCACCCAGAACGAGTCCGGCCCCAAACGCAAGCCCCATTCCCGGTACATATCCTGGATAGACATAGGACGGATAAGGGTATGCGGGCGCACCATAGACGACCACCGGATCGTAGGAGGGGACATAGATCACCTCGGGGCTGGCCTGCTGTATGACAATCACCTGCTTGCCGCCATCGACGACCTGGGTTTCCACTTTCTGTTGCTCGGTGGACTGCAAGCTCCCCGTCCCCTGTGCCTTGGCGCGCATGCGCTGGACAGCGGCCAGCACATCCACTTGCTGCGCCAGAAAGGCGTTGCCCAGTTCCGTCGTCCATTGAATATTGCCTGCCAGTCGCTGCACAACGTCCGGCACAGCCACCATGGCCTGAACGCTTGGATCCCAGCCCTGCTTCTGGACCGCATCCGCCAGTGCCTTTCCCTTCAAGGTCTTGTTCCTGTCCAACCATTGCTGCAGCTGAATCACCTCCAGCGGGTAGGTGGAGGCCACCAGCGCCTGGCTCAGCAGCGGATCGGGATAAAGCGCGATGGGCGCGACCAGCGAATCCAACTGCTCGTCGGGAATTTTCGGAACCGCATTGTTCGTCGTGGTGCCCGTCACGGGTTGCTGGCCTTCTTGACCGAGCGTTACGGAGGAGCCAGGCACGAGTGACGCCGCGCACAGCATGACGATGGCGTTGCGCAAGGATTGGGCGGAGAAAATGTAGCGATGGCTTCGTGATTTCATGGCGGTTGGTAAGTAGGGGTTGATGACTACCGGAAAATTGCGGTGGGTGTTGGCAATTGGTCCAGCAGCCATCGGGGCGATTTGATGTAATACCAGAGAATCAAGCTCGCCGTCTACTGCCCTTTGGTGCAGGTTGAAGCAGTCGGTGGCCAGTGGCGTGGCGGCGTGCCGCGCAAGTGCTAGGGATCACAGGCCGCGGCCCGGAACACGCCCGCCGCCTGAACCGCGCGGGTGAGTTCGGCCACGGAATGGATCTGGAGCTTGGTGGTGATGTTGGTGCGATGAAGTTTCACCGTGCGCTCGTGGATGCCGAGCTCGGCGGCGATCTGCTTGTTGAGCTGGCCCTGCACGACATGTCTGAGGACTTCTCGCTCGCGGTCCGTCAACAGCTCGAACGGCTGGCGCAACCCGAGCAGGCGTGCGTGCCGTGCCCGCTCCTGTTGGTTGCGGGCCAGGGCGCGGTGCACCGCCGCAACCAGCTCATCCTTGGGTGCGCTTTTCATAAGGAAGTCCTCGGCCCCGCTCCGCATCGCCTGCACGGTGGTGGGAATGTCACCATGGGCGGTGAGGAAAAGGACCGGCAGGAGGCTGCGTGCCGCTTGCAGCGCCGCCTGCAAAGCCATTCCATCCATGCTTGGCATCATCAGGTCCGTGATCACGCAACCCTCCATGTCGGGTTGCACATCCGCCAGAAGCTCCAACGCCGAATTGTGGATGACTACCTGAAAACCCGCCGCCCGCAGCAAGCGTGAAACGGAGCGCAGGAAGGACACGTCGTCATCCACGATGTAGACGGTGGGAAGGTGGGAGTGGCGGGGGGGCATGGGGTGCTCATCAGTCATCACCGTTACCCTGGTCGATTGTTTTTGATTGATCCGGAGTCCTGTCTGGGTGTGCCACCGCCCAATGGATCTGTTTTCGATTCCGTGCTCGCGAGGGCCACCACGACCAGGGTCCAGGCTGGGAACAACTCCAAGCCGGGCACCACTTCAATGGCCAGGGCCGACAAAAGCGGCCAGCGGAAACCCAGCACCGCAAACAGGACCGCGGCGGTGATTGCGTCCAGCAACCATTGTGCCGGTGGCCATAGCACCACGCCGAAGCCCAGCATGTCGGACAGCACCGCCGTCACCAGTGCCCAGCGCCAGCGGGGAAGATTCCAGGCGATGAGGAGATGATGAATCATACGGTGGGGAAAATTCATTTCGGTGGTTGTCCGCAAGGCTGCGCGCGTGAGCGGTTGACCGCAAGGATTTGCAGGTTGGTTTTTCACGGGTCGCGCCTCCCCCCGCAGCCCGCCACCGGCACGGTGAAACAGAAACAGGCACCGCCGCTCGGGCCGTTCTCCGCCCAGAGTCTTCCCTTGTGGGCTTCGATGATGGTTTTGGACACCGGCAAGCCCATGCCCATGCCGGTGGATTTGGTGGTGAAAAACGGCTCGAAAAGGCGACTGAGGCAATCGCAGGCGATTCCCGGTCCACTGTCCGTGACCCGCACTTCGACGTTCTTAGCATCCACCTGATGCGCCGAAACATCGATGCAGCGCTGGTCCAGGGCGCTGCCATCCACTGCGTCCATGGCATTGACCAGCAGATTGAGCAGGACCTGTTGCAGATGAACCCGGTCCCCCAGCACCATGGGGAGGCCGGGCGTGGCGCAAAACGTAAGCCGCACATGACGGGCGGCGGCATCGGCCTGAACCAACGCCAGAACCACGGCAATCACGTCTAGCACATCGATCGGCAGCGGGTCGAGACTCCGTCGCTTCAGCAGGGAGCGCAGGCGCTCGATGACCCGGGCTGCCCGTTGATCGTCGCTGAGGATGTCGGCAACGATGGCGCGCAATTCTTCCACACCCGGAGCCGGGGCCTGCAGCATCATCTCGGCGGCCTCGGCGTTGCGCAAGATGGCGCTCAGCGGTTGGCTGAGTTCATGGGCCAGCGCGGAGGCCAGTTGGCCGAGCAAGGTGACCCGGCCGGCATGTGCCAGCTGGGCACGCAATTCGCTGGCATCGAACTCCGCCCGGCGCTGCGCCGTGATGTCGCGCAGCACTCCGTGGGTGCGCAACGCCCGTCCGCTGGCAGCTCGCGTCGAGACGCCGCCGAGGTGATGGACCCACTTCTGACCATCCACCGGGTGCAGGTAGCGATACTCGATGGACAATCGGTCAATCCTGCCATCGTGCAACTTGTCGCGCTCGTCGGACATGCGTTCGCGGTCGGCGGGATGGACCCGTGCCAGCCACAATTCGATCGACTCAAGGCCCTGCTGATGTCCTGCGGGAATATCGCAAATCTCGTGAAACCTCGCATCGACGAAACAGGTGGCTGCGGGGAAATCGATTTCGTAATAGCCGAGGCCAGCCAGATCCGCTCCCGCTGCCAACCGCGCCTCGCTGGTGCGAAACGCCTCGTCACGCTCGCGCAAAGCCCGGCTCTTCAGCAAGCCGATGATCAAGCTGGCCGGCAGCACACAAATCGCCAGCATGCCGGTGATCGGCCACCGGTTCCGTTCGAGGAACTCCGCCAGCCGCAACGCAATCAGGTCCAAGCCCGGTTCGTGGAATTCATTTGGCCACGCTGATGCCAGCGCCGACGCGCCGCAGCGGGACGGTGCCGCGTTGCCACGCCGCGCGAGTTCGAGCACGCACGGCTGGACCCCCTGCGTGGGGCTGACGGCCGCGGCCCCCCCCACAGTGGCCGTCAATAGCAACAGCATCCCTCCGCGGGCTCCGCAGCACTGCGTTATAAAATGCGATCTCATCGTGAATGGTCACCCTAAAACTAACCATTCAACGGAGCTTGGCCAGCACTAAATCACCGAACACGGCGAAAACAAGCCGCAGAAATGCGCTCTCAGCGGAATTTTCCTGCCAATTGCAGGCAAAACCGCCACTCCTCCAGCGCCTGCGAGCGGAACCGGGTTGAAGCCAAGGACAGGACGACCGCCGCAATGTCAAGCAGCGTGGGTCGGTGCAGACAAGCCGATAGAGCGGACTACCGAAGCTAGAAATGGTAGGTGTAGTTGCAGGTGACGCGGAAGTCGGTGAGGTTGTCGACGTTCCCGCCATGCTGCTCGACAACCGCATAGCGCAGCCGCAACGCCAGGCCTTTCAAGCAACCGTTGGGCGGCACCCACTGCAGATTGAAGTCACACTCGTCCTGGCGGTATTGTCCCGCTTCACCGGGGGAAGTGCCAAGCACCCCAAGCACATAGGCCCCGAGGCCCTCGACGCCCGCAAATTCATATCCGGCACGCAACAGGAACGCGTCCTCGCCCTTGCGGTTGAAGTCCTGTACCTGGACGCTGGTATAGCCGGGATAACCGCTCCACGGGCTCCGCATGTTGGCGTCCCCACCAGCCGCCGTGTACGCCGCGGTGAACAACGCCCGGCCTACCGGCAGCTCCGCCTTCAGACCGAACTGATGGGCCGAGAAACTCTCGCCCGTCAGCAGGTTGTCCCCGATGCTGCACTGGTCTGAAAACTGGGCGGCGAGTCGCAACTTCCAGTCGCCGCCAAGCGGGAATTCCATCTTCGCTTCCGCATATCCGATATTGATGATATCAGCGCAGTAGTAGTCGATCGCGCCGAAGGAGAAGCCCCCGTTCTGATAGAGACCGCCGGCGGTCACCACCCCGCGCTTGACCGTGGCACCGGCATCGACTGACATCGATACGAATTCATCGGCATTGCGCTCCTTGATGCTGTCGAAGTAGCCAAAGCCGTATTTCAATGTCCCCCAGCCCCCGTCCAGCTCCGCCTGCCCCTGCAAGACGTACGCATCAAAGGTGTTAGGTGTCATGCGGGTGTCGTTGCGGTTGATATAGGGTGTGTCGTACCCCTTGCGCCCGGCATAAATGTGGGACTCGTCGGTAATTCGGATGTCCCCGTACAGTTCGCCCAGCACCGAATACGGTTCCTGCCCGGGTTTGAGCAACAGGGTGCCGTCCTTGTTGTCAGGAGCATACAACGGCTGGGAGGTGTAGCCGGTCACCGCCAGCGCGAGATGATCGAAGAAGTAGCCGGTCTTCACGCCTGCCCAGCCGCCAATGGCCCACGCCTCGCTCTCGCTGCCATCGAACATATTGCGATCGAAGTAGTAGGTGCGCAGATTGAATTGGACCTTGGTGTCCTTGAAGGCCTCTTGGCGCTTCTCCAGCCGCCATTGGCGCCATTCCTCATACGACCCTTCGATAGGCGTGCGCCCTTGTTCGACCGAGGACATGGCCGCCTCGGCGCCGGTGGCGTCGTCGCGGGTGGGCGCGGGGGTACTCGCTTGCTGGGCGGCGGCCGTGGTCGCGCAACCCAGCGCAGCCAGCGAGGCCACAGCGGCACAAGCGCATTCACGCAGGGGTGCAAGCCGGTTCACTGTGGATTTGAACGGATGTGTGATCATAATGTTGGAGTCCGGGCCAGGCGTTGGGCTGGTAGTTACGAAAACACCATGGCAAAGTAGCCGAAGACGGTTAGGAGCACGCCGGAGACGGCATAGCCAACCGGGAAGCCGACCCACGGCACGCTGCTGTCAATTTCCTTGGAGGCCTCGCGTGCGGGGCCCGAATGCGAGCGCGCCCCGGCCACTCCGCCCATCAACACCGCCGGGTTGATTTTCATCAGGTGATAGCCGATGGCCCAGGTGAGGATGGGCGGCAGGGTGCTGGCGATGAAGCCGGCCAGGAAAATAAACAGCGCGATCTTGCCGGTGAGTTGGGCCAACAGCGTCGAGCCCGCGTTGATGCCGACGATGGCGATAAAGGTCACCAAGCCGAGGTCCTCGAGGATGTTGCGCGCCGCGTTGGGCGTGTTGCCGAAGAACCGCAGCCGCGACACGATGGACGACACAAAGATGCCCGAGAGCAGCAGCCCGCCGGCATTGCCCAGACCCACCGAGAAGCTGCCGATGGGCACATTGATCTGCCCGATAAGCAGGCCAAGCACCATGCCGACGGAGAGGGTCAACAGATCGGTTGTCGTGCTGGGGCGGGCGACCTTGCCGAGCATTCCGGCGAGTTTGTCGACCGCGCTCTTCAGCCCGGCCACGAACAGCACATCAAAGCGTAGCAGGCTGGTATCCGCGCCCAAGGGGATGGGCACTCCGCCGCGCTCGATGCGCAACAACTGCAACTGCCCGGCGAAATCCTCGTGGCGGAAGTCCCTCAAAACCCGTCCGTCCGCAGCCTTGTTGGTGACCAGTACCTCTGCCTGGTCAATCGGGATGTTGAGCGCTGTCGCATCTGCAACCTCAGGACCGATGAGACCCATGTTGGATGTTAGATCCTCGAGCCGGCCGCCCAGCGCGATCACATCGCCAGCCAGGAGCTTGATGCCGGGATCCGCCCCCAGCACCTCGCCACCCCGCACCACATTGATGATGCGATATTGGGGGGTCCTTTGGCGAAACTGGGCGATGGTCTGGCCGGCGGTTTGCGTGCTCTCGAGCCGATAGGCGCGCAGCTCGGCTGGCCGGTATCCTGTCAGGCCGCTGTCATCCACATTGGCCACGCCATGATCCTCTTCGTATTCCTTGGCGGCCTGCTTGGCGTCAAGGCCCCACCAGCGCGGCAAATACTTGCAGACCAGGATGATGCCGATGGTGCCCCAGATGTAAGTCACGCCGTAGCCGAGGGCGATCATGGCCGAGACTGACTCGGCGTTGCAGCCCGCCGGCAGTTTGTAGGCTCCCTGGGTGACGGCCATCTCGGCAGTGCCGATGGCGGCGGACATGGTTTGCGAACCGGCGAGAATGCCGCCAGCAGCGCCAGGTGGCAGGCCGAACATCTTGGCTCCCACCACGACGAGGACCAGCCCCATGACACTGCACACCACCGCCAGAATCGTGAATTTGAGGCCGTCTTTCTTGAGACTATTGAAGAACGACGGTCCCACGCGCAGGCCAACCCCATACATGAACAGATAGTAGAACAACGACTTGGCGAAGTTGTCCAGCTGCAGCTTCACCCCGTAGGTTGAGGCCCAGGTGGCGAGCGCGCAGCCGACGACGACCGCCGCAGCGACCATGCCGAGGCCGTAGCCCTTGACATTGAATTTGCCGACATAGACGGCCATGCCGACCGTGAAGAACAGCAGGATATACGGATTCGCTTTGAGAAACTCGAAGAATGCTTGCATGATTGGAGGTCTCTCCTGGTGATTTGTTACGAAATGCTGCGGATGGTGCCGGAACCTACTTCTTTCCGGGCTTCTTGTCGGTGCCTGCGAACTTTTCTGGTTTGATGAGTTTGAGGCCGGAAGCGGCGTGATAGCCGTGGATCTCCTTCACATCGAGTTTGCGCATGAAATCGATGGTTTCAACAGTGATGACCTGGCCGGGCACCATGATCGGGAAGCCTGGCGGATAGGGGATGACAAAGTTCGCCGACACGGCCTGGCCACGCTTGACCAGATCATCGATCTCCCTGCTGTTGAGTTTCACATGGGTGCAGTTCGCCTCGTCATAGGAGAGGAAGAAGGGCGTGCGCATGTCACCTTCCGCCGTCTTGCTCCTCGGGTTGTCGCGGAACGCGTCATGGAAGCGGCTGAAGTTGGGCAAGTCGGGCACATCGGTCACCAGGCTCTTGACACGGGCGTCAAACGCGGCCTTTTCGTCGTGATCCTTGGCGAGCCTGCGGTCCAGGTCGCGGGAGATGTCGGCCAGCACCTTGATCAGATAGGCAATGTCGCTGCGGGTGTTGTTGATGTTGGTCTGGAGCAGCACGCTGTTGCGCGAGGTTTTGTTGAGCTGGATGTCGAACTTGCTGGCGAGCAAGCCCTTGAACGCGGTGCCGTCAAAGCCGGCCGTGCCACACAACAGGGTGATGCGGGTGGGATCCAGCGTGAACTCGTCGCTCACCCAGGCGTCATAGACGGTTTTCCAATTCACGCCATCGGCATGGAAGTCCTCAAAGCCGCTGGCGCGGTACTGCGCGGGGACCATCTCGGCATTGGTGGCGATGCGGAAGTACCTGGAGATGAGCGGGTTGTTATTAACCTCACGACGCAGCACCAGCGAGAGCTCGATGGCGCGGCCCACCATTTCGTAGCCTTCGAGTTCGGCCTGGCGGCGGGCGATGTCCAGCGAGGCAATGAGTTGTAGATTCGGCGAAGTACTGGTGTGGGTGAAAAACGCCTCCTCAAACGTGGCCTCGGTGTCTTCCCAACAATCGTCATTGACCATGATAAAGGATCCCTGGCGGAAGGCTGACAACGACTTGTGGGTCGAGGTGGTGGCATAGACGCGCAGCTTCACGGCGTCGGGATCCGGCAACAGGTGAGTGTCTAGCAACCTGGCATCCTTCGCATCGAGGGAGCCGAGCATTTTCTTGAATTCGGCATATTCGGCGCGGTACGACTCGCTGGCATAGCGCTCGCGCAGGGCTTCGCAGGCACCCATGGCCGAGCGCATCCGATGGAACGGAGAAAACCGGTTATAGGCGTACCACGCTTCGTCCCACAGGAAGACAATATCCGGCTTGATGGCGAGCACCTCCTCCATGAAGCGCTGCACGTTGTACAAGTGACCGTCGAAGGTGCAGTTGGTCAGCAGCAGCATGCGGACCCGTTCGAGCTTGCCTTCCGCCTTCAGATCCAACAATGCTTGCTTGATTGTGCGCAGCGGCACCGCGCCGTACATTGAATATTCGGTGAGCGGATAGGCCTCGATATAGAGTGGCTGGCCACCGCACAGCACCAGGCCATAATGGTGGGACTTGTGGCAGTTGCGGTCCACCAGCACGATGTCGCCCGGGCGGACGAGTGCTTGCACGGCAATTTTGTTAGAAGTGGAGGTGCCATTGGTGCCGAAAAACAACTTCTGGCAGCCGAACGCACGTGCGGCCTTTTCCTGGGCGAGTTTGATGTTGCCGGTGGGTTCGAGCAATGAATCGAGGCCGCCGGTGGTGGCGGAGGATTCCGCGAGGAAAATGTTAGTGCCATAGAAATGGCCGAAATCGCGGATCCAATGCGAGTTGAACACGGACTTGCCGCGCGCCACCGGCAGGGCATGGAAGGTGCCTACGGGGCGCCGCGCGTAATTCTTGAGGTTGTTGAAATAGGGTGTGTCGTAGCGCTGGCTCACGCCCTCGAGCAGGGCCAGATGGATCTCCATCAGGTCTTCGATGCCGTAGAAGATGCGCCGGATGTTCTTGGATTCCAGTTGGCTTGCCATTTTCTCCACTCCGCAATCCATGATGAGATAGACATCGAGCTCAGGACGGAATCTCGCGATGGCCTGGGCCAGCGTCACGCCGTAATCTTTCGGCTCGAGCGTGCCGGCCTCCAATGCGAGGTGCTGCTCCAGATAACTGCGCAACAGCGGCGCATGGAGTCCGCAGCTGAAGCGGAAGTTATCCCGGATGACCACCGCCTGCACGTCGGCATTGAGTATGACGCCTAACACCCCTTCCTCGAAGCTGGCCACGGTGACGGTCTCATAGATGAACGGGTCTTCGGGTCGGCGCAGTTGCAGCAGTTCGGCGCGTCCCTGGCGAATTTGCTCCGGGGTGGGATCGTCACTCACAATGAGCACCTCGAAGTAGGGTTTGACCAAGTCACCCGTGTCGAAATAATCCTTGAGCATTCGCTCGTTGCCGTCCTTCTCGCCGTCTTCGCCCGGCTTCCAGGCACTCGCCGAACGCCGGTACGAGCCGGTGATGATCCCCTTGGCGATGCGCGTGGCGAGACGTGAGAAGCCGCCATAGTTCCCCCGGCCCAACGCCTCGTTGAGCGCGGCGAGCAGCAATTCTCCCGGATAGGCATGAAAGCCCTCGATGTCGCTGAGCGGGGTGAGCAGCGTGGCGAGGGTGGCGAGGGAGGCCTCGGTGGACGCTCCGGCAGCTGACTGCGCCACCAGGGCTTGTCCGGCATGGGCCAGTTCCTGCCAGCGGTCACAGCGGGCCTCTCCGGCGCTGAACATGCCGGTGGTGTAATGAGTGGATGACTTGGACGTTTTTGAGGAAGGAAGGGTCGGCGGTTTCATGGTTGGATCAATGGTTGGATGTGTTATTGCTAGATAGACCCGGGTTGGGAATGTTCAATTGTGAGGCGGGGTTGTCCGGCGTTCATTGGGCGTCATCTTTCTAGTAGTGATCAGTTTGGTTCAGGCCATCATGGCGATGATCACAGGTCCCCAGGCGGTGAGGATGATGTTGCCCAAGGCATAGGGGACGGTATACCCGAGCGCCGGAAGCTTGCTGTCGGACTCATCCTGGACGGCCCGCAGTGCCGCAGTGATGGTGCCGGCGCCGGAACACGCGCCCAGCAGGATCAATGGATTCATTTTCAGGATGTATCGTCCGAAAAGTATAGCGGTGAGGTGGGGCAGCACGGCCACCGCGAGCCCCACGAAGACCAGACTGATGCCGGATTTTTGCAGGCCGGCAATGAAGCCGGGGCCCGCCCCGAGCCCCACCACGGCCATGAAGATCGTCAGGCCGACGGTATCGAAGATCCACATGGCCGGCTCGGGAATGCGGCCAAAGGTGGGCCTAACGGAACGCAGCCAGCCGAATACCAGGCCCATGACCAGAGCGCCGCCGCTGACCGTGAGGGTGATCGGCAGTCTGCCAACTGTGATGGTGAGCAAGCCGATGAGGCCGCCGAAAAATATTCCCAAACCCACGAAGATCATATCGGTGGAAACGGCCGGTCTGTCGGCGTAGCCCAACTCCTTTGCGACCCGTTCCACATCGCGCTTGGCACCCACCAAGCTTAGCACGTCGCCGCGGTCGAGATGGGTCTCGGCGGTGAATGGCATGGGCTCGCCGAGCCTGGAGTGCCTGCGCAGGAAGACCCCGCGGGTGAATTCCAAGGCCGCCAAATCGCGGAAGGTTTTGCCGACCAGGGCCTTGTTGGTCATCACCACGTCCAACATTTCCTGCGGGAAATCAAGCAGGGCTTTGTCGTCCACCTCGGCGCCGATTTCAATGCCACGGGACATGAGCAACTCGGTACGGGCAATGACCGCCACCACGTCGCCTGGACGGATGGTCGTGGAGGGTTCGGGCTCGACGATGCCGCCGTCGTGGCGGATCCGCGTGATGAAGACCCGGGCTTCCTTTGGCATGGCTTCCAGTTCGGCGATGGTCTTGTTCACGAGTCGCTCGTTCGTCACGCGGTAGGCCCGCACCCCGAACGTCTGAAAGGCGGACTGCACCCCGGCCTCGGTTTCTTCCGCACTTGAAATGGTGGCCTGCAGGTTGCGCCCTTCCTGCTTGAGATTGACGGCCATGAGTTTTGGTCCGACGTTCGGCAAGAACCATACGATAAACGCGGTGCCGACGAGATAGGTGACGGCGTAGGCAACCGGAATGTTGTTCATCAGCCGGGCCTTTTCCGAGTCCGGGAGGTTGAGTCGGTGGATGGCATCGGTGGCGGTGCCGATGACGGTGGATTCGGTGAACGCGCCGGCCAGCAAGCCTGCGGTGGTCCCCATGTCATAGCCGAAAAGTTTCGCGGCGAAAAAGGCGGAGAGCAGACAGGTGACGCACAACACGATGGTCACCCCGAGTTGCGGCAGGGCATCTTTTTTCAAACCCCGGAAAAACTGCGGTCCGACCTTGTAGCCGGTGGTGAAGAGGAAGAGTAAGAAAAAGACACTCTTGACGGTCGGAGACACCTTGATGTCGAGTTGCCCGATGATCACCCCGGCCAGCAAGGTGCCCACCACAATTCCGAGGGTGAATGACCTGATCTTGAATTGCCCGATTAGAAACCCGATTGCGAGGGCAAGGAAGATTGCCAGTTCCGGATGCTGCTGCAGGGCTGTCACAAAGTAGTGCATGAGATTTAGTCATGTTAGAGTGAATTCCAGCCTGGATGCCAACCTCTAGCCCGCCGGAGTAGTTGGTATATATAGGGAAATTCCGGCGGGACGTCCACTGCCCTTTGGGGAAGGTGGATCTCCGGCTCGCGATGCCGGGTGAGCAGCGGAAGCACGACAATGTGCCCCCATAAAGCCCGGGCTGTGATATTAGAGAACCGCCACCGGTTGGACCTTCCACACCTGCCGGCAATAGTCGCGGATCGAGCGGTCGGAGGAGAACTTGCCCATGCGCGCCACGTTGAGGATGGCCATGCGGGTCCACGCCTGCGGTTCGAGCCACAGCGCGCTGACCCGCTGTTGGCACTCGACGTAGGCCTGATAGTCGGCGAGCACCAGGAACGGGTCGCTGTCGAGCAGGTTGGCCACGAGCGGGCGGAACAGGTCGGTGTCGCCGTTGGCGAGCGCGCCGGAGGCGATGAAGTCGAGCGTCTCTCGCAGGCTGGCGTTGTGTTGATAGATCTGGCGCGGGTGATAGCCGCGGGCCTTGACGGCTTGGACCTGGGCGGCGTCGAGGCCGAAGAGGAAGAAGTTGTCGGAGCCGACTTCTTCGCGGATTTCGACGTTGGCACCGTCGAGGGTGCCGATGGTCAGCGCGCCGTTGAGAGAGAACTTCATGTTGCCGGTGCCCGAGGCTTCCATCCCGGCGGTGGAGATTTGCTCCGACAAGTCGGCGGCCGGATAGATATGCTGTGCGTTTTTCACGTTGAAGTCCGGGAAAAACACCACTTGCAGCTTGCCACCGAGCGCCGGGTCGTGGTTGACCACGGCGGCGACGGAGTGGATGAGCTTGATGATGAGCTTGGCCATGGCATAGCCCGGCGCGGCCTTGGCTCCGAAGATGAAGGTGCGGGCAGGCAGGTCGGGGCGCGGGTTGCGCTTGAGCTGCAGATAGAGGGTGAGGATGTGGAGGATGTTGAGGTGTTGGCGCTTGTACTCATGCAGGCGTTTGGCATGGATGTCGAATAGGGACGCAGGGTTCACCGCGATGCCGGTGCGCGCCTCGATGAGGGCGGCGAGGTCGCGTTTGGCGGTTAGTTTCACCTCCCTCCACTCATGCTGGAACGCCGGGTCGCCGGCCAGCGGCTCGAGCTTGCGGAGTTGATGGAGGTCGCGCAGCCAGTCGTCGCCGATGTGCGCGCTGATGAGCCGGGTGAGCGGCGGATTGCTCACTGCCACGAAGCGGCGCGGGGTGACGCCGTTGGTGACGTTGCAGAATTTATCCGGCCACAGTTCGGCGAAGTCGCGCATGACGGTTTGGGTGAGCAATTCGGAATGCAGGCGGGCGACGCCATTGACGTGGTGGCTGCCGACGGTGGCGAGGTGTGCCATGCGCACAAAGCCATCGCCGCTCTCGTCAATCAACGACAGGCGGGCGAGCCGGGCGTCGTCGCCGGGGAACTTGGCGCGGACTTCGGCGAGGAACCGGCGGTTGATTTCCAAAATGATTTCCAAATGGCGTGGCAGTAGTTGGCCGAACAAGCCGAGCGGCCATTTTTCCAGTGCCTCGGGCAGCAACGTGTGATTGGTGTAGGCGAAGGTGTGGCGCGTCACGTGCCACGCGGTGTTCCAGGCGAGCCGGTGTTTGTCGACGAGCAGGCGCATCAATTCGGCCACCGCGATGGCGGGGTGGGTGTCGTTGAGTTGCACCGCCCATTTGTCGTGAAACGTTTCGAGCGGCCGTTCGAGCAGGCGGTGGACGCGGATCATATCCTGCAGCGAGCAGGTCACGAACAGGAATTGCTGTTGCAGGCGGAGGGTCTTGCCTTGGATCTCCTCGTCGTTGGGATAGAGCACCTTGGTGATGTTCTCCGAGTGCATCTTGTCCTCGACCGCGCGGAAATAATCGCCGTGATTGAAGGCGGCGAAGTCAAACGACTCGACGGCCTCGGCTTTCCACAGGCGCAGGAAATTGCAGGTGCCCACGCGGTAGCCGAGGATCGGGGTATCGTAAGCCATGCCCTTGACGACGCTGCCAGCCACCCAGCGGACGTGGTAGCGGCCCTCGGCATCGGTGGCGGCTTCGGTGTGGCCGCCAAACTTCACGTCGTAGGTGATTTCGGGCCGGGCGATTTCCCACGGATTGCCGAAACGCAGCCATTTATCGGTGATTTCCACCTGCCAGCCGTCGTGGATCGTCTGGTCGAAGATGCCGAACTCATAGCGAATGCCGTAACCGACGGCCGGCACTTCAAGCGAAGCCAGCGAGTCCATATAACACGACGCGAGGCGACCCAAGCCGCCATTGCCGAGGCCCGGTTCCTCCTCCTGCTCGAGCAATTCATCCAGACTCAGGCCCAGCTCCGCCATCGCCTGCCGGGTTGGCTCCACCAGTCCGAGATTTAGCAGATTGTTCTCCAAATGCGGTCCTGGCAGGAATTCGGCGGATAGATAGGCCACCACCCGCACGTCTTGCCCGGCGTAGGTTTCCAGAGTCTCGACGCCTTGCTTGAAGACCCGGTCGCGGATGCTCAGGGCCAGCGCGGTGTAGGAGTCGTGGCGCGTCGCGGCCCGCGGCATACGGCCCAGGCCGCAGAGCAGGTGGTCGAGGTAGGATTGCTTGAGGTCGGCGACGCTGGCACCGCAGCGGGTGCCGGCTGCGGGCGGGAGTTCAAGGGTGCGGGATTGAGCGGCTTGCTGGGTCATGGGATCGGGGGGTGGGGTGGTTTTCCATGAAACATGAGAATCGGCGTATCTAGCAGGGAAATGGCGCGTGGAGTCAAGTCCGGAATTGGAATCCACGCATCGTTAGAAGAGGATCGACAGCAGTTTTTTCACAAGTTCCTCGAGCGGCATCAGGGTGAGCAACAGCGGAGCGATGGGCAACAACGTCAACACGGTGAGGCGCAGCACCGCCTCCTTGGTGACGGGCAGGATTCTCATGGTTTGCAGCACCTCGTAACTGTTGGCCAGATCGGCGAGTGACTGGATGTCGCCGCTGCCGACGAAGGGTTCACCCGCTGGCGCGCCGCCGCGCAACCATTTGGCATCAAATTCACGCACATAGCGCCCGGCCAATGCGCCATATTCCCGCAGGCCGTTGCGCTTCGCCTCGGCCAGCTGCGGCGCGAACATCAGGAACGGCCCGAACACCGCGCACAGCAGAAAGACCACCAGCACGGCGATTTCCGGCTTGAACTGAGGCAGGGTGGCCCCCAGGAAAAAGATCCGGTTGGCAAGCAATCCGGCCAGCAGCGCCCCGTGGGCCACGGCGAGCACGGCGAAGGCATACACCGTGTTGGCAAGAAAACTCAGCCCGCCGACGCGATCCGGATGAGTCGGCACCAAGCACAACCCGATGCGCGACACCTGCCACAGAAAGCGCGTCCAGATGATCAGGCGGAAATACCAGCGAAACAACAGGAACTGGAAAACTGGCAGGCTCACATATCCGTACCACCTGCCCGCGAGTGAGAGCTTTGAACCGGCTGCGGCGGGCATCGCATACCACGTAGCCGTGCCGAGTGCCGTGTATTGGCGCCAGATGATCAAGATTCCCACCCCGTACACCAGCGCGATGAGCAGCAGCTCGGCGAGCACCGAGTTGCGCAGCCGAAACGCCGCCGCGATGGCCGCCTCGAAGCGCGGCATGGCGGATTCAGGAATGAGCTTGCGCTCCAGGAATTGCTTTAGCAGGGGCCGCATCCGCCGATGCACCACCAACTCGGCGATGATCAACAGCGGCAACGCCACCAGAAAGCGGGTGTGAACCTCAACGTCCAGCAGGAATGGCAGCGCCCCGCCGCCCCGCAGGTGCCCTTCCAGCGCCGCCAGGGCCAGCAGCGGCAACCACGTCACCAGCGTGATGACCACGATGCGCTGGCGCAACAACATCAGCGCGTCGTCGGCCAGATGCACCCGCCGCAGCATCTGGTACAGCGGCCCGCCCAGCACCAGCGAAAAATCCGGCGGATTGCGCAGCAAATTCGATTCGGCGATGGGGGCATCTGCTTTCATTTCCGCTCGTTAGTGGTTTGGGAGTTGTCGATTGGGGGGCGGTGCCCCTGGCTGCTTTGCTGCGCAGAAAGGCCGTTCATAGAGGCGCGGGGTGAATGGGCGGCAGCAAATTCATCCATCGCCCATCTCGGATTGCATCGGCAATTCGTGCGGTTTTGTCAAGCCAAAACCTCGCCGCGTGGACCCCTCTCGTCACTCCTGCGTCGTCCCGCGCTGCCTTCGCAGGAACCACCGCTCGGCCCAATACTGTTGACTTAACACTCTCTGACCGGAAAACAGGCTTCCTGCCTGTGACGGACGACAGCGCGTCCCGCCTGTCAGCCAATGAATCGACAGGCTGGAAGCCCGTCGTCCATGACAGGCTGGAAGCCTGTCCTCCTGCTAAATCGACATTATCGACCGGTCCGCCTGTCCTTGCGAGAGTTAGAGGCTCTCCTGCAAGCGCTCGAGCTCTTCCCAGCGGGTGTAGAGGCGGGCGACCTGCGCCTTGGCCGCATCGAGTTGCGCGACGAGCTGGGGAATCTCGTTGAAGTTCTTGGCTTGGAATGCCGGATCGTTCAAGCGGCTCTCGATTTCCGCGACGTGTTGCTCGGCGCTGAGGATGACGTTTTCGATGCCGTCGAGCTCATTGCGTTGCTTGAGGCTGAGCTTGCGGGGCTTGGGGGTGGCCGGCGCGGCGGCTTTGTGGCGGGCGGCGGCAGCGCGCGCGGCGGCTTGCGCCTGGATCCGCTGCGCGGCTTCGCGGGCCTGGCGCTTTTCAAGGTAATAGGAGTAGTTGCCCGGTTGCACCATCACCCCGTTTTCCTCGAAGGCGATGATCTGATCGCAGATGCGGTCGAGGAAATACCGGTCATGCGACACGCAGATGACCGTTCCGTCGAAATCGGCCAGCGCCTCTTCCAACATCCGCAGCGACGGCAGGTCCAGATCGTTGGTCGGCTCGTCGAGCACGATTACGTTGCCGCCGTTTTTGAGCACCTTCGCCAGCATCAGGCGGGCCCGCTCGCCACCTGACAACAGGTCGACCCGGTCGTTGATCCGCTGGTCGTTGAACAGAAAGCGCCGCAGATAATTGCGCGCACCCAGCGGCTGGTTGCCGAACATCAGCTTTTCGTTGCCGTCGGAAATCTCATCCAACAGCGAGCCGGTGCCATCCAGTTGCATGCGGGTTTGGTCGATGTAGTTCACCTTCACCCGCTTGCCAATGACGGCCGAGCCCTCGGTGGCGGCAATGTCCCCGAGGCAGAGCTTGAGCAAGGTGGTCTTGCCCACCCCATTGCGGCCGACGATGCCGGTGCATTGGCCGGGCCGCAGCGTCAGCGTCAAGTGGCGGAACAACCAGCGCGGCGCTGCGGCGCTGCCGACGTTGACCCCGGCGTCCTCCAGTTCGACGACGATGTTGCCCAAATCCGGCGGCGGCGGAATGAGCAGGTCCATTTCCCGCTCCTCCGGTGGCGCTTCCATCCCCTCGATCTCGTAATATTGGTCCATCCGGTGGCGCGATTTCGTGCCGCGCGCCTTCACTCCGGAGCGCACCCAGTCGAGCTCTTCGCGCAAAAACCGCTGCCGCCGCCGCTCGGTTTGCTCGGCAATTTGCTGGCGCACCGCCTTCGATTCCAAAAATGCGGTGTAGTTCCCCGGATGCGAAAACGCCCGGCCTTGGTCGATTTCAAGGATGCGGGTGGCGATCTCATCGAGAAAATAGCGGTCATGGGTGACGAAAATCACCGCGCCGGGAAACCCTTTCAGGTACGTCTCCAACCAACGGATCGACTCGGCGTCGAGATGATTGGTCGGCTCGTCCAATAACAACAGGTCGGGCTGGCAGGCCAGCGCCCGGCACAACGCCACCCGCCGCTTTTCCCCACCGGACAGCGGGCCGACAGTCGCCTCCAGCGGCGGCGCGTCGAGCGCAGTGGAGGTGGCCTTGATGCGGGCATCCAGGTTCCAGCCATCGGCGTGATCGATCAAATGCAGCAGGTCGGCCAATTCCGCTTCCGAGCCATCGCCGCCCTCGTAGCGGCGCACGGCGGCCACGATATCCGCCGCGCCGGCGGCGATGTTTTCCTGCACGCTCAGCGCCGAATCCAGCTCGAACTCCTGCGGCAGATAGCCGATTCGCAACGAGCGCCGCAGCGCGATATCGCCTGAGTCCGCCGCCTGCATCCCGCTGAGAATCTTCAGCAGCGACGTTTTGCCGCAGCCGTTGCGGCCGACCATGCCGACCTTCTCGCCGGCGGAAATGGCGAGCGTCACCCCATCCAGTAATGTTTGATAGCCGTAGCTGAGGCGGATTTCGGTGGCGGAAAGCAAGGCGGACATGGGGCGCGGCGACTCTTGCCGATTCCAGCCAAAAGGTCCACCGCATACCACGCGGGCCAGCGATTCCGAAATCGTAGCCGCACTGCGCGTGCAGAGGCTTGGAAACGCTTGGATTAGGGGCCGCAGGCCGGGATGTTAGGCTGATCTGCGTTTTCGCAGGGGTGCTTGCGGGCGGGTATGGG
>CAIVSK010000372.1 GCA_903908495.1 Akkermansiaceae bacterium
CGCAACTGCGATGCGCTACGCCATGGAGGCCTGTTTTGAAAACAACGTCGAGGTGATCGTCCTTGATCGGCCGAACCCACTCGGGGGTCTCAAGGTGGACGGTCCATCGCTCGACGGCGACTTGATGAGTTATGTCGGTGCGTTTCGCGTGCCCTATGTGCATGGTCTGACCATCGGCGAACTTGCCCGCATGGCTGCCGCGGCACCCGGCGTACTCGCCGTGCCGGAAACCGTGCGCCTGAAGGGCCGTCTTACGGTCGTGCCGATGCGCGGCTGGCGGCGCACCATGCGCTGGCCCGATACCGGTCTTTCCTTCGCGCCCACCTCGCCCCATATCCAGGATTTTGCCTCAGCGGTGGGCTATGCCATGACCGGGCTTGGCTGCGAAATCGGCGGCTTTTCCACCGGCATCGGTCGTTCATATCCGTTCCGTGGCATCTCCTTCAAGGGCAAGACGGCCGAGCAACTGGAGAAGGAACTCGAGGCGCTCAAGCTGCCCGGTCTTAATTTCACCAAGGTTTCGGCTCCCGACTCCACCGGCAAACCGTCCCTGGGGGTTTACATTGAGGTGACGGACTGGGCTGCCTGGCAGCCGACGGAGCTGAGTTTCTATTTGATGCGGCTGGCGTGCAAATGGAGCCCGGTGAATCCCTTCGCCAGCGCTCCGGCAGACAGGGCCGCCATGTTCAAGAAGCTGGTTGGCTCCGCTACCTGGTGGAACGCCCTCAAGCGCGACGGTGCCAAGGTTGATGTCGAGAGCTTTCTCGCCGAGTGGCGCAAACGGGCGCAGATTTACCAGCAGCAGACCCGGCACTACTGGCTCTATCCTGAATAAAGCCGCGACCCGTATGGAGTCTGCCGCGGCGGCCACCCGCCGCCGCCCGCGCGCTGGCACCTCTTGCTGGCCGCATAACCATGGTCTGGCCGCAGGAATGCACGATGAATTGTTTTGAAGGGCTTTTCGAGTCGATGGTGTTATGCTGTCTGCCATGGGTACCTCCGTGTGCCCTGGCATAGTAGATCAACCTTGCCGGCCCTGTCATCGTCTCCGCCCCGGCGAAGGCGGCGCCGGGTGGCAAATATCATCATGCATCCTCCATCCGATCCGCTTGATCCCCTGCTCGACCGCTGGCGTGAAACCCCGGAGCCGCCGCCGTACATGGCGGCCGAGGTCTGGCGTCGCATCGCCGCCGTTGAAAACCGTGTTGCCCGGCCTGGTCTCTTCGCCCGTATGGAGGCCGCCTTTGCACGGCCTTCATTCGTCGTCGCTTTTGTCGCGGCATGCATGCTGCTTGGCCTTTTCCTCGCCGAGATGCGCCTCTCGCGGTTGCATGCCGAGCGCGGGGTGCAGATTGCCCAGAGCTATCTTCGCCTGATCGATCCCTTGATGGATGCAACCGCGGTCAAGGTCGCCGCCCGCCACCCATGAAACGCATCCTGTTTACCATTCTCCTCGGGCTCGCCTCCGGCGTGCTGGCGCACGTGGGCTGGTTCCTGTCACAGCGGCCGTGCAGCACCAACGATCTCGATTGCCAGCTCGACTGGATGAAG
>CAIVSK010000373.1 GCA_903908495.1 Akkermansiaceae bacterium
GCGCCCTCAATGCCCGGGTGCTCGGCCGCACCACCACATCCCCCACCCTCGCCCTCAACCACGAAACCCTCTCCCTAACTGATCTGCAAGCCGCCTGGAGCGCCACCCTGGAACCCGTCTATCCGACCCGACCGGAAATGCCGGGTAGCGGATCGGAGATAGAAGATAGTGGATCGGAGATAGAAGATAGTGGATTGGAGATAGAAGATAGTGGATTGAAGAGCGCAGGCGTCCCAACCACGATCCACCATCCACGATCGGCCATCCACGCCCGCCCCCGGGTGGTGATCCCGACCTTCCCCGGCACCAACTCCGAATACGATTCCGCCAAAGCCTTCCGCGAGGCCGGTGCCGATGCGGATATCCTCGTCTTCCGCAATCTCACCACCCGCCACATCGACGAATCGCTCCGCGCCCTCGCAGCGCAGATCCGCCGGGCGCAAATCCTGATGATCCCGGGCGGCTTCAGCGCCGGTGACGAACCGGACGGCTCCGCGAAATTCATCGCCACCATCATCCGCAACCCGCGCGTCGCCGATGCCATCATGGACCTCCTCACCCAGCGTGACGGCCTGGTCCTCGGCATCTGCAACGGCTTCCAGGCACTCATCAAGACCGGCCTGCTGCCGTTCGGGCAGATTGTGGATGGAGGGTCGCGGATGGAAGATAGTGAATCAAAGATAGGCGGCGCATCTTCTACCCATGATCCACAATCCGCCGCCCACGATCCGGCGCTCGCGCCGACCCTTGTCCACAACGCCATCGGCCGCCATATTTCCTGTTATGTCGACACCCGGATTGTCAGCACGCTATCGCCGTGGCTCGCCAACACGCAACTCGGCGACATCCACACCGTGCCAATGTCCCACGGCGAGGGCAAATTTTTTGCTTCAGCCGCGATGATCGCCCAACTGGCCGCCGCCGGCCAAATAGCCACCCAATACTGCGATGCCACCGGCGCCCCATCGATGGATATTGCTTGCAACCCGAACGGTTCGCTAGGTGCCGTCGAAGGCATCACCTCGCCCTGCGGACGGGTGTTTGGCAAGATGGCCCACTCCGAACGCGCCGGCCGCCTCGTGGCCAAGAATATTCCCGGCAACAAACACCAGCCGATCTTCGCCGCCGGGGTCCGCTACTTCGGCTGATGCCGTTAGATGCGCCGCGCAACGACACTTGCCAAGTGTCGCGGCGCGAAGGGCGTCTCTGTCTGGCTGCACATTGGCAAAACGGGCGGGCCGCTAAAGAATCTCCTGCACAAAGGGCTGCTTCTGGAAAATCGTGAAGGCGTCGGGCTCTTCGCCGGTACCGAGGAAGCGCGGCGGAATGCCGAGTTGGTCGTGGATGGTCACAGCGATGCCGCCCTTGCCGGAGCCATCCAGTTTGGTGACGATGAGCCCGTCGAGCGGGCAGGCCTTGTGGAATTCCTTGGCTTGGTTGAGGGCGTTGGCACCGGTGGTGGCATCCACCACCAGCAGCGTCAGGTGCGGCGCGGACGGGTCTTGTTTGGCGAGGGTGCGGCGGATTTTCCCCAGTTCCTCCATCAGGTTATGGCGGGTGTGGATCCGTCCGGCGGTATCGCAGATGAGAAAATCGCTGTGTCCGGCGATGGCCTTCTGATGGGCGTGGTAACACACCGACGAGGGATCGGCGTTGGGGTTGCCAGTGACCACCGGCAAATCCAGCCGTTCGCCCCAGCGCTGCAGCTGCTCGACGGCGGCGGCGCGGAACGTGTCGGCCGCAGCCAACACAATCGAGCGCCCGCGCCGCTTGAACCACAAGCCAAGCTTGGCCGAAGAGGTCGTCTTGCCGGTGCCATTGACGCCGACGATCAAAATGACAAATGGCAGGCCATCGGGCCGCGGTTCGGGCGGCAGCGAGTCGTCCGGCAAGCGGGCCAGCAGCTGCCGACGGGTGGCTTCCACCACGTCGGCGGCGGAAATCTTGCGGCCCAGGTCGCGCAAGTCGTCGATGATGCGGGTGGTGAGCTGGATGCCAAGATCGGAGGCGATGAGGTCTGCCTCGATGTCATCCCAAGCGATTTCCGCGCGATTGGTGACTTTATTGAAGAGTGATTTGAAGAAACCGGCCATGGGGGGGGAGGGGGGGGGGAGAGGGGGGAGTTGTCAGTTGTCAGTTGTCAGTTGTCA
>CAIVSK010000374.1 GCA_903908495.1 Akkermansiaceae bacterium
CTGGTGATTATTTCCGGCAACAACTCGCGCAAGGCGGACTACATCTTGCGTTCGGTACAGGCCGGCTACAACGTGCTGAGCGACAAGCCGATGGTGATTGTGCCGGCGGACCTTGAGAAGTTGAAGCAAGCGTTTGCCGAGGCGCACAAGCGCGGTGTCTTGTTGTATGATATCATGACCGAGCGCCACGAGACGAGCACCATCCTGCAGCGTGAAATCTCCCGCCTACCCGAGATTTTCGGCCGCCTCGAGCAGGGCACGCCGGATCGACCGGCGATAACCAAGGAAAGCGTGCACCATTACTGCAAGACGGTTTCTGGGGCACCGCTGCAGCGGCCGCCTTGGTTTTACGACGTCACCCAACAAGGCGAGGGGATTGTCGACGTGACGACCCATCTGGTGGACCTGGTGCAGTGGGAGGCCTTCCCGGAACAAATCCTTGCGCCCGCAGATGTGAAGGTGCTCGCGGCGCGCCGCTGGACCACCAAGGTGAGTGCCGCGCAGTTTGAGAAATCCACCACGCTCAAGGAATTTCCCGCCGCGCTCAAAGGCAGCGTCAATGCCGCCGGCGAGTTGGAGGTCTATGGCAATGGCGAGTTCACCTACACGCTGCGCGGCGTGCATGCCAAGGTGTCGGTGACCTGGAATTTCGAGGCACCGGAGGGTGGAGGAGACACCCATTATTCCATCATGCGGGGCAGCGGTGCCAATCTGATCATCCGCCAGGGCAAGGCGCAAAACTACAAGCCCGTGCTTTATGTCGAGAACGCCGGCAGCGCCAGCGCCGCCGACTTTGAGAAATCCCTGCAAGCCGGTATCACCAAACTGCAGGCGATCTATCCTGGACTGGCCATCAAACCGGCCGACAATGGCTGGGAAGTGGTGGTTCCCGAACCCTTCCGGATCGGCCACGAGGCACACTTCGCCCAGGTGACGGCTAAATTCCTCAAGTATCTGGCAGCTGGCAAGCTGCCGGAGTGGGAGGAGCCCAACATGTTCACCAAATGTTACACGACCATGGAGGCCTACCGCATGAGCCGCTGAAGGGATCCGGCGTCCAATCACCAAACCTAACCGTCCAGATTCCTCCCAATGCGCCCCGAGCAATGGCAACAGTTCAAGGCGGCGGCCAAGCGCCAACCCGGCGCCGGCGTGCCGCTCGCCCTCATCGTCGACAGCCCGTGGATGCCCGCCCACCTCGGCATCACGCATAATTCCTACTATTTTGATTCGGAGGTTTGGTTCAACGCCCACCTCAGCGTCATCGAGGAATTTCCCGAGGTGACCTTCTTTCCGTCGTGGTGGGCGGAAATCGGCATGGCCGCCGAACCCTCCGCGCTGGGCGTGCGCGTCCGCTTCTGGCCCCACCAGACGCCCAGCGAGGAACGCGTGCCTTTCCGCCTCGAAGACCTCGACCAACTCGCCCCGCCCGACCCCACCAGCGACGGGTTCTGCCCGCTCATTCTGCACCGCTATGCCACGCTCAAACAGCGCGTCTTCGATGCCGGATATACGATGCCCGTAGTAGCCGCCCGCGGCCCGCTCTGCACCGCCTCGTTCTTCCGCGGCGTCACCGAATTGATGATGGACATGATCGATGAGCCCGAGCGCGCACTCAAGCTCATCGACATCTGCACCACCCTGACCATCGACTGGCTCAAGGCGCAGGCCGCCGCCATCGGCCCCTGCGTGGAGGGCATCCTGGTGCTCGACGATATCGTGGGCATGATCGGCCCGGCCGATTACGCGCGCTTCGCCCATCCGTTTCTCAAACGCATTTGCGACGCCTTTCCTAACGACTGGGTCAAGGTCTATCACAACGATGCCAGCGTCGAGGCCTGCCTCGAACGACTGCCGGACACCGGCTTTGACGTGCTCAACTGGGGCAAGCAGACCGACATTGCCGACGCCTGTGCGCGGCTCGGTGGACGCATGACCCTGATGGGCAATGTGGCACCGCTGGACATCGGCGTGCGCGGCAGCCCCGGACAGGTGGAGCAGGCAACCCGCGAAGTGTTGCGCAAGGCGGCCGGTCACCCGCTGATTCTATCCGTGGGTGGCGGCGTGAGCCCCGGCATGCCCGCCGCCAACATTCACGCCATGGCCAGCGCCCTCAGAGCCTGGCAGCATCAGACATCCTGACTTGGGCCGGTTGCGAGCGCGGTGAGGAGTTTCTGATGGATCCCGCCGAAGCCGCCGTTGGTGAGCACCGCGATGACGTCGCCCGGCTGGGCGGAGGCGGTGACTTTTTCCACAATCCCGTCGATTGTAGTTAGATACCATCCCCGGCCGCCCTGAGCGGTGATATCCGCGGCCAGCTTCAGCGGATCGAGGCGGTCGTGTTCGGGGATTTTGTGCAGGTCCGGAATAGCTGAGACGATGGCGCAATCGGCGCTGGCCAGCGCCACGGCCAGTTCGGATTGGAACACGGCGCGCCGCGTCGTGTTGCTTCGCGGCTCGAACAACACCCACAGTCGTGCCCCCGGGTACCGCTGGCGCAAGCTCTGCACCGCATAGCGGATTGCCGTGGGGTGGTGCGCAAAGTCGTCGATCACCCGGATGCCATTGACCTCGCCGCGCAGTTGCTGGCGGCGGGCCACCCCGTCGAAGGATTCCAGCCCGGCGCGGATTTCCGCGGCATCCAGTCCGGCAAAGGCTGCCGCCGCCGCCGCCATCGCCGCATTGCGCACATTGAATTCCCCGGTCATGCGCAACGAATACGCCGTCCCGCCGAGCGTGAAAGAACTCCGATCCGGCTCGTAGATGGTGTTTTCTATCCGCAACGCGCAACTTGCCGCGAAGCCCACGCTGGTGACCGGGCAGGGTGCGCCCGCGGCCACCTCGAGGCAGCTGGGATCGTCGCCGTTGATGAAGGCCCGGCCGCCGCGCGGCACGATGTTGAGCAGACGGCGGAAACTCAGCTTGATCTCATCGAGCGAGTTATAGATATCCGCATGGTCGAACTCGATGTTGTTGACCACGACACACTCGGGCAGGTAGTGGAGAAACTTCGAGCGCTTGTCGAAAAACGCGGTATCGTATTCATCACCTTCCAGCACGTTGAACTCGGAATCGGTGAAATGCGCGCCGCAGCCAAGATTGTTAGGAAGACCGCCGATCATGAAGCCGGGGTCGCGCCCGGCCTGCCGCAGCAGCCACGCCAGCATCGAGGCGGTGGTGGTTTTGCCATGGGTGCCGCTGACCACCAGGTTGCGTTTGCCGCGCAGGAAATACTCCTTGAGCAGCTCCGGCAGTGACTGATAGAGCAATTTGCGGTCGAGCGCCGCCTCGGCCTCCGGATTGCCGCGCGAAATGGCATTGCCGATGATGACCACATCGGTGTCGGCGGGGATGTTCGCCTCGTGGTAGCCTTCGGTCAGTGTGATGCCGCGGCTGCGCAGGAAATCCGACATTGGCGGATAGACGCCGGCATCCGAGCCGGTGACGGTGAAGCCGCGGTGTTGCATGGCGGCGGCGACGGCACCCATGGCGGTGCCACAAATGCCGGTGAAGTGGAAGCGGGTCTTGTCAGACATGATTGGATAATTCAAAAGGTGGGGGCGGGCACGGTGGCCTGGTCGCGCTCATTGATGCGGCGGCGCAGGATGCGCTCGGCGATTTCGCGGACCATTTCGGCGAGCAGCAGCCACAGGTGGGATCCCTCGCGGTAATCGGCTGGGGCCATGTGTTTGACGCGTCCGGCATGGGTGCAGAGTTGGAAGCACTTGCGGAACGAGCGGCCGCTGGGATCGTCCGGATTGTACACCGCGATGCCGTGGCCGCCATTGTGGTTCATCACCGTAAAGCAGGGCACATCGGTCGGGCCGTCGCCCACGTAGACCATGTTTTCAAACGGGATGGGCCGCAAGTCCAGCGGCATGTGGTCGTTGACGTCCTGCTCGTAGCTGAGCATCCCCTTGTTGATGCGGAACAAAAACTGGGTCTTGGTGGTGTGCGAAATGGCGCGTTTGGGAAAACTGATGCGGCCTTCGGCATCCTCGCCGAACTCGCAACCGAAGATGGCCTTGACGTAGGGCTGCAGGCGGGAGCCATCAAGCAGCGCCTTGAGGCCGGAGGAAATGATGTAGTGCTCGACCTTGATGCCTGCGGCGATGTGCTCGGGGCTGAGACTGTGGGCCGGCAGCGCATCAAACAACTCCGGCACCCCGGGGAAAAACCGCAGGCCCGCGCCCAGGCTGGTGAGCCGGGCGTTGGTCACGCGGTCCATGCCAAGGTAATCGAGCAGGCATTTCATGTAGGCCAGCTCGCCGTCCCACTGCTGCTCGCGCACCAGAGCATTGCAGCGGGCCCAGAATTGCACCGGGTCGATGCCAAATTCGGGCAGCAGCACATCATCCTGCATGTAACGCGGGCTCAGCGTCTGATCGTAGTCGTAAATCAGCGCGATGATGTTTTGAGGGGTGGCCATCGGGGCAACAGCCAAGCAAGCAAGCCGCGTCGCGACAAGCAGCAAATCCACAATCCTGCCCCGGCGGCGGCCTGCGCAACGACACTTGCCAAGCTGCGCGTGAAGATGTGCACGAGCGGGGCGCGGGTGGCAGCACACGAAAATGCCTCTTCATGCACCCGCCAGAGCCACTCGCGGCGAGACGCAGCCGGCACGGCCCGCCGCAGACACCCCGAGGCAGCTATCGCGGCACGCCGAGGTTCCGGATGAACGTTTCAAAAAACGCCGCGCCGTGCAGCAGCGCGGCGGTCTCGATGAATTCATCCACGGTGTGCGCCTGGTCGATGGACCCCGGCCCGATACAAATGCTCGGAACCCCTCCATCCGATAGATGGGCGGCGTCCGAAAACCAGGGTGCCCCTGCCAGCTGGGTGGCCGGGTCCACCGCCAACAACGCCAGCACCAGCGGGTGGGTGGCAGCGGTTTCCATCGGCGGATTCTCATGGGCCCCGAGTAGCTCAACCGGCAGCGCGTGATCGTCGAGCATCTCGCGCAACAGGCGCAGGCCGCCACCGGCCGCCGCCAGGTCTGGAGTGATGCGGATGTCGAGTTCGGCTTCCGCGCAATCCGGCACGATGTTAGGCCGCGACCCGCCGCGGATCACCCCCACGTTGAGGGTCGAGCGGCCGAGCACCGGGTGGGTGAACGCCGCCAGCGCGTGGCCCAGATGATGGTCGAGGGTGTCCAGCGCGCGGGTGAGCTTGAGGATGGCATTTTCGCCGCGCTCCGGTTGCGAACTGTGCGCCGCCTTGCCGCTCGCCCGCAACGTCGCCCACAACGAGCCTTTGGTGACGTGCACCACCTGCATCGACGTCGGTTCAGCCACCACCGCAAACGTGTAGTCGGCCGCATGGCGCTTCGCAAAATCCTTTGACCCCCACTGGCCCGATTCCTCGCCCATGAAGGCGACGAAATCCACCGCCACCGGCAGCTTGGCGAGGATGCCACGGCATTCCCGCAACGCCCACAACATCGCCGCCATCGGGCCTTTGGTGTCCGACGCTCCCCGGCCCCACACCCGGCCGTCGCGCACTTCGCCACCAAACGGCTCGATGACCATGCCACCCACGCCCACCGTGTCGAGATGCGGCCCCAACAAGATACGCGGCCGCCCGTCCAGCGGCGCAAACCGCGCGATCAGATTTGGCCGGCCAGGCCGCACCTCCTCGAGCAGCACCTCGGCACCGAGCGCCTCGAGCCAGCCACCGAGGAAATTCGCTAATTCCTCCTCACCGCACTCGGCGGTGCCCGGCGCATTGTCCGGGTTGACCGAGGGAATCCGCACCAGATGTTGCAGCAAGGAAATGACATCAGCAGGCATGCCCGCAACCTGCCGCAACCTACCACCCAAGGCAAGCCGAAAGAAGACGCAAGACACAAGACGCAAGCCCCGAACCCCGGGGTCGAGTATGGAGCAGGCCGCAACTTAATCCTTAGCGAGGTGGAGCCTCAAACCCGGCGAGAGGTGAAGAGGATTGATGAACGTTGATTTCTGATGTGAGCTTGGACACGAAATTCAGCACGAACCAAGCTCACTTCAAAAATCCAAATTCAACAATCGTCAATCAATCCGGTTCTGGAAAACTTGACTCCTTCACAAGGAATCCAGGGCACGGCAGGGGCGGCATTCTGCAGCGCAGCGGGCTTCGTGTCTCGCTTGCCAAGCGGCTATTACGGGCCTATAGATTGTGCCCGATGGCATTCCAACTGGTCAGCGACTACCACCCTGAGGGCGATCAGGAACAGGCGATTGAAAAACTCGCCAAGTCGATCGGCGCGGGCAACCGCCACCAAACGCTGCTAGGCGTGACCGGCTCGGGCAAGACCTTCACCATGGCCAATCTCATCGCGCGCCACGGCCGGCCTGCGCTGGTCATGAGCCACAACAAGACGCTCGCCGCCCAGCTCTACTCGGAGTTCAAGAATTTCTTCCCGCACAATGCCGTCGAGTATTTCGTCTCGTACTTTGATTACTATCAGCCGGAAGCCTACATTGCGCGCTCCGACACGTACATTGAGAAGGATTCCGCCATCAACGATGAGATCGAACGCTTGCGGCTCGGCGCGATGGGCTCGGTGCTCACCCGCGAGGACACCATCGTGGTCGCCTCGGTGTCGTGCATTTACGGCCTCGGTTCACCGGAGGACTATGAAAACATGATGGTGCCCATCCGGGTCGGCCAGGCCCTCAGCCGCGAGGAGTTTCTCAATTCGCTGGTGGTCATGTTGTTTGAGCGCAATGACATCGCCTTCGGCCGCGGCAAGTTCCGCGTGCGCGGCGACGTGGTGGAAGTCCACCCCGCTTACCTCGATGAAACCGCCATCCGCGTCGAGTTCTTCGACGACACCATCGAGCGGCTCACCAGCATCCACACGCTCACCGGAGCGGTCATCGAGCGCCTCGACCACCACACGTTTTTCCCCGCCAAACAATACGTCACGCCCGGCGACAAGCTCAAGCGCGCCGCGGTGGCCATCCGCGGGGAACTCGACGCCCGCATCGCCGAGTTTGAGCAACAGGGGAAATTGATAGAGGCGCAGCGGCTGCGCATGCGCACCGAGTACGATCTGGAAATGATGGCGGAAATGGGCTTCTGCCAAGGCATCGAAAACTACTCGCGCCATCTAACCGGACGCGAGCCCGGCGCCAGGCCTAACACATTGCTGGACTTTTTCCCGCGCGATTTCCTGCTGTTGGTTGACGAGAGCCACGCCACCATTCCGCAGATCGGCGGCATGTATGAAGGCGACCGCAGCCGCAAGCTGGTACTGGTGGAGCATGGATTCCGGCTGCCCAGCGCGCTGGACAACCGGCCGCTGCGGTTTGACGAGTTCATGCAGGTGACCGGCCAGCGGGTGTATGTTTCCGCCACCCCCGGCCCGTTTGAAATCCTCAACTCGCGGCCGGAAAACAAGGCGTTTATCCCGGTCAAAACCCGCAATGCCGATGGCAGTTTCGAAATTTACGACCGCCGCAAGATCCACGCCATCCCCAGCGGCAACCAACAGGCGGTGGCCGACTTCGACCCCACCAAACGCGGCACGCCGCTGGTGGTCGAACAAATCATCCGCCCCACCGGCCTGATTGACCCGCGCGTCACCTTGCGCCCGCTCACCGGCCAGATCGATGCGACCATCGAGTTGTGCCGCCAGCGGGTCGAGCGCCACGAACGGGTGCTGGTCACTACGCTAACGAAAAAAACAGCGGAGGACCTCAGCGAGTACCTGCGCGGCACCGGGCTCAAGGTGCGCTATCTGCACGCCGACATCGATGCGATCGAGCGGGTGGAGATTCTGCGCCAACTGCGCGCCGCAAGCTTTGACATCCTGGTGGGCATCAATTTATTGCGCGAAGGCCTCGACCTGCCGGAAGTCTCGCTGGTGTGCATCCTGGATGCCGACAAGGAGGGGTTCCTGCGCAACGACACCTCGCTGATTCAAACCGCCGGCCGCGCCGCCCGCCACATCAACGGCGAGTGCGTGTTGTTCTGCGACACGGTGACCGATTCAATCCAGCGCTTGCTGGATGTGACCGAACACCGCCGCAGCCGCCAACTGGCGCACAACGAGGCCCATGGCATTACTCCCCAAAGTGTGACCCGCGCCGTGCAGCAAAGCCTGCACACCCATGAGAATGAAGTCGAGCACGCCAACAAGCTCAACGCCTCGCTGGTGGCCGACAGCGAGGAAACCTATGACAAACTGCGCGTCATCGCGGAGCTGGAGGAGGAGATGCGCGAGGCCTCGTCGCGACTCGAATTCGAGCGCGCCGCCCACCTCCGCGACCAGATCCGCGCGCTGAAAGATGACACGCCGGCGAGATCATCCGGCCCGACCCGGCCACTACGCTACCCAGCCGGGCGCAAGCGCAAGTAGAACAGGCACCTTTGGTCTTCCGCGCCTTTGCGCAATACGCATCACTGTTAGATCGAGCGTCCGCGGTCAACACGGCGGAACCAAACAAACCGTCCAGCAGCACATTGATGTCGAGCGTCCTCCCGGCGAGCGCCCCGACATCGTCGAGAAGTTTCTGCATCAGGCCGTTCCAATGCGCATCCAGCGCGGCTTTGCGGAACTTGTCGCACTCCAGCCCATGCCGCCCGCAGGCGCGGGGAAATTCCTGTCCGCCGCCAAGGCATTAGCGCAGGTTGATCATGACGGCTGGGTGGAGGGTCACCGGACCGATGAGCCCGGTGGGGAAAAGCGGTTCATTCGGCCCATATTCCGGCATCATGCTGGTCCAAATCTTTTCCACATCCGGACCGCTGAAAGCCTCGGGCATCAGGCGCTGGCCGACGAGGCGGTTATGCCACACATTGGTCACGCGGACCTGCAACTGGTTCGCACCAGCCTTCGCCGCGCCTGATAGATCGAGCCTGAACGGCTTGGACCAGAGCGTGCCGAGGTTTTTGCCATTCAGGGTGACCTCGGCCAGGGAGCCCACCTCTCCCAGGTCCAAGTCGAGGCGGTGGTTGTTCCCCAATGCAGTCGCGGGGATATCCATAACTGTTGAGTAGGTGACGGTGCCGGAGAAATATTTGATCGTGGGATCGGATTGCGAGGTTAGAGACGCCAGTGGGTCGAGAGTCATGGTTGCCGGCGCGCCGCTTGCGTGCGGGAAGGACACTTTCCATGGGCCTTCGACCCGCCAGGTCGGCAGCAACGGCGGCACGGTGAGATCCATAGGGGAGCCGGTGGCGGACTCCAAGGAATAGCGACCGGCTTGCCATGCCAACGCTTGCACCTCGCCCGTCGCCCCGCGCGTCAGCTCGAGCGGATTTTCCGCGACGCCGCACGAGCCACCCGGCCCGGTCGATTTCATCAACTCCATAACCTCGGAAGCGCGAAGTGGGCGCAGGAAGCGGCGGAAGCCGCTGAGGCTGCCATTATAGACGGTGTTGGGCTCGCCGGGTCGAACATCGTAATCGCTTTTGAGTCCGGTGTGAACCAACTTGCCGTTGAGGAACAGGCTGGTTTGCCCTTGGTCGTAGACAACCGCCACATGGACCCAGTCGTTGATAGATGTGGGATAAGCCAAAATGGGCGGGAAATAATTTCCGCTGTGCTCATAGACCGCGACGCCGTTGGTGCCAACCGCGAGACCACTGCCAGCATGGCCTCTTCCCATGCCTAAGAGCTCTCCTTGGGCTGGAAAGATGATATCGTTGCGCTTGGTGTACAAGTCGGAGAATCCCGCTTTGGCTTCGTTTGGCATGGTGGTTTCAGTGTTAGGTTTTACCCAACAAGCCACCGTGAAGGTGCTGGGAACCGGTGCCGCCAGGCTGGCTGCCTTACCGGCCATGGCATTGGCGATGGGCAGGCCATTCTGCATAACTCGAACAATCCGGGAGGGTGCGGCCGCGCCTCGGAACACGACAAACATCGAACCGCGTGCCGGGAGGAGCAAAGGAACGTGCGTCACTCCCGCGGAGCTCTCGTAGACCGCTTGCCGTTGGCACTGCCCCGAGACGGGATCCCACAATTCCGGGGCGCGCCCCGCAACCCGGAACAATGGGGTGAACGCGAGTGGATGGTCACTTTGGTTGGACAGGAAATAGATCTCGGCATCCAGGGTATGACGGTGGGTGAACAGGATCTCGCTGGGAAGGGTTCCTTCCGCGTCGCTGAGGTCGGGTGGCGTGTCCAACTGCGTCAAAGCACTTTGAAGGCTGGTGCCGCGAAACACGCGCCCCTTGCCGAAGGCTGCTGACGTGACCTTGCTGCCATCGCCGCCGGGCCACAGCTCAGAGCTGAGGTCCTTGACTTGCTGATCGCATTGAGGAAAACCCTGCAGGCTGGGTGATTCGACGGGCGGGGCACCCAGCACGGCTCCGCCCTGAGCTATCAGATCGCGCAAGGTTCTTAGCAACTCCGGTCGGATAGATATGCCATCGGGCAACACGATGATGCGATAGCTCATGCCGTCTGGCAGCACGAACCGGCCGTGCTCGACGGTCAAGCGCTTTTCGATCACCTCGGAGTTGATATAGTCATAGGCATAACCGGAGGGCAGTTCCGGACGCTGGATCCCGCCCATCCGGGGGACATCCTCGCCGATGAAGTAGGCCACGTCCGCCACGTAGGTTCCCTGCTGGAGCAGGTAGTGGCAGCGCTTCAAGTAATCGATCCAACTGGCGGACTCATTGAACCACGTGTTGTGGCGGTTGAATTCAGTGCCAAACCAGGCGCTGATGCCGGGCCGTCGCGCATCGGGCTGCGAGATATTGACATGGAAAACGAGTTGATTGACGCCCTCACAAAATGCCCAATCGCCGACCATTTTCAAGCTCCACGGGCTGCTGGTGAACGCGGGGCCGCCGGTCCAAGCTTCGGCAAAAACGACGTTTTTTCCATAGGTATGTCCCGCCGAACTTGCGTCACGCAGTTCGAGTTTGCCAGGTGAGCCCGATTCCCAGAACTCGCCGCTGATTTCTTCACTGTGCCCGCCGTATTGCAGAAACTCGCCGAAAAATCCGCCGTGACCATAGTTTTCCGACCACAGTTTGAGACCGTTTTCACGGCTCAGGTCGCGCAAGCCGCCGATGTATTCCGTCCCCACGAGGTCGGCCACCAAGCGGCGCAGATCCCACAAAAACCGATCCGATTGCGCGGCACTTCCCACCATCCGCCCGCTCAGGGTCGGCAAAAACGTCACCGGGTCATAGCCGTAACGGGCCTTGAACGCTGCCTCCATGCCGTCGGTCCAATTCTGGGAACCGACCTCGTAGCTATCGATGACCACGTGCTTGAGCGCCGTGCGGGAGGCCGCGGGCATCCGCGTGAGCAGCTTGCCGACGTAGGCGTCGAAATGCGCCCGCAGGGGAATCCGGTTGAGTTTGTCAATTTCAAGCCCCGTGGCTCCGGCCGGTGCCGGTGAGTTTTGGGAACCGGTCGAGGCCATCGCCATGCGTTGGATCACCCAGTCGCCCGGGGGGACGTCCCAGCTGAGCGTGTCGCCTTTCAGATGGGAACTGATGTTCTGTACCGCGGCGGACGGGATGCAGTAAGACTTGCTTTCCGGTTCGGCCTGCGTCGGCCAGTTATAGAAATCCAGCGGCGGTTGCGGCCCCTGAAACATCTTGCCGAGGTGCTTTTCCGCGAAGTTCTCGATGCACGTTCCACCGGAAAGCACAATCTCCTGCAATGGATCGGCGTTGGAAAAGGTTAGACGAAAGAAGCGGCCGGTAGTTGCCGGAAATGATACTGAAACTGGTGCGAGCGGTTCTGCTCCCAGCGCCGGAGACAGGTAATGGCGATCGATCGTGTAGTCGTGGACGCTGCGGAACTTTACGCCGTCGTCCGAAACCAGCAGTTCGCCCTGTGACACAATCTCGCGCGACGGATAGAAAACCAGGCTTCGCGCCGTGAAGGGTTGGGCCACTTCCAAGGTGATGGAGTGGGCCCCATCCGCTGCGGGAATTGGTGCACTTGTGGTCATGTCGCCATCGAAAAGGCGCGCCGTTGCCGGGCCGCCACTGATTTTCGGAGCGTGGGCAGTGATGGTGTCGGCGTCGGCGGCGGGTGCCGGAAAGGCGATGGTGGCGACTTCCTGCTGGTGCAGGGCGCCGACGGGGACGGCAAGATTTCCGTCGAAATGCAGCGGGCCGTGCACGCGCATCTCGCTCGTCACGACATGCCGCATCGATTGTTCCGGCTTCACCCATGGCCCGCCTGACTGACTCCAGGCAGGACCGTTGAAGATACCAATGTCCAGCCCCAGACGCCCGCCCTCGCGCACCGCGTGTTCGATCATTTGCCACCAATCTTCGGTGAGCGCGGGCACTTCACCGGGGCCGGTGTCGCCCGCATTGCCACCGATGACCCCGATGTAAGCTTCGCCAATGCCGACGCGCTGCATCGCCTCAAGGTCACGCGTGATGCCTTCCTTGCTCACTCTGCCATTGATCCAATACCAATAGGTGCGCGGTTTGGTCCGGTCAGGTGGACTCGCAAAATTCTGTGCCATGACGTCGGGCAAGGCGGGCCTTGGTGCATCCACAGGTGCCGCGGGCGCTGGTTGAGCCCCGGTGGGTATGGCACCACACAGCGCCAGAGCCATCACCCAGGAAAGTGGCGCAGCGCCCGGTGAGCGGCGATGCGGTTGAAATGCGCAGGCGAAGTGCAATCGCCCCAAGTAATGAAAAATTGAACGGGTCATGGTCAACACGAACCATCATGGGCTAAATCCGCCGCGGCGGAATACTGAAAATGCAAATCCAGTATGTCGTCCACTGAACCGACAGGCTGGAGGCCCGTCTGCCATGACGGGCTGGAAGCCTATCCTCCTTGCTGCGCATGCCACGCGGCATAGACCTTGGGGGAGATTTCCGAGGGTTTGATTTCCGAGCGGCCGCCCCAGAAAACATTGGTGTAGGACACCGGCATGCCGCTGGCGGCGAGGTGGCGGTCGATGGCCGCCTTGTGTTCTAACACCCGATCCTTCTCGGTGCCATGCACCACGCCCATGATGTTGACGTCGCGGAACTGCGGGCCGCCCTCGCGCCAATAGCAATGAGTCATGCAGAAGTGACGCCCGACCTCGGCACCCGCCTCGATTTCACGGCCTTGCGGCACGGCCCAGTGGAACAAGCCGTTGAAGCGGGTGACCCGTTCGCCGGCGGCGGAGGGTTTCACATGCTCGAGGAATGTGGAAAAGCGGCCGATGACTTTTTTCGCGTTGAGCGTGTCCGCCACTTCACAAAACCGTTCGAGCGAAACACCCGCGGCCTCAGCCCGGCCGAGCCACGGGTTTGCCACCACCTCGTCGAGGGTCAACTCCTCCTTGAGCGCCAACAGCACCTCCCATTCCTCGGGCGTTAGATCCACCGCAGTGGTCGTCATCATCGCCGCTGGCGCGTCGGCCTTGTCGCCGGGTTCCAGTGTCTTGCGGCGGACGTGACCTACGCCCAGAGCGAACACGCCCTTGGCGGGCATCAGCAGATACTCGGTGGCGCCGGTTAGGCGCAACAGCGCGCCGGCGTGTTGGTCGAGCGACTCGCCCACCGGCACCTTGAGCGTGGTCCACAGCCGATAGCCGGAGCCGGAAACCTCGCCATCGGTGGAACGAATCACCACGTGGCCGGAAAACGGGTCTTGCTGGGACATGAAATCAAAGGCGTCGTTGAGTTTTTCCTCAGGCACTTTCCACGCCACCAGGGAGCCGTGAGCGAGCTTGGTGGAGAGCAGGGTTTGGCGGACGCGGCGGACCACACCGGCTTCCAACATGGCTCGGATGCGTTCGATGACGGTGGCCAGCGGCACGCCGGATTTTTCGGCGATGGCATGGAACGGCTGGCGCTGGAAGCCGGCGATGAGGTCTTCGGAAACCGCGAGAATGGCGGCGTTGATCGGATCGGTGTGGGCGGTGGGGAGCATGGGGGGGAAGAGTTATTGGTTATTGGTTATTGGGCGAAAGACACAAGAGAGGGGGCGAAGACCAAGTTGGGCGTGGAGCATATTCCTGATAACAAATAACTAATAACTTTCTTCACCTGACACCCTTTGTCTTTCCGCGAGGAGTTGTTGCAGATAGGCCAGAGCGGTGTCGCGGTCGCTGAGGCGGCCTTCGAGTTGTTCGGTTTGGATGGCTTCGAGGAGGTCCTTGAAGGCAGGGCCGGGCATGAGCCCGTGTTGGATGAGGTCGCGGCCGCTAACCAGCGGCGGCGGAATCAACGGCTCGGCGGCAAATTCGGCGGCCTTGGCTTGGAGAAATTCGTAGTTGTCGGTGAAGCCGTTGGACGAGGCGCAATCGACCCTGTGCAACTCCATTTCCAGGGCGAAGTTAGGTGCCGCCATGAAGCGTTTGACCTTGGCGTTGCGCATTTGCTGCACCGCCATGAATTGCATGTGGCGGGCCACCATCGGCACCACGGCGGCGATGATTTCGTTGGAATAGCGGAGGCGCCGGAGGATGGTTTCGGCCATGGTGGCACCCAGGGCGTCGTGGCCGTTGAAGCGGATGCGGCCGGCCTCCTCATCGAAGGTTTGAGTGGGTGGCTTGGCGATGTCGTGAAGGAGGGTTGCGAGGCAAAGTTCCAGCGGGGCGTCGGGCGCGAGCATCCCGAGCATGATGCGGGTGTGAATGAACACATCGCCCTCGGGATGCCATTCCGGCGGTTGCTCACAGCCGATCATCGCCAGCACCTCCGGCACGATGTGGCGGATGAGCCCGCTGTCCACCAGCAATTGCACACCCTCGGCCCGTCGCGGGGAGGTCAGGATCTTGGAGAATTCATCACGGATGCGCTCGGGCGAGATTTTGGCCAGCAAATCGGCGCAGGCGGCTAGCGCGGCCCGGGTGTCCGTCTCGAGCGGAAAGCCCAGGCTCGTGCTGAAGCGCACGGCGCGCAGCAGGCGCAAGGCGTCCTCGCCGAAGCGCGCGGCCGGTTCGCCGATGGCGCGCAGGATACCGGCCCGCAAATCAGCCAGGCCGCCGACAAAATCAATCACCTCGCCGGTTTCCGGGTGCTCGAACAACCCGTTGATGGTGAAATCGCGGCGCTGGGCGTCGTCTTGCGCGGTGGCAAAGGTGACTGATTCGGGGCGACGGTGGTCCTTGTAGCTGCCATCGGTCCGGAAGGTGGCAATTTCGACGTGGTGGCCGCGGTACTTGGCGATGACCACGCCAAAGTGGGCACCGACCTCGTTGGAGCCGGGAAACAGCCTCACGACTTCGGCCGGACGCGCGGAGGTGGCGATGTCGAAGTCCTTCGGCGGCTTGCCTAGCAACTTGTCGCGGACGCAGCCACCCGCAAACAGCGCCTCGTGCCCGGCGGCAATCAAGCGGCGGGCAAGGGTGAGGGCGGCGGCACGCGCAGTCATGGACGGAGCTTCAACGGGGTGCGGTCTCATTTCAAGAAGGAACTGTCTTAGATTGTTGGAGCGCGGGCTCAGAACCCAGTATTTCAATGGTTTCCTTGCCACGAATTTTGGAAATACAACTTGCTCACCGCTTTGTTTAAAGCGAGGTCGTCAACTGAGTTCTGGGGCTTTAACCCGCGTTCCCTGCCCGCAAGAACGGCGGCCCTTGCGGACCGCCGTTTGCTTGAAACCAAACCAGAAAACCGGTGGGAGCGGGGGGGTTAGATCCCCTTTTTCACCACATCCGAAAGCAGATCGATGACGCGGTTGGAATAGCCCCACTCGTTGTCGTACCAACTGATGAGCTTGAAGAAAGTCGAGTTCAGCTCGATGGAGGAACCGCCGTCGAAGATCGAGGAGGCCTTGTGGTGGATGAAGTCGGTGGAAACCACTTCGTCTTCAGTGTATTCCAGGATCCCCTTGAGGTAGGTCTCGGAAGCGTTCTTCATCGCCGCCTTGATCTCGGCCAGCGAGGTCGGTTTGACGGTCTTGACGGTGAGGTCCACCACGGAAACCGTGGGGGTCGGCACGCGGAACGCCATGCCGGTGAGCTTGCCTTTGACTTCCGGGCAGACCAGCGCGACGGCCTTGGCGGCGCCGGTGGTGGAGGGAATGATGTTGAGAGCGGCGGTACGGCCACCCTTCCAATCCTTCTTGGACGGGCCGTCCACGGTCTTTTGGGTGGCGGTGTAGGAGTGCACCGTGGTCATCAGGCCTTCGGCGATGCCGAATCCTTCCTTGAGCAAAACGTGAACCACCGGCGCCAGGCAGTTGGTGGTGCAGCTCGCGTTGGAAATGATGTGGTGGGTGGCCGGATCGTAGGTCTCATCGTTGACACCCTGGACGATGGTCACGTCTTCGCCCTTGGCCGGGGCGGAAATGATGACCTTTTTGGCACCGGCGGTCAGATGGCCCTTGGCCTTTTCCGCGTCGGTGAACAAACCGGTGGACTCGATGACCACTTCCACGCCGAGCGCTTTCCACGGCAGATCGGCCGGGGTTCTGGCGCTGACGACCTTGATTTCGCGGCCGTTGACGACCAGAACGTCATCTTCTTCGAGCTCCGGGGAGGATTTCTTGGAGGAAACCGTACCATTGAAACGGCCCTGGGTGGAGTCGTACTTAAGAAGGTAGGCGAGGTTATCGGCGGGCACGATGTCACCCACGGCGACGACATTGAAGGTGGTGCCGAGGTGGCCTTGCTCGACGAGGGCACGGAAGACAAGGCGTCCGATGCGACCGAATCCATTGATGGCAATAGTAGTCATGACAGTGTGTTGGGGAATGCGTTGTGTGATGGTCGGGTAGCATGTCCACCCGCGCCGCAGGATGCTACTCAGAATCCACCACCCGTCAACTCTGCTCATGCGAAAACGCGAATACGCCCCACAAATGACAAAATCCGCGCAGTGGCGGCCAATCCAGCCGCTGCTCGACCGGATGCCGGGATCGACGTGAAAGAACTCCCGCCGTGCCGACGTTGGACCATTGGCCTGCTCTCAAGTTCAGCCCACTCCATCATGAACCCCACCCGCCCCATCCAC
>CAIVSK010000375.1 GCA_903908495.1 Akkermansiaceae bacterium
CAATATCCGCCACGTCCTACGCCGCTGTTACGACGCGTTGGGGTAGCCGGAATCCGGCCGGAGCGGCGGACTCCGATCCGCAGTCAATGAGGGGGTACATCTTGTCCCCCTGCCCATGGGATGCGCCAGTGCGGGTCGCTGGGCGGCTTCCCTTGACCTGCGCATGGGCCTGGCGATTCGGAGATCGCCCCTCCGTGCGCGCGGACCGGATGGGGCGCTTCGGGTGCTTGACACCGGTGCCGGCGTCATTTATAACCCGCAACATGACGCACCGCTCCCGTCTCCTGCTCGTCGCCCTGATGGTTCTGCTCGGCTTTACCCGCCAAGGCCTGTGGGCGCTACCCGCCGCCCACGATTTTGCAAAATGGGAAAATGAAATCGCCGCCTTCGAGCGGGCCGATGGTCTCAAGCCGCCGCCGCAGGCTGCGGTGTTGTTCATCGGTTCCTCGACGATTCGGAGGTGGAGCAGCCTGGCCCAGGATTTTGCGCCGGTGGCGGTGATCAACCGTGGCTTTGGTGGCTCCGAGATTGTGGACGCCACCCATTTCGCGCCGCGCATCATCTTCCCCTACGCACCGCGCTCCATCTATCTGCGCTCCGGCGGCAATGACCTGTGGAACGGACGCGAGGTCGAGGCGGTGTTTGCCGACTTCAAGGACTTCGTGGCCACCGTCCATGCCAAACTCCCTAACACCGATATCATCTTCATCTCGCTGAGCCCCAGCCCCGACCGCTGGAAACAAAAGGATCGCGAACTGGCGGTCAACAAGCGGGTTGCCGACTTCATTCACGGCAAGCCCCACCTGCGCTTCATTGATACCTACGACCTGCCCCTCGGCCCTGACGCCCAGCCGCGCCCCGAACTCTTCGTTGCCGACAAGCTCCATTTCAACGCCGAAGGCTACAAGTTGTTAGCCGGGAAGGTCCGTCCCGATGTCGTGAAATAGGGCACGCCGAGCCCCCCTCGTCACTCGTCTTCCAGCGCCACATGACGCCGCTCATGGCCTCGTTACTGGCCTCGCCTTCGGGCTGGCTGGCGACCCATGCGGCGGCGACCGGGGCTTGGTTGAGCCAAGGTTCGGCCACGGCTTTGAGTTGCGCGGCGGTGATGTCGCTGGCGGTGATTTTTTCGAGATCCCTGGCCACCTGCTTGCGGCTGAGCTCGGAGGCGGCGGCGACCGCGTCGAGGATCTGGGTCTTTGAATACTTGGATTTGATGGGTTTTCTGCTGGGTCGGCTGGTCATTTTTGGCTAGCAGCCTGTTCATGACCCGTCCGTCCCTAGGGACGCCAGTCCTGGCCCCCGGCCGTCGGGTCGAGTGTGAATCCGCTCCGTCCGGATGCGCTGAATCGGGAGTAGCCGCCAGCGCAGAGACAACGGGCTGGCGCAATCGGGATATGATTCATGCTTGCGCCCTCAGATTAATGCTTGCTCCCTCAGATTGGAACTGTTAAATATCCAATTGAATCCAGTCCTACTAGCAAACCATCCGCAATTGACAGAACCATGAAACCAAACCGTCTCACCGTCTGTATCTTCTGTGCCTTGGCACTGACCGCCACCAGCCGCGCCGAACAAACCGGCAGCGCCCACTACCTGCCGGGCTCGATGGCCTCCTTCATGGACGCCTTCCCCGGCAAGCCGGGCGGACTCGCCGTCCTCGACTTCTTCACGTACTACGATGCCAGCGCGCCAGCCAGTCGGCAACTTCCGCTGGGTGGGTTCTTATCGTCGAACTCGAGCGCCACCGTTTACGCTGATACCATCCTGGCCGTCTACCAGACCCATCAGGACTTGCTCGGCGGTGGCTATGCCTTCGGCATGGCGGTCCCCTACGTCTGGCTGGAAGTCGAGGGCCAGGCCCAGTTGGTGGGCCCGGGCGGTGTGCCGGGCCCGGCTCACGCCGTCCGCGACACCGCCAACGGGATCGGGGACATCACGTTCTATCCGATCATGCTGGGGTGGACCGATCTTGCGCCTGACCTCAAGGTGGACTTCCGACTTGGCGTCTACGCGCCCACCGGCGAATATAAGCAGGATCAGCTCGCCAACGTGGGCAAGAACTACTGGTCGTTCGAACCGGGCGTCATGGTCAGCTGGCTCAGCAGTAAGATCGGCACGGAAGTAAGCCTGTACACCGGCATGGATTTCAATACCTCAAACCACGCCGCGGATTACACCAGCGGCACCTCGCTGCACTTCGACTTGACGCTGGCACAGCACCTGCCCCTGTTTGGCGGCATCGTCGGCGTTGGCGCCAATGCCTTCTATTACGACCAAATCACCGGCGACAGCGGCTCCGGCGCGCGGCTTGGGTCGTTCGAGGGGATGACCTGCGGGGTCGGCCCCGTGGTCTCCTACGTGCGCCACGTCGGCGACTCCCAATTCCTGGCCGAGCTCAAATGGCTGCCCGAAATGAGCGTGGACAACCGCATGAAAGGTGACTATGTCTGGTTCAAATTGGGATTCTTATTCTAAACAAACTCACGTCGAAAGCACTGTCGCCCACCGTCATGAAACCAGCACCGATTCTCGCCACCCTCGGCCTCGCGCTGAGGACCTTCACCGTAGCGGCGGAGGTTCCGCCTGACCGCAGCATCTTGCCGATTCACGAACCAGTGTATCCGCACAGTTCAGTAATGGATGTGCGCAAGGCACCGGCTGCGCCACCCCGCTTTGACATCAAGGCGCCGGCCGGAGCACCCAACGTGCTGATCGTCCTCATTGACGATATGGGCTTCGGCCAGTCGAGTTCCTTCGGCGGTCCGATCCACATGCCGACCGCCGATCGCCTCGGCAATGCCGGGTTGCGCTACAACCAGTTCCACACCGCGGCTCTGTGCTCCCCAACCCGTGCAGCCCTCCTTTCCGGGCGCAATCACCACATGACCAACTTCGGCTCGATCGCGGAGACCGCCACGGCCTACCCCGGCAACACGGGCCAGCGCCCCGGCAACGTCGCCCCGCTGGCAACCATGCTGCGCTACAACGGCTACTCTACCGCCGCCTTTGGCAAGTCCCACGAGACCGCGGCTTGGGAAGTCAGCGCGTCCGGCCCCACCGATCGCTGGCCCACACGCTCCGGCTTCGACAAATTCTATGGATTCATCGGCGGCGAGGCCAACCAATGGGCTCCGGCCATCTATGACGGCATGACTCGCGTCGAGCTCCCCAAGGACCCGAACTATCATTTCATGACCGACATGACCGACCAGGCGGTCCGGTGGGTGCGCACGGTCAAGTCCCTAACTCCAGACAAACCTTTCTTCATTTATTTCGCGCCGGGAGCCATTCACGCACCCCACCATGTGCCGAAGGACTGGATCGCCAAGTATCAGGGCAAGTTCGACCAGGGTTGGGACAAGCTTCGTGAGGAGACTCTGGCTCGCCAGATCAAGCTGGGCGTTGTGCCGCCCGCCACCAAACTCGCCCCCAAACCCGACGCCATCAAGGACTGGGATACGCTGGGCTCCGATGAGAAAAAGCTCTTTGCGCGACAGATGGAGGTCTTGGCGGGTTACGGCGAGTATGCGGATACGGAAATCGGCCGACTCGTCGACGCCATCGGCGACTTGGGCCAACTCGACAACACCTTGGTCTTCTACATCGCGGGCGACAACGGCGCAAGCGCTGAAGGCGGCATGGCTGGGGTATTCAACGAGAATAGCTACTTCAACGGAATGTCCGAAACCGTAGCGGACGTTCTGAAGCACTACGACGAGTTGGGCGGCCCGAGTGCCTACAGCCACTGTGCCGCAGGTTGGGCGGTCGCCGGCGACACGCCTTTCACCTGGACCAAGCAGGTATGCTCCAGCTACGGTGGCACCCGCAACGGAATGATCGTCCACTGGCCCAAGCGAGTCACGGCCCGTGGCGAGGTCCGTTCACAGTGGCACCACGTCATTGACGTTGCCCCGACCATCCTGGAAGCGGCCGGACTGCCGGAGCCGAAACTGGTGGATGGAGTGGCGCAGACGCCCATCGAAGGCGTCAGCATGCTTTACTCATTCAATGACGCCAGGGCCAAAGACAAGCACCTGACCCAACACTTCGAGATTTTTGGCAACCGCGCGATCTATAGCGACGGCTGGCTGGCGGGCACCGTGCACCGGGCGCCGTGGGAACCCAAGCCCCGCACCGCGCTCGAAACCGACGTCTGGGAACTCTACGACACCCGGGCTGATTTCAGCCTCGCCAGCGATCTGGCGAAACAAATTCCTGGCAAGCTCAAGGAAATGCAGGATCTCTTTCTGAAGGAGGCGGAAAAATACAACGTGTTGCCCATCGACGACCGCACCCTTGAGCGCTTCAACGCCTCCCTTGTCGGCAGGCCCGACCTGATGGCTGGCCGCAACTCGCTGACAGTCTATGAGGGCATGATCGGCATGTCGGAAAATGTCTTCATCAACATCAAAAACCGCTCCCACGCGATCACTGCCAAACTCGAAATCCCCACCGCTGGCGCCAACGGCGTCATCCTCGCCCAGGCCGGACGCTTCGGCGGTTGGTCGCTCTATCTGAAGGATGGCAAGCCGACCTATACCTATAACTTCCTAGGCATGCAGCGCTTCACCATCGCCGCTGTGCAGGCACTGCCGCCGGGCAAGGCGATCCTCCGCTATGAGTTCGCCTACGACGGCGGCGGCCTCGCCAAGGGTGGCATGGGCACGATCTTCGTTAACGACAACAAAGTGGCAGAAGGACGGATCGAACGCACGCAACCGATGGCGTTCTCGGGCGACGAAGGAGCCGATGTCGGTGAAGATGGCGAGACGCCGGTCACTGAGGACTATGGGATTCCGGCACCCTTCAAATTCACCGGCAAGATCGACAAAGTCACCATCGAGCTGAAGGAAATGACAGCCGCTGACAAGGCCGATGAGAACAAACTTCGCGAGGAAACCGGCCGCAAGAAGGCGTTGTCAGACTAACATGTTTCGGACCGGGCGAACCGCTCGCCGGGGCGGAGACTCAGCCTCTTCGCACCCTCACGGTTCCTGAACTCGGTGGAAAATGATTTGGCACATTTTGACGTTCAGACGATCACAAAGTCATCGAAACGCAGAGGCGCGGAGCTAGCCTCGATTTCTCCAGCATGGAGGCAGGCAAACTGGCCATCGACGTTGCGCCGGCGGCGGTCGCCGAGCTCGTCGAGCAGTCAGCCATGGTCTTCCGCAAATCCGCCGCCGCCAAAGGGCTCGCATTTCGCTGCGAGACCAGTGGCGACGTGCCGCGGCAGATTGCGGGCGACGCACTGCGGATCCGCCAGATCCTCATCAACCTGCTCGGCAAACCGGCGGGACAGCCGCTGAAGGCAAGCTGGTGCTCGTCGTTGAGGACGACACGGCAAACAGCAGGTTGGCGGGCAAAATGCTCCACAGCCTCGGCTACCGCGCCGAATTCGCCGCCGACGGGTTCGAGGCGCTCACTGCGTTCGTGCCGGAAAAATATTTTGCCATTCTCATGGACGTGGTGATGCCGGGGATGGACGGGATTGAAGCCACCAAAAGAATCCGGGCGGTCCAATCCGCATCACGCGTGCCCATCATCGCTCTCACGGCCAACGTGATGCCTGGCGACCGCGAGCTGTGCCTCGCTGCTGACATGGACGACTTCCTCGCCAAGCCGTATTCCAAAGCCGAACTCGCCGCCAAACTCGGGAAAATCCTGTCTGGGAAATCCTCGGCGGATGCTATCAATTGTTAGATCGCCAAGGGTTAACACCGTAGGTTGCGTGCAGCTAAGGGGGGCGGGTTGACCACCTAACACTGGGGCAGGTTCAGGTGACAGGTGTGGGTGATTTTCAGACACCCACGCGCAAATCCCTGACACTCCACAGCAGCCCCTTCGCGCCGCTGCCGCTGCCCCGCATCGCCCGCGCACCATCCTTGCGCTTGCTGCTGAACCGTTCCCGTGCCCGCGCAAACGCCTCGTTCACAAACTCCTTGCTGCCGATCACCGCCCCGTCCGTGAAATATCTCACCCGGCACCGAAGCATCCGTCCGTATGGGATTTCCTCCAACTTCTTCTCCAACCGTTCCGTTTCCTGCTGCGCTTGTTCCGCGCTCATGCCCTTGCGGGCACGTCTCACTTCTGTCCTGCCACCGCGCGCCACGCGCGATTCCTGTCTCTCCACCGCCCCGGTTAACAAAATCCTCCGGTATTCCCTGGCAACATCATGTGCCCAGAGGTCCGCGTCCGCCCCCACCCCCTGGTGCGCGCGCATCGCCCGCACCAACCCTGATCGCGCCTTCTTCCCATTGCCTTTCGCTCCGCCGCCCACCGCTTCCCCATAGCTGCTCCAGCGGTAATCCGCCGGCTCTTTAACCATGCCCGCCCGCACCGGGTTCAAGTCGATATAGGCCGCCATGGTTTTGCACGCCACCCCGTCCTCCACGATCACGCTCTTGAACCGGTCCTCCCACAAGCGCCCGCTGCGGCGGCGCGTCCGGTTGTGCCATTGCGTGTAGCGCTGGGTGAAACTCTTCATGAATTCGCTCAAGTCATGCATCCGATAGGTGAATCGCGCGTGGATCGCCGCTGCCAGCGCTCCGTCGGCCTCACCCGCCAGGATCTTCTTCCGGGCCTCTGCCAATTCCGCAGCCACCTCAGCCACCTGCGCTTCATGGTGAATCGCACCCAGGCGATTCAGTAATTCCGCATCCGACAACCCGCCCGCCGCCATCGGCGTCACCTCCAGCAGAATGTGAAAATGGTTGGACATGAAGCAATAGGACAATATCCGATTGCCCGAAAAGTTCTCATACATCCGCATGAACATCCGCTGCTGCTCCCGCTCCGCATCCCCGAACACAAACTCGCGGTTCACCGCCCGGCTGATGCAGTGGTAGATCACCGGCCTCGGCGACCCAGGCGTCACCGGA
>CAIVSK010000376.1 GCA_903908495.1 Akkermansiaceae bacterium
GTTATTGGTTATTGGTTATTGGTTATTGGTTATTGGTTATTGGTTATTGATCCTCAAATCGCGTGAGACGAACGCGCCGGGAGAGCCCTCTCTCAACCCATAACCTCCGACCCATAACCTCTAACCCATAACATCTAACCAATAACCTCTAACCAATAACCTCTAACCGATAACCTCTAACCAATAACCTCTAACCAATAACTTCCCGCCCTCACTTTTTCTTGCCCTTTTCGAGAGCCTGGGAAAACCAGTCGTTGGTGGGCGGGGCGGCGGAGCGCGAGTCTCGCGACGGCGGGCGGCTGGACTGTGGGGCGCGGTCGCCGGGGCCGGAGCGGCGGTTTTCCAGATCGGGTTTGGCTTTCATCGAGAGGGCGATGCGGTTGCGCTTGAGATCGACCTCGACGACGGTGACGTGGACTTTCTGGCCGACCTTGACGACCTCGGAGGCGTCGCGGATGAAATGATCGGCGAGTTGGCTGACGTGGACGAGGCCGTCTTGATGGACGCCGACGTCAACGAAGGCGCCGAAGGCGGTGACGTTGGTCACAATGCCGGGCAGTTTCATGCCGACTTGCAGGTCGCCCGGCTTATCGACGCCGTCCTGGAACGAGAACAATTCGAATTGTTTGCGCGGGTCGCGGCCGGGTTTGGCCAGCTCGGCGACGATGTCCTTGAGGGTGGGCAGGCCGACCTCGGCGGAGACGTACTTTGTGAGGTCGATTTTCTTGCGCAACTCATCCTTGCCTAGCAGGTCCTGGACGGAGCAGCCCAGATCGGCGCTCATTTGTTCGACCAGCGGGTAGCGCTCGGGGTGGACGGCGGATGAATCGAGCGGGTATTCCGCACCGCGGATGCGCAGGAAGCCGGCGGCTTGCTCGAAGGCTTTGTCGCCGAGGCGGGGGACTTTCTTGAGTTGTGCGCGGGAGCTGAAGGCACCGTGTTCATTGCGCCAGGCGACGATGTTTTCGGCGAGGCTGGCATTGAGCCCGGAGACATAGGAGAGGAGTTGCTTGGAGGCGGTGTTGACCTCCACACCCACTCCGTTGACGCAGGACATGACGGTGTCATCAAGGGAGGTTTTGAGTGCCCGTTGATCGACGTCGTGCTGGTACTGGCCGACGCCGATGACCTTGGGGTCGAGCTTGACGAGTTCGGCGAGCGGGTCCATCAGGCGGCGGCCGATGCTGACGGCACCGCGGACGGTGACGTCCTCGTTAGGAAACTCCTCGCGAGCGACATCGGAGGCGGAGTAGATGGAGGCACCGCTTTCATTGACCATGACCAGGGGGATGGTGGAGGGGAGTTGGAGTTTCTTGATGAATGCTTCCGTCTCGCGCGAGCCGGTGCCGTTGCCGATGGCGATGGCTTCAATCTGGAACTTCTTGACCAGGGTGGTGACCTCGACGGCAGCCTCGTAGAGTTGATTGTTAGATCCGGCGGTGGCGTACAAGACCGTGTGGTGGAGGAGTTTGCCGGAGCGGTCTAACACGACGGTCTTGCACCCGGTGCGGAAACCGGGGTCGATGGCGAGCAAGCGTTTTTCGCCGAGCGGGGAGGCGAGCAGGAGTTCGCGGAGGTTGTCGGTGAAGACGGTGATGGCGGTGACATCGGCGCGTTTTTTGGCGAGCAGGCGGGCCTCGGTTTCCATCGAGGGCATCAGCAGGCGCTTGCAGCCATCTTCGACCGCTTGGGCGACGTGCTGGCTGGCGGGGCCGCTGGCGGTGACCCAATCGGGGAGGGCCTGCGGGGTGACCCGGTCTACCGGAACTTCGACGCGCATGAGGAGGAAGCCCTCTTTTTCGCCGCGGCGGATGGCGAGCATGCGGTGGGACGGGATGGATTGGAACGGCTCCGACCACTCGAAGTAGTCGCGGAATTTCTGTGCGTCGCCTTCCTCTTCCTTGCCGTACATGATCTTGGACGAGACGGTGGCCTCTTCCTCGTAGATTTTGCGGACCCGCCCGCGCAGGGTGGCGTCGTCGGCGACGCGTTCGGCGAGGATGTCGCGGGCGCCGGCGAGGGCATCGGCGGCGGTGGCCACTTCCTTTTCCGCATCGACGAACTTGGAGGCTTCATCGGCGGGGTCGGCGGCTTGGTTTGCCAACAACCAATCGGCGAGCGGGGTGAGGCCGCGTTCGATGGCCTTGGTGGCGCGGGTCTGGCGCTTCGGGCGGAACGGCGCGAAGAGGTCCTCCAGGACGGTCAGGGTGGTGGCTGCCTCGAGTTTTTTCTTGAGATCGGGGGTGAGCAGCGAGCGTTCCTCGAGGGACTTGAGGATGGCGCTGCGGCGGGTGTCGAGTTCCGCGAGTTGGAGCATGCGGTCGCGGATGGTGGTGATCTGCACTTCGTCGAGCGAGCCGGTTTGTTCCTTGCGGTAGCGCGAGAGAAACGGCACCGTGCCACCTTCCGCCAGCAGCTTGGCAGTGGTGGTGACGGAGGACAGGGCGATGCCGGTTTCGCGGGCGATGGCTTCGAGGTGGTGGGTCATGAGGGGGAAGGTAGGAAAATTTTGGGTTGGAGAATCGTGCGAGACGGCGGGGGAGGGGCGTGGGGGGCGGGTTGGAGGTAGGAGGAATACGGCGTGGGGTGCGGGGTGGCAAGCAGAACGGCACGGAGATTCAGGTGGGGCTGGTCAGCATGAAGAGCGAGTCCGGGTTTGGGGGCGCCTGGGGGGCAGCGAGCCGGGGAGCGCCGGCCACGCCGCCCAATCCTGGCAGTCTAGCGCGCTCCGAGCGGAAAACAGGCGTCCCGCCTGTGATGGAAGCCCGTCGTGCATGACAGGCTAGAAGCCTATCCTCCTTCTGAACTGACAGGATTGGGCGTCCGCCGGCAGGTTGCGGCATCCTGCCGCAATCCAAAGTGCAGGAGCAGTCCCTTCGAAAGCCGCTCGGCTCAGGGTTTTCCGAGGCTAACGCACGCTTGCCGCCCATGCGTGGCGCTGCAGGCACCGTAGGTGTTAGACCTTGGGCTCCTTGGGCGGAGATGCGGTGGTCGGCGCCACCGGGCGTTTGACAAGTGCTGCCAGATCGACGCCGGGCAGCAGTTTGGTAAGCATGCCCATCAGGCCGTCGGTGGCGTTGCCGCCGCCGGTGACGAGCACATCGGGAACGATCTTGATGTTGCCCTTGTCGATGGCAGCGGCGATGAGTTCCACGATTTTGATTTGCTTGATGGCCTCCTCGCCGATGGCGGCCTGCTGTTTGCTATACGCTTGGGCGGTGGCTTCGCCGATGGCGGCGATCTTGGACGCCTCGCCGTCGCCGATGGCGATGAGGCGCTTGCCTTCGCCGGCACCTTCCAGCGCTTTCGCCTCGGCATTGCCTTCGGCCAGAGTGATCATTTCGGCCTTTTTCTGGGTGGCTACTTTGACGGCGATTTCGGAGGCAACCAAGGTGGGTTGTTGGTCGGCGGTGGCGCGCATTTTCTCCATTTCGGTGCGTTCCGCCTGTGAGCGTTGCTCCATTTTGAACATTTCCTGTTGTTGTTCGGCGATGATGCGCTTGGTCTGGGTTTGCATCAGGTCCTCGGGCAGGCGGATCTGGCAGATGAGCACCGACACGCACTCGACGTGATATCTCTCAAGATCGGCGCGGGCGCGGTTTTCCGCCTTGGTCTGTTCTTCCGAGCGGCTTTGCAGGAAATTCATTGCCGAGGCGGTGGACGCCTGATTGCGGAACGACGAGTCGATCATCGGATGGATGACGTGTTGGATCAGGTTGTCGATGGAGCCGACCTTGGCCACCATGTAGGGGGCCTGGTCCGGGCGCACGCGAATGACCACCTTGACGGAAACCTCGATCGGGAAGCCATCCTTGGAGATGACATTCAACTGGTCGAAGCGGGTGTCTTTCTGGTCGTCCCAGTCGATGGTGATGTTGGTCGTGTCGATGACATACATCATGAACGCGCGGCGGTTCAGATAGTAGCGGCCGGGACCGGCCACTTCTTCCTGGATGCCGCGGAACCCCTTGGGCACCACGTATTTCTCCTTGCCTTCCTCCTCGGAGGCACCGATCTGGGTCGAACCGAGGCGTTTCTTCATGTCCGCGGTGGGGTCCTCACCGACGTTGGATACCACCACCCCGACCTGGCCGCGTTCGATGACGGCGACGTCGTCGATTTCCACCCCGAACATGAACGGGTTGATATAGTAGGTGCCGGGCCGCAGCACGTCGAGTTGCGGGCCGCGCTGGCCTTGTTTTGTTAGGAAAGCCGAGCCGTCCTGATAGTCGTTGTGTCCGGTGATGGGGCAGGCGACGTACTCGCGGTCCGGCAGCGGGATGCCGTCGAGGGCGGTGACCAGGCCGACCTTGTTAGCATTGACGACCACCGCCGGGGCGATCTGGATTTGGAACAGGTTCAGGTTGATGCGATAGGTGCCGGGCAGCAGGACGTCGATCTGCGGGCCCTTTTGGCCGCCGTTTTTGAGGAAGGCCTCGCCGTTCTCGAAATTCGAGTGGCCGGGCACGCTTTGGGCGAGGAGGCGGCCCATCGGGATGGGGCCGCCGTCCTGGGCGGTGACCATGCCGACCTGGCCCTTGGCGATGACGACGGCCTCGGCCTTGGTGATTTTGAAGAGGTTGGGGTTGATGCGATAGACGCCGGGCGGGAGGATTTCGGTTTGGGGGCCTTTTTGGCCGCCGGCCTTGCGGAAATCCTCGCCGGCTTGGAACGAATTGTGACCGGTGACCACGTTGGCGAAGATGCGTCCGGCAGGGATGGCGGAGCCATCGGACGATTCGACCAGGCCGATTTCGCCCTCGCTGATGACGGTGGCGGAGTTTTTCCTAACCTTGAACAGATAGGGATTGATGCGGTAATTGCCGGGCGGGATGATGTCGATCTGCGGGCCCTTCTGACCGCCATTTTTGATGAACGCCTCGCCGTTTTGAAACGAGGCATGGCCGCTGACGGCCTGGGCGAAGATGCGGCCTTCGGGAATGGCGGTGCCATCGACAGAATCGACCAAGCCGATCTCAAAATCCTTGATTTCGGTGACGCTGCCCTTGGTGAGCTTGAAAAGGTAGGGGTTGATGCGGTACTTGCCGGGAGGCAGCACCTCGATTTGCGGGCCTTTTTGGCCGCCGTTTTTGATGAATGCCTCACCGTCTTGGAACGAATTGTGGCCGGCCACCACTGCGGCGAAGATGTTGCCCGCCGGGATCGACGAGCCATCGACCGATTCGATCAGGCCGATGCCGTTTTCCAAAATCTCGGTGAACGCGCTCTTGGTCGCCTTGAAGATGAACGGGATGAGGAAATGCAAGCCGGGCCCGAGGGTGCGGGCTTGGATGCCCACTTCGCTGCCGAGGGCCACCACCCGGCCTTGGGGCATTTTGCGGCCGAACCAGCGGCGCTCGATCAGGGCGATCTCATTGCCACCGACCACCACCACCGATTGGTAAACGAGCAGGGCAATGGGAATCAGCAGCGCCACAAACCCCAAATTGTTCAGGAGGAAATTCAGCATGGCTGGTGGTAGCCCGCCGAGCCTGCGACGTCAATGGAAATGACAGGAAAATGCCCGGCTCAGGTTCTCACGAATGCCTGCATGGTGGCGCACTCGCTGCCGATAGCGGTGCCGTGCGGCCGGATCGTGTAGGGGCCGACGGCGGCGGGCACGATAAACGTTTCCGCGTAGTGGACGACGAATGGCGCGAAGGCGCCGCCCGGGCTTTCGACGATGGCCTCCGCGCCGGCGACGAGGTTGAGCATGTGGACGCCGCCACGGGTATCGTGAGGCACGGTTTTGGTGAACCAATGGCGGCGCGTTTCGATGAATTGGCGTTCGTGCAAGCCGCTGCGTTCCTCGCGCCAGCCGTCGCCGCTGGCCATGGGTTGCAAGCAATTGACGAGTTCGCGCCGGGTCCATTCGCTGTTGCGCTCCCACTGGATGTTGGCAAACCCATGTTGGAGGTGAACCGGGCGCGGCTTGCCGTCGAGGCCGAGGCGGTCCCAGTCCCACATTTTGAAGGTGAAGATATAGGGAGTGGCGCTGATTTCCAGCACCATGCTGCCGGCGCCGCTGCAATGCACGGTGCCCGCCGGAATGAGGAAATGGTCGTGCATTTTGGCGGGGATGAGGTTTGAGTAGCGCTCGGCCGGAAACGCCGCGCCGCCCGCTTGCGCGAGTTCCAGCTCGCCTCGCATCGCTGCAGCGTCCACCCCGGTCTTCAACCCGAGATAGACGCAGGCGTCCGGCTCCGCATCCAATATATAATAACTCTCGTCCTGGGTGTAGTGCATCCCGAAATTCTGTTGGATATATTCGGTGAGCGGATGCACTTGGAACGACAGGTTGCCGCCGCCCATGGTGTCGAGTAAATCGAAGCGGATCGGGAATTCGTCGCCGAAGCGCGCGTGCACCGCGTTGCCTAACAGATCGACCGCTTGCGCAAACACGAGGTCCAGCGCGGGGATTTCCACACGGATGCTGCCGAACTCCAACAACAAGCTGTTTTCCTCCGGCACGCCGTCGAAACACCATCCATAATTTTCCGCGCTGCGGTCGAGATCGCAAACGTCCTTCATCCACTGGCCGCCCCATGGTGCCGGGTCGAACAAGGGTACCAGGCGCAAGGGCCGCGTCACCGCGTGGCGCAAGCCGCGCCGCAATGCCTCGCCGTCGACGAGTTTCGGCTGCTGGGGCTGATTGGTATCTAGCAAAAAATCCGACTTGGCGATGAGCGGGCGCTTCCAGCGGTCGCACACCCGCCAGTCGACGAAGAACGCGCGCTTGTATTGCAGGTGGGTGGCGGCGGTTGGATTGTTAGCGCCGAGGTTGCCGATGGAGTTGCGGCGGAAGCGCAGCTGCGCCTCCCAGCGGGCGAGGTCGGCGTAGACCAGGATGTCGCCATCGGCCACGAGTCGCGCGCCGCAGCCGACGATGAGGACCAGCCCCGTGGTGGTGGTCGCCACCTGTGCGTGCAGCTTCGCCACGGTTGCGGCGTCAAAAAACTCCGGCAGCGTGAGGCCGGATAGAAAACCGAACACCGGATCGTTGCCACCGAGGAAGGGGGCCACCAGCGCGTCGACCGAGGCCGGCGGCAGTAATGCGGCGCGGGCGTCGAGGGCGAGCACCGGGTGGAGGCGCGAGGTCAGTTCGGTGAGCACCTGGGTTTCGTCGACGCCTGTGTAGCACTCGACGACAAGGACGAGTTTGGCTTGGTGGCGTTGAGCGATGGCTTGTTGCAGGCGGGCGGCGATGGCATCCCAACCTTGCACGCAGGCATTTTCGCCGCCAGGCACGGCGATGGCCGGGAATTTGTCGTAGGTGGATTGTCTCATGTGGGTTGCTTGGGGGATGGGTCGAGCAGGAGCCATTGGCCGGCGACCAGCGCGGCGTTGTCGGCGAGGGTGGAGGCGACGATCTGGACTTGGCCCCAGGGGGTGTTGGCGTGGCGGGCGACGTGGGCGCGGATGGCCGGCAGAATCACTGCGGCGCTGGCCATGATGCCGCCGCCGATGATGAGCCGTGCGGGGTCATATGCGTGGATGAGGTTCACGGCGAGAGTGGCCCAGACGTGAATGCTGTGGTCGCGCAGGGCCACCGCACAGGGGTCGGCGGCGGTGGCGTGGCGGAACACCGCCGCAAAATCCAGCAACGGCTCGGCCGCCAGCGGACTGCGGGCAAAATCGCTGCGGGCGTGCGCCAGGTGGGTGAGGCTGGCAGTGGACGCCTCGGCTTCGGCGCAGCCGAGGTTGCCGCAGGTACAAACTCGGCCGCCATTATAGTGCAGTGAGAGGTGGCCGCCGAGGATGCCGGCTTGGCCGTGGGTGCCGCGCAGCACACGGCCCTCGATGATGGCGGCGGTGCCAAGTCCGGTGCCGAGCGTCATCATCACCAAATCATCGCAGCCGCGTCCGGCACCGGCGCGCCACTCGCCGATGAGGGCCATGCGCGCGTCGTTCTCGATGGCCAAGGGAAGGCCCAGCTCACTTTGGGCCCATGCGCGCAGATCCAGATCCACGGCGTCGGTGAATTTGCCGAAGGCGGCAAGCACGCGGCCGGAGCTGGCGTCGATGATGCTGGGGTAGGCCATGCTGATGCCGGCGCAATCGCTGGGGCTGAGGCTGAGCTGGGCGAGCAGGCGCAGCCAAACGGCCTTGAGCACGGGCAAGTGGAGAGCGAGGGGAAGTTTGGAGTCTGCGGGTTCGACGGCGTGGGCGAGGATTTCGTGGTCTCGCACGACGCCGATTTTCAGGCGGGTGCCGCCGAGGTCGCAGGCGAGGAGGGTCATGGGGTGGGTTGTCTGGCATCCGTTCATCCGCCCCACTTTTGCCATGTCGGCACCGCCGATCAAGGTCATTTTTCAAGCACCTGAAGCCAATTTTTCTGTCCCCCATTCCGAGTGGAACCGGCGATAGGAAGCATCAGCCACGATATTTTCCATTTGGCTCATGGGGTGGGCAGTGGTTCTTGGCGTGCCGGCCGCGTGTTGGATTGAGCGATCCGTGCTGGACAAAGGCGGCGGGCTCTGGCATCTGGGGCCGCCGATGTCCGAGTTACCGAAAGCCTATGAACCGCAAGCCGTGGAAGCCAAATGGTATGCCGCGTGGATGGATGGGAAATGTTTTGAGGCCGATCCGGCCTCGGCGAAGGAGGGCTATTCGATCGTCATCCCGCCGCCCAATGTGACGGGGATCTTGCACCTCGGCCACGTCCTGAACAACGCGCTGCAGGATATTTTGGCGCGCCGCGCCCGGCAGCAAGGCAAGGAAGTGCTGTGGCTGCCCGGCACCGACCACGCGGGCATCGCCACCCAGACCAAGGTCGAGCGCCAACTCCGCGACGAGGAGGGCGTGGGGCGCCGCGATGTGGGCCGCGAGGAATTTCTCAAGCGGGTGTGGCAGTGGAAGGAGAAGCACGGCGGCATCATCATTCAACAGCTCAAGCGGCTCGGCTGCTCGTGCGATTGGAGCCGGGAGCGCTTCACGATGGACGCGGCCTACAGCAAGTGGGTGAGCCAGGTGTTTGTGGACCTGTTCAAACAGGGGCTCATTCACCGCGGCAAGCGCATGGTCAACTGGTGCCCGGTGTCTCTAACGGCACTGTCGGACGAAGAGGTCATCATGACGCCGCAGCGCTCGAAGTTATACACGATGCGCTACGAGTTGGCGGATGCGGCGGGCGAATATATAGAAATTTCCACCACCCGTCCGGAAACGTTGATGGGTGACACCGCGGTGGCGGTCAATCCGAAAGACCCGCGTTATGTCAATCACGTCGGGCGCAAGGTCAAGCGGCCGTTTCCGCCGGCGGAAATTCCAATCATCGCGGACGAACACGTGGATCTGGCATTCGGCACCGGTGCCTTGAAGATCACCCCGGCGCACGACAAGGCGGACTTTGAAATCGGCGTCCGGCATGGCTTGGAGATTATCGACGTGCTGCATCCCGACGGCCGGATCCATTGCCCGGCCTGCCCGGACCTCGACGGGTTGGACCGCTTCGTGGCACGCAAGAAAGCCGTGGCGAAGTTGGAGGCCATGGGTTTGCTGATCAAGGTGGAGGAATACGACAACAACGTGGGGTTTTCCGAGCGCGCCCACGTGCCCATCGAGCCGCGCATCTCGATGCAGTGGTTTTTGAAATACCCCTGCGTCCAGCAAGCCGCCGACGCCGTGGCCAACGGTGATATCAAGTTCCGCCCGGAACGCTGGGCCAAAACCTACGCCCATTGGATGGAAAACCTGCAGGATTGGTGCATCAGCCGCCAACTCTGGTGGGGCCACCAAATCCCGGTCTGGTATCGCAAGGATAAGTTCGCGGCGCTGCGCGATGCCGAGTCGCTAGATATGCATGACCTCGGCGCCGGCGATATCCACGTCGGCGTGGACGCCCCGGCGGACGCCGCCAGTTGGGTGCGCGACGAGGATGTGATGGACACCTGGTTTTCGTCGTGGCTGTGGCCGTTTGCGACGATGGCGGAGGTGGGCGAGGAGTCGCCGACCCTGCGCAAGTTCTATCCGACGTGCGATCTGGTCACCGGTCCGGACATCATCTTTTTCTGGGTGGCGCGCATGATCATGGCCGGCTTCCAATTCGCCGGCGGCGTGCCCTTCAAGAACGTCTACTTCACCACCATCATTCGCGACCTGCAGGGCCGCAAGATGTCGAAATCATTAGGTAACTCGCCGGACCCCATCGACCTGATGGAGAAGTACGGCGCCGATGGCCTGCGCTTCGGGCTCATGCGCATCGCCCCGGTGGGCAGCGACGTGCGCTTCGACGAGACCTCCGTCGAGGAGGGCCGCAACTTCGCCAACAAACTCTACAACGCCTGCCGCTTCCGCCAAATGGCCGGCGAGGGCAATGCCGGCAGCCTGACGCTCCCTGAGCGGAACACAGGCGTCCCGCCTGTGAGGGAAGACAGCGCGTCCCGCCTGTCTGCGCTTGAGACGACAGGCTCGAAGCCCGTCGTCCATGACAGGCAGGATGCCTGTCCTCCTGTTAATCCGCCGATATCGGCCGGGGCGGGGGCGGGGGCGCTCCAGCAGGACCAGCTGCCGCCCTATCACCTCGACATCATCGCCAAGCTCGACGCGCTGGCGGCGGGGCTGGAGGAAAGCTACGCCGAGTACCGCTTTGGCGAGATCGCCCAACGGCTGTACGAATTCCTGTGGAGCGAGTTTTGCGATAAATTCCTTGAAGCGGTGAAGCTCGACCTGCGGGAAAGCGCCACCCCGGAAGCCCGCGCCGCGACGTTGGGCACCTTCGACGCGGTGATGAGCCGCTACCTGCAACTCATGAGCCCGTACATGCCGCACATCACCGAGGAACTCTCGGCGCGGATGGGCTACGTGCGGGAGGGCGAATACCTGATGCAACAGGTGCTGCCGGCCACGCCGCTGCTGACCGTCGATGCCGCCGCCGCCCAGGCACGGGCCGCCGCGATCTACGAAGCGGCCGGGCGCATGCGCAATCTCAAGGCGGAGTACAAGATGGGCTCGCGCAAGGACGTCCGCTTCGTCATCAAGTCCGCCCCTGCCTGGCTCGCCGACGAGTCCAAGGTGCTGGCTCTGTTGGTCGGGGCCGCCGAGATCCGGCTGGATTCGGCGTATGAGGCGGTCAAAGGCACTCCGGCGGCGGTCACCCCGCTGGGCGAGGTGTACATGCCGCTGGAAGGCCTGATCGACGTGGCAGCCGAGCGGGTGCGCCTCAGCAAGGAGATCGAGCGCATCGAGTTGGAGGTGAAAAAGTGCGAGGGCAAGCTGGGCAACGCCAGCTTTGTCGAGCGGGCCCCGCCGGAGGTGGTGGTGCAGGAAACGGCCCGGCTGGCCGAGTGGCACACAAAATTACAACAGCTCGGGGAGATGCTCGCGGCGTTGACATGACGGCTTGTCAGCGGGTTGATTGGCAGTAAAATAGCTGGCACGATGACGGATTTCACTAGCATTCAAGGGATTGGCAAGGGCTCGCGCGAATTGCTCGAAGCCGCCGGTTTCGTCAATGTTGAGGCGCTTGCCAAAGCCGGCGTCGACGAGCTCGTCATCGAATTGGAGCGCGCCAACCGGATCGTGAAGATTTCCAAGCGCACGCCCACGGCCGCCAATATCGCCAGTTGGATTGCAGCCGCCCGGGAGGTGGTTGGCATCGAGGATGAGCCGGTGGCCAGCCCGGCCATGCCGGTGAATTACGAGGCGGTGCCGGAGGTGATGGAGATGTTGGCCGCGGCACCGGCGGCCATTCCACTGCCGAGTTGGCAGTTGATGGAAAACCATCTGGCCGTGTCGGACATTCCGCCCGTCATTTTGCTCAACCGGTATTCCGGGGATCTGGAAATCCGCGTGACCAGCCGCGACACCCCGCTGCGGGCGAAGCCGCGTGCACCAGCCGGCACGGCATCGCGGCCGCTGGCCTCCGGCTACGTGCAATTGGGCGACAGCAGTCCGCAGCGCCTGGAAATCGATGTGACGCGCTTGCGTTCGATCGCCGACCTGGAGAAAGTCGGGCAGCGCATCGCGTTGTCGATGGCTCCTATCGAGGGCGAGGGCAACCGGGAAAGCGAACGGATCGCCTTGATTCGAGCGCCGTTGGAGGCGACCAACCGCGGTCGGGACCCGCGCTCGCGGACCTATATCCGGGGGGTGCTGCACAGCCACCCGCTCAGCATCACCCTGGGTGCCATGATCACCCTGGCGATGGCGTTGTTGCTGCCATTGGCCATTGCGGTGTCCGGAGTATTCTTGCTGGCGGTGTTGTCGCCGACGCGCTTTGCCTGGGCTTCGCCGTGGCTGTTGGTGGTGCCCTGCGCGTTGCCGTTGCTCGGCGGCCTGTATTTGATTTATGCCTACAACGGGCGCTGCCGCATCTGCAACCAGCGCTTGTTCCTGCACCGCGCCTGCCTCAAAAATTCCAAGGCCCATCGCATCCGCGGTCTCGGCTACATCGTTCCCCTGTGTCTGCACATCGTGTTGTTCCGGTGGTTCCGCTGCACCTACTGCGGCACCCCGGTGCGACTGAAAAAATAGCAGCAAGTCCAGCCCATGCGCCGCCATGAAACCCGCCCGCCTCGCCCGATGAAACGCCTGTTGCCATGGCTGCTGGTGGGCGTGTGTCTTGGACTGACCGGTTGCGGGTTGATCGGTGCCAATAAAAAGCCGGAAAAAACCGACGAGCAAAAAGCGTTTGGCGATACCGGCATCCCAGCGGAGTTGCGCGGTCGTGGGGCGGCCGATGGCGGTGGGACTCCGGTCGCTCCCGGTGGCAACAAGCCGGGGGTGGGCGGCTTGGCATTCACGCCGATGGACGAGATCGCGTTCACCAATCCGGACGATGCGGACCCGCAGTTGCCGCCGGAGCTGGCGGATGTGTTGGCCGCGCCCAAGTCCAAGGCGTGGGAGGACAGCGAAGCCATCGCCCGTGCTCGCGCCTCCCGCGAGGGCAAACCGTTGCTCATCTGGTTCACCAGCTCGCGCAACAGTCCGATGTGCAAGGCCCTCGACGAGGAGCTTTTTTCCACCACCGATTTTGAAAAATGGGCGATGGAAAAACTCGTGCGCTTGCGGGTGGACGATTTTGTGCGGGTCAAGGACCCCGGCCTTTCGGTGGGCGAGGCGCTCTCCCGCGAAACCGATATCAACAATTACTCCGCAGAATTGAAAAAGCGCTACAAAGTCATGGGTCACCCGACCTTGATCCTGCTCAACGCCGGCGGTGAGGTCATCGGCCGCTACGTCGGCTACAAGCGTGGCTCTGCGGATTTCACCTGGGGCCTCATCAAGCATGGCGAATCGGTGGCCACCCGCGCCTATGCCGGGTGGCGGGCCGATCTGGAGAAAAAGGGCTATCGCGAGTGGCAGGACCGCCGTGCGCGCAAGGTTTTCGCCAAGCTGGTGTCCTACAACAAGGGCGAAATCATCCTCATCGACCCGAACGGCGCCCGCTCGCGTACCCACGAAGATAAACTCTGCGATGCCGACCGCGCTTGGCTCACCGAGCAAAAGAATGCCCGCAGCCAGCCCTGAGCGGCACCCGGCCGCTCCCGATATACCACTGAAACAGAGAACACGGTTTCCTTGTAATTCCCGCCTCCGGGGATACGCAAGATTACTCTGGATATTTACCCCCCTGCGGATGAATTACCTTGCTGGTGCCCCGATTGCTGAGTTACGGTACCTCAGCGCCGCGCAAGCGCTCAACGAAACCCATTCAATGCTCACCTCCGAGCCATCCTTTCGGCAGTCTGCTGAGGCTGCCCATTGCCACGCCGCTGCGGGCCACGTAAACTTGTCCGCCGAGGCGCTCGCCAGCGTCATTGCGGTGCCCGGCAAGCATCAAGCTGGCTTGCTCGAGTCATTGCTCGACTGCATTCCTGATATCATTTTTTACAAGGATCTCAACGGCACCTATTTGGGATGCAATCCGCCGTTTGCCGAGTTTGTCGGCCTGCCGCGCGATCAGATCGTGGGCCGCACCGACATCGAGCTGTTTGGCGAGGTGGTAGGCGGCCAATTCCGCGGGTACGACCAGCGCATGCTCGCATCGGGCGCAGCCAGCCACAACGAGGAGTGGATCACCTATCCCGACGGGCGGCTCGTCCTCGTCGATACCATCAAGACGCCTTTTCGGACGTCCGATGGCGACCTGCTCGGCGTGCTCGGCATCAGCCGGGACATCACTGCGCGCAAACGCGCCGAGGAAGACCTGCGCCAAACCAGCAGCCGTCTGTCGCTCGCGGCGCGTGCCGGCGGTGTGGGCATTTGGGACTACGATGTGGTCAACAACCGCTTGGAATGGGACGAGCAGATGTTCCGCCTCTACGGCATCACCCGCGAGCAGTTCAGCGGCGCCTACGAGGCTTGGCAGGCGGGGTTGCATCCGGATGACCGGCAGCGCGGCGACATTGAAATCCAACTCGCCTTGCAAGACTCCAAGGAGTTCGACATCGAATTCCGCGTGCTCTGGCCCGACGGCAGCACCCACAACATCCGCGGCTTCGCCTCGGTCGAGCGCGATGCCGCCGGCCACCCCCTGCGCATGATCGGCACCAATTGGGACATCACCGCGCAGAAGCGCGCCGAAACCGAGCTGGGCCGGCTCTCGATCATTCAGCGCGAGTTGATGCATTTGGCCACCGATTTTGTCAACATCGCCACCGAACACCAGGATGTGGCCATCGACGAGTCGCTCGCCACCATCGGCCGGATCATTGATGCGGACCGCTCCTATTTGTTTATCTACGACTTCGCGGCTGGCGTCATGTGCAATACCCACGAATGGTGTGCCCCGGGCATCAATCCGGAAATGGCCAACCTGCAAGCCGTGCCCACTGCGCTGCTGCCGGACTGGGTGGCGGCCCACCGGCAAGGCCAGGCGATGCACATTCCCAGCGTGGCGGCGCTAGCACCGGAGTCCTTGTTGCGGCAGGTCCTCGAGCCGCAGGGGATTGTTTCACTCATCACCCTGCCGTTGATGCAGGGCGACGTGTGCCTGGGGTTTGTGGGATTCGACGCTGTGCGCCACGAGCGCGTGTGGCAGCAAGAGGAAGTGGCTTTGCTGCGGGTCTTGGCCGAGCTCTACGCCCATTTCCTAGCCCGCCGCGGCATCGAACGGGAATCCGTCGAGCTCCACAAGAGCCTGGTGCAGGCGCGCGACGCTGCGCAAGCCGGTGCTCAAGCCAAGAGCCGGTTTCTGGCCAGCATGTCCCACGAGATCCGCACCCCGCTCAACGCCGTGCTCGGCTACGCCCAGATCTTGGAACTCGAGTGCGGCGATTGCCCGAGCCTGGCGCGGGTGGAGGGAATCATCCGCGGCGGCAACCGGCTGTTGGAATTGCTCACCGATCTGCTCGAATTGGTGCGTGGCGATAGCGATGTGGTCACCCTGAATCCTGCCGATTTTGATTTCTATCAAGTTCTGGAGGACGTGCGCCTGATCAACGAAAAGCATTCCGAGGCGGATGGCCTCAAGCTGGAATTACTGGTTGCCGCCGACCTGCCGCGCTACCTCTACGCCGATGGCGGCAAGGTGCGTCAAATCCTGGTCAATCTGGTCGGCAATGCCGTTAAATTCACCAGCTCCGGCGGGGTGCTGGTGTCGGCGTCCGTCCAGCCCGGTCCCCAGCGTCCGGGCCTGGTGGTGGTGGTGGACGTCGAAGACACGGGCTGCGGCATCAGCGACGAGAATCTGGAACTCATTTTCGATGTTTTCGGGCAAGCCCAACAGGGCGGCAAGGGCGGCAAAGGAGCCGGGCTCGGGCTGCCCTTGAGCCGCCGTTACGCGCGGGAACTCGGCGGGGACGTCACCGTCACCAGCCACCCCGACCGCGGCAGCCGGTTCCGCTTCACTTTCAACACCCGGGCGGCTGGCGGCAGCGCCGGCGGGGAGTCCTCCGGGCCTGATGCGCCGCGTGCCGGTTCCTCCGGCCATCCGGCATCCGCCGGGCTGCTCGCCACCGCGCAGGCCAGCCTGCCGCAGGAGCAACGCGTGCAGCTGGCCCAGGCACTGGACCGGGGCGACATTGGCCGCTTGCGTGAGTTGCTCAAGGTCATCGCCGACGAGCAGCCGCTGCTGGCTGCGAGCATGGGCCAGCTGGTCAATGCCTACGACTATGACCGTCTGCGTGCCTTGTTAGGCGTCATGAAAGGGGACCCATTATGAAACCGGATACGAGCCAGGCGACCATCATGATAGTGGATGACGAGCCGGAAAATCTCAACGTGCTGGAAACCGTGTTGAGTCTTGCCGGGTATCGGGTGGCGGCGTTTCCGCGCGGTGCCATGGCACTGGCCGCGGCGCGCGACGAGATGCCCGATTTGATCTTGCTGGACGTCAATATGCCGGAAATGGATGGCTACGAAGTCTGCCGGCGCTGCAAGGCGGACGAGCGCCTGCAGCACATTCCGATCGTTTTTCTAAGTGCGTTGACGGACATTTCCGACAAGGCGCGGGCGTTCGAGGTTGGGGCGGTGGATTATGTGCCCAAGCCGTTTGCGCAGGCCGAGGTGGTGGCGCGTGTCGGCACCCACATCAAGCTGCGGCGTTATCAGCACCATCTGGAAGAACTTGTTGAGCAGCGGTTGGCGGAGCTCACCGAGGCGCACCGTCGCCTGCAACTGTGGGATGGTGCCAACAAGCTTTGGCTCAACGTTTTGTCGCACGAAATGCGCACTCCTCTCAACGGCGTGATCGGCAGCGCGGAGTTGCTGTTTGGAGACTTGGCGGCCGACTCGCCGCTGCATGCCCTGCGCGCGGACTACGACGAGGCATGCGCCCGCATCGACAAACTCATGAACGATGCGCTGGCCCTGGTGGCCATCGAGGTTAAGCCCGCAGACATCGCGGTGGCCCCCATTTCGCTGGCGCTGGCGTTGAGCAAGGCATTGGATGCGGGTGCTGGGCAGATTCCTGCCATCGAGCCGCGTGCCGCGCTTGCAGCGGTGGAGGGAGTCACCGTCGTCGCGGATGCGGCGTTGCTCGACCGGGCCTTTGGGGATTTGCTGCTCACCGCCACCCAGTGTGTGAAGACCGGGGAATCGATTGTTCTGGAAACCCGCGTCGTGGACGGCCAGGCGCAGGTGATCATTGCCACCGGCGGTGGCATGTTGTCGGCCGAAGCCCTCGAGATGTTCTTCGAAGTCGGCGGGCAGCGCACGCTGCTGAAAGGCGGCGGCGATTTCGGCCTGGGTGCCGCCTTGGCCAGCCGCATCCTCCAGCTCTTCAACGGCCACGTCGCGGTGCACAATGGTGAGCATCGCGGGCTGGTCATGGAAGTTTCTCTTCCGGTGCACGCCGCGCCGCCACCCGCCAGCCTTGATTTTCCTGATTATTCCGGCGCGCCGTAGGCCGCCGGCTCACAGTTTGCCAGCACCGCCGCCTGATGAGCGGTGACCCCATCGACCCGCAACCCATGAAAATTTACCGCAATCGTCTGGGTCACGCCGTGTGGTGGGCCGCATTGCTGCTGGTGGCCGGGTTGCTCGCCACCGGTTTGGCGGTGCGCTCCGTCAAAGCCACGCTGGACCGGGAAGCGGAACAAAATTTCAAGACCGAGTGCGAGGTGATCCAAGCCAAGGTCGAAGTGCGAATACGTGCCCACGAACAGGTGCTGCGCAGCGCTGCGGCATTTTTCAGCGATACCGACGGCGTGAGCCGCGAAGAGTTTCATGAATTTGCCGAACGTCAGAAAATCAGCCAGGTCCTGCCGGGCATCCAGGGCATCGGCTTTGCCAAACTGCTGCCGCGCGCACAACTCGCCGCCCATCTCGATGCGGTCCGTGGCGAGGGGTTCCCGGAGTACCGGGTGTGGCCCGAGGGTGAACGCGAAATCTATTCGTCCATCGTATTTCTCGAGCCATTTGCAGGGCGTAACTTGCGCGCCTTCGGTTTTGACATGCTCACCGAGGGAGTGCGCAGCGCTGCCATGGAGCTGGCGCGCGACGAGGACGCGACGGTCCTGTCCGGCAAGGTCACGCTGGTGCAGGAGGATGGCCAGAACCTCCAGGCCGGTACCCTGATGTATGCGCCGGTGTATCGGATGGGCCTCGTCCCGTCCACGCTCGCGGAGCGGCGGGCTGCCCTCACCGGGTGGGTCTACAGCCCGTACCGGATGAACGACCTGCTGCAAGGGGTTTTTGCAAGCCGTGCCCCGGAGAAATCCGAGCACATCCGCCTGCAGCTCTTCGACGGCACCCGCGCCGTCCCTGCCGCCCTGCTCTATGACAGCGAGCCAAGCGCCCGCGACGTGCCAGCGGGCTCGCCCGAACCGGCGCGGCACCAGATTTCCGTGGCGGCGGCCGGCCGCCCCTGGTTGCTGCATTTCGCCCACACCGGCGGGGCCCTGGTCAACCCGGTTGGCGGCCAGGTCTGGTGGGTGGGGTGCGGGGGAACGCTCACCAGCTTGCTGCTGGCCGGCTTGGCGCTGTCGTTGGTCACCACCCGGGCCAATGCCGGGATGATCGCGCGGCGGCTGACCCGGGACTTGTCCGAGAGCGAGGAGCGTTGGAAATTCGCGCTTGAAGGGTCAGGTGACGGGGTGTGGGATTGGGATGGGGAGACCGGCAAGGTGTTTTATTCCGAGCGCTGGAAGGAGATGCTGGGCTATACCGGCGACGAATCAGTGGTGGGGCACGACGAATGGCTCCAACGGATTCATCCCGAGGACATGGACATGGTGCGGGCGCAAATGAGCGCCCACATCGCCGACCCAAGCGTTGGATACAACAACGAACATCGGGTTCGCTGCAAGGATGGCAGCTGGAAATGGATTCTCACCCGCGGCCAGGCCGTCAGTCGCGACGCGACGGGGCAGGTGTTGCGCATGATCGGCACCCACAAGGACATCTCCTCACGCAAGCACAACGAGGAGGAAATCGCCCGGCTATCGGCCATTCAAGCTGAATTGACCCATCTGGCCTGCGCCTTCATCAACGTGCCGGTGGCGGAGCAGGA